>JAEWBE010000081.1 GCA_023391275.1 Bacillota bacterium | reverse complement strand
CAGTCCATCTCTGTAAAATTGAATTGACCTTTTCATATCACGAACGCCCAAGCAAATGATATTAATTCTATTTATGACTGCCTCCTGTTTTATAAATTCAAACCGGCGTTGAGCAACAGGCCGCCTCCACATGCATGATCTTCGGAAAGACGGCCTGCCGTCATATTTCCGCTTGTAAAAAACGCCGAAAATGCAAATCAGTATTGCATTAGAGCCAACTCAAAGGTTTATGATAATATTACACCAAATAAAACAAAAAAACAAGGAGATGTTTTTATGGGCTTTCATTACTACATTCCAACCCGTATTCTGTTTGGCAAGGGACAGCTTTCCAATCTTCATACAGAAAAACTGCCTGGCAAAAAAGCACTGATTGTAACTTCATCCGGTAATTCGGTAAAACGGTTCGGCTACCTGGACCGTTTGATCAATGAACTGAATCAGGCCGGTGTGACTTATGCACTGTTTGACAAAATTCTCCCCAATCCCATTAAAAGCCATGTGATGGAGGGCGCGCAGTTGGCAAAGACCGAAGGATGCGACTTCGTAATCGGCCTTGGCGGCGGCAGCAGTATTGACACAGCCAAAGCGATTGCGGTGATGGCTGCAAATGAGGGCGACTATTGGGATTATATCAGCGGCGGTTCCGGTAAGGGAAAATCCGTACCAAACGACCCGCTCCCGATTGTCGCAATCACCACGACAGCCGGAACAGGGACGGAAGCCGACCCCTGGACGGTAACGACCAAAGAAGAAACCAACGAAAAAATCGGTTTTGGCTACGAAAAGACCTTCCCCGTACTTTCCGTAGTCGATCCGGACTTGATGATGACCGTTCCGGCGAATCTGACGGCATATCAGGGTTTTGATGCGCTGTTCCACAGCACGGAAGGATATCTCAATAAAATCGCAACGCCTATGAGCGACATCTACGCTCTGAAAAGTATTGAGCTGATTGGAAAAAGTCTTGCGACAGCAGTAAACGACGGGTCAAATGAAGAGGCCCGAAGCAATGTTGCATTGGCCAACACGCTGGCCGGCATGGTGGAATCCACCTCGAGCTGCACTTCGGAGCATTCGATTGAGCATGCTTTGAGCGCGTACCATCACGACTTGCCACACGGCGCGGGCTTAATCATGATCAGCCGTGAATATTATACTCATTTTGCGAAAAGCGGTACATGTGACGGGCGCATGATTGATATGGCAAAAGCGCTTGGGGCGGCGGACGCCACCGAAGCAATGGATTTCGTGACCGCGCTTGTTTCCCTGCAAAAGCAGTGCGGTGTGGATCATTTAAAAATGAGCGACTACGGAATGAAAAAAGATGAGATTCCGAAGTATGCTGCCAATGCGCGAGCCAACATGGGCGGCCTGTTTGCCGGTGACCCGGTTTCGCTTTCCGATGAAGACGTGGTGGCAATTCTGGAAAAATCCTATCAATAAGCAGAAATACTTATAAAAAGGTCTGGAACCGTAAAATGGTTCCAGACCTTTTTGATCTTTTGAAAGTATGACGGCGGATTCAGAGAAGGCGGGTTTCATTGATAATTAGTTCAAACTGAAGATCAAGATACCTGGCCGCCTGGCGGCAGAGCACCATACGGGTCATAAAAATCTCAAAGTATTCCATCACCGGGCAAATCTGAGTATCGATCGTAATATCGAGCGTAGCAGTCTTACACACAGCGTCAATTTTCGTGGACGCACGCTCCACAGCGTAGTTGACGCGGTCATGGATATCTGCGTTGACAGTTTCCTTGTCACGCACACGAGTACGCCGAACGTCGCCTTTATCGGAAAGAATCAACGCTGCCGCAATCGGACTTACCGCGGCGGCGGTCTCCTCATCGTGATTTCCAATCGCCGCCACGATCAGTGCAACCTCCTGCGGAGGCATGCCGAGACGGTTGAGAATCTGAAATGCCATCAGCGCGCCGCTCTGCGCATGCGCCACACGGTTGACCACGTTGCCGATATCATGCATATAACCCGCAATAGCCGCAAGTTCACAGGTTCGGGAATCATAATCCAGGCTCTGCAAAATGTAGCTCGCATAATTGGAAGAACGCTTCGCGTGAGCAAAACCGTGCTCGGTGTAGCCGATGGCTCCTAAATTTTGATTGCCGTTGGTAATGTATGCGTTAATTTCATCATTTTTTAAAATTTGTTCCAGCGTTACCTTGCTGCATTTTTCCATAATAACCTCGATTTTATTTGGTAAGCATTCGATACATTGCTTCAAGACAAATCTGCGCATGCTCCATGAACCGATCAATATCTATATTTTCATTGGTATTATGCAGGCGGCGATCCGGTTCATCTGCAAAGAAAGGCCCGAAAGCCACGGCATTCCCCTCAAACGCACGGGCATAGGTGCCGCCGCCGGTGGAATAAATATTCGCAGGTTGACCGGTTACAGTGAAATAGGACTCCTGAAGCAGCGTAATAAAGGGGCTGCTTTCCGGCAAAAACAAGGGTTTTGTATGGCCCAGCATCGTGGCGTCAAATCCGGCTTCGGCCGCGCAATCGGAAATGACGGAAAAAATGTCATCCCCGTTGGATAAAACCGGATAGCGGATATCAATGCCCGCTGAGGCAAAGTCCGCGCCCATGTTAAAGAGGCCCAGATTCAACGAAAGGGGGCCGGATTCCTTATCACACTGGCGAATACCCAGCGATTCGCCGTCAAGCTCCGTACCGACGTGTTCCTGTATAAAACGAAGGAAACCGCCGAGCTTTTCATAGGAGAACGCCTGGGCAAGCAGCTTGATCAAATGGGTCGCGGCGTTAAAACCTTCCTGCGGCTGCATGGCGTGGGACGCTTTTCCGATTGACGTAATGCGGACACCGTCATTTGTCTCATCAAAGTGAAATTCGCCCTCCATTTTCTGCGTAGCCTTTTGCAGCCTGACAGATTCGTCCGCCGAACAGGCGATTACCGCCACCGCCTTCGACGGGACAGCGTTCACCACCGTTCCGGAAACGAATTCCCGAACAACTTTTGAATCATTTTGTCCGGCCGTGATGGTAAGGCGAAGAATGCCCTTTTCACGGTTGCAGATTCCATACTCTGAATCAGGAGTAAAGGCCATAACCGGAAGTTCCTCGGACTTCAGGTACATTTCCAAATCATTGCTGCCGGTTTCCTCCCCCGCTCCAAAAATAACGCGCAGGCGGCGCTTCGGCTGTATTTTTTCATCCTTCAGCACTTTCAGACAATAAAGCGCGATAAGAGCTGCTCCTTTGTCATCCGCCGTACCGCGGCCAAAGTACAGATTGCCCTTTTGCGTGAGCACAAACGGGTCGGTATCCCAGCCTTCACCCGCCGGGACAACATCAACATGTGCAACGACCGCAGCGACCTCGCCGCCCTCGCCGTATTCGGCGTGACCTGCGTAGCCGCCGACATTTTTAGTGGCAAATCCCATGCGGTCGGCCATTTCAAGAATCCGGTTCAGCGCTTCGGCAGGCTCTTTGCCGAACGGCATCCCCTCCGAGGCTTCACCACGTACGGATGGAATTTTAATCAGCTCCGCCAGATCTTTTATAAAGTCTTCCCGATAATTTAATATTTTACTTCCAAAGCTCATTCGGATGCGTCCTTTCAAAAACAATATGGGTTTATTATAGCACAAATGGCATAAATTACATACCTAATTTGGTTAAGGTTTAAATAAAACAAGAACCTGAAACCAGATTTTAAAACATGGATCTCAGGTTCTTGCTGAACATAATTATTTTATAGAATCATTCCAATGGCATCCCTGTATGAAAGCTGGGTAGCCTCCACCCGGAATCCAATTTAATAAATTACCCAATCGCATCGGGACATTTCACACGGATGACGGAAAGCGCTTCTTCATCGGCTACCACTGTAACATCGTTGTGCAACTGGAGAATGGAGGCCGGTACTTCGGGCGTTATGGAACCAAACAGCGAACGGTACAGGATGTCCGCCTTGTTCGTTCCGTTTGCCACCAGCAGCAGTTTCTTCGCCTGCATAATCGCCTTGATTCCCATCGTAACAGCATACTTTGGCACTTCATCGGCGCTTGCAAAAAAGCGCGCATTGGCGTCGATTGTCTTTTGCTTTAGTCTGACACAATGTGTGGTCTTGTCAAAATCTTCATCCGGCTCATTAAAGCCAATATGACCGGTATGGCCGATACCCAGAAGCTGCAAATCAATCCCGCCCAAGCTGCTGATCACCTTGTCATATCTGCGGCATTCGGCGTCAATGTCTTTAGCAAGCCCATTCGGTACATTCGTATTCTCTATTGGAATATTAATATGGTGAAAGAAATTCTCGTTCATATAGTAGCGGTAACTTTGCTCATGTTCCACCGACAATCCGCAGTATTCATCCAGATTGACACTGTGAACCTTCGAAAAATCCAAATCTCCTTTTTTATACCACTCGATCAGCTGATTATAAACCCCAAGCGGAGTGGAACCCGTGGCGAGCCCCAAAACGGAGTTTGGAAATAAAATAACCTGAGCCGAAATGATATTCGCCGCTTTTCTGCTCATACTTTGATAATCCGGTGCACTGATGATCTTCATCCAAATTTCCCCTTTAACTCAAATTTTACCTGCACATTTTCTATAAAATAATAAAACATTTTTCTATTCTCGGAAGTATTTTAAGAAAATCCTTTTATTTATTTTATTATAACACATCGGAATCAAAAAACAATCCTAACGGATAAAGAGGCTGAAAATTAAGCCGGCACGAATAAATTGCCCTAACCTGCAAACAATGCAAAAGTAGCAGAACGGGGTGATGATATGAAAAAATACGCATTTCTTTTTTTGACGGGAGGAACGATTTACCCGGCTCTGGAAGTTACTTTTCGTGGAAGAACAGATATTTCCATGGCGGCCGCCGGCGGTATCTGCCTGTGCCTGATTGACCGCGTATGCAATCAGCGCATTAAAAACCAGCCGCTGGCGCTTCGGTGCTTTGCCGGTTCGGGAATAATCACCGGCGTAGAATTCGGGATTGGAGTGCTTGTCAACCTGGTGCTGAAGCTTGACGTTTGGGATTATTCGGCACTGCCGCTGAATATTCTGGGACAGGTCTGCCTGCCGTTTTCCCTGCTTTGGTTTGTTGCTACTATTCCGGCAATGGGAATCTGCGGGATATTCGATAAGTCCAAATTCCTGTCAAAACAGTAAAAAGAATAACCTCCCGAAGTTTTTTGAACTTTCGGGTGGTTTTTTTTAAGAATTCATTGACATGCGCATTAGAAATATGATATTATTATTCTCGCACTTGTGAGTGGAGAGGTGTCCGAGTGGTTTAAGGAGCTAGTCTTGAAAACTAGTGATCCCGCAAGGGACCAAGAGTTCGAATCTCTTCCTCTCCGCCAATTTTTTCAAAAAGTAAACAAGCTGTTTTATTCACCAACATGGAGAAGTACCCAAGTGGTGAAGGGGCTCCCCTGCTAAGGGAGTAGGTCGGGTAACCGGCGCAAGGGTTCAAATCCCTTCTTCTCCGCCAAAAAGGGACAATGACAATTATGTCATTGTCCCTTTTGTTGTTTCGATGTGCAGCATCCGAATTATTTTGTCTCCACACCTTCTTTGAAAGCTTGTTTCACTATTGATACATATTTCCCAAACGGATATAATATTGATAAATAATAAGACTCTAAAGAAGAAGGTAAAGTATGAACATCCTGAAAAATACGATTATAGGTTCATTGTGTGGAGTTCTTTTTATCTCTGTATTTTACTGGTCAACAATCTTAACTTTTATTGCCAGTAAGGTGGGGGGCTTCTCGACCTCTTCTGTTGTTTTTATATGTGCCCTGCTTACAAATGTTTTGATCGGTTTTCTGCTTGCGGCAGATCGTTATCGTAATATCCTGTATAAATGGTTAATATCTATTCCGATGGGTATCATAACCTTTTTTATTTATCGTGAAATAAATTTCATCTATTATTGGATAAATAGAATTTGGCCGGGGTATGGGAATCTGTCTGCCGGAGGTGGTTTCGCTGTATTATTTTATTTGGCCATCTTTTGTCTTTGCTTTGTAATTGCAATCGTGATTGCAATTCTTTTAACGAAAAGAAATTTGAAAAGGACAAATACGGAAAAAGAAAGTACCATTGCGTTATGAAAGAGCAAAGGCTGTTCATGCTTTGCATGGGCGGTCTTTTTTCGTCCGAGGGGGTTAGACCCCTGAGAGTGGCGACGCATGAAGAAATTGACATAACGTCAGATGTTGTAAATAAAAACATTATATGATAATATATTGTCTAATTTGTATGAACAGCGGAGTAACAGTAATTTTAAAGTAATTAAATCGATTGCCAATGAATCTAAATTCGAATGCTTGGGTTCATTTTTCTATAGGACTTAAATTGCTTAACGGTTTTGTGATTTCAAACGGAGAGAAGGAAATATTCATGCGCCATATTTTCACTTTAGCTTTGACATTGGTTATAATATGCGGCTTATGCGGATGTACCAATCAGAATCCTACTGTAAGCTTTGATAATTCTTCGGAGTCATCACAATCTGTTTCAACTTCTGCCGTTGTAGAATCTGAGCAAGTTCAGGAAAATAAAAAAGCGGTTAGTTCCTCACAAACTAAGAGCGAAAAGGCAGAAAGCTCATCAGAAAGCGCCAAAACCAATAGCTCCCCTACAAGCAAGACATCCACTTCAATAACGTCAAAATCTGCTGTTTCGTCTAAACCTAAATCACAGAGTAAACCGATTTCCATTGAGAAGCTGAAAAACTGGGATTCATTATACGGTAAAAAAGAATGGATGTTATTCACCACCGAACCGAGCAGACAACGGTATGAAGGCTCCACTGCTTTTGTATGCAGGTTTTCCGCGGGACAGGACACCTATGCAACTATTTTTGTCGAATCTTATTGCTTGCTTGATAAATGGAAATATCCTTTAAACGATACTATTGTTACACGAACAATTAACGGTCATGAATATGTTCAAACCTTCAGCAGCAAGTATAAAGGAAGTTTTTACACTTTTGTAGGCGGCGAAGACATCATCACACTTGAACTGAGATGCTATGATGCTACCGGTCGCAATTGGCTGTCAGATGAACTAAAGTTTAAACGTACCGGTAATAATTCTTTGCAGCTGATTAGCGGTAATTATGAAGAGTTCGGATTGAAAACCGGTGATGTTTTTGTACGGTAGCAAATGGTGTTCCTTTACCCAATAATGCTGCCCCTGGTATAAAACGTTCGTGCATAAATATTTGTAGAATTGAAGGGGAGTAAAACGCAAACGATAAGACCGGCTTTAGAAAGTGACATGGAATGTGTATATTCCTTGATTTGTAATATGGAACAAAAGCTTCTCGATAAGGATGAATTCAAAAAAATATATCTCGAACATTTAAAGAACGGTAACACGCCAATTTTAGTTTATGAACAGGACCACGAAATATTGGGGATCATGAGCCTTCGTATAGAAGATCAACTGCATCACTGTGCAAAGGTAGCAGAAATCATGGAATTGGCAGTGAAAGAAGGCAACCGTTCAAAAGGCATTGGGAAAGAACTTTTTGATGCAGCTTGTCAGCGGGCGCAGAATGACGGATGCATTCAAATCGAGGTATGCTGTAATCAGCTGCGCAGCAAAGCTCATCACTTTTATGAACGTGAGGGTATGCACAAATTTCATTATAAATTTTCAAAGAATCTGCTGGGAAAGATTATAACCGAAAACAAGCTTGGAATATGAGGAACACAATGTAAAGCTGCTTGCCTGTGTTTTTTATGACCTAACTTTTCAAGGCTGCATGAACACTGAGTTCATGCGGCCTTTTTTAGTTTGCTTATTCGGCAGACATATCTTTGTCTGCCCGATTGGCAATATAGGTTTAGATTGAGTGAATTGCAAAATCTTCTTAACATGCAGTATCAATAAGGAGTATAATACAGGCAATAAAGAATGAAGGCGGTGGAAAATATGTCAATGACAGAATTACCAATTGAAAAAGCGTTCATGCTGATTGAGCCGGGGCCGGTTATTCTGGTCACTACACATGATAAGGGCCGGGATAATATCATGACGATCTCATGGCATATGGTGATGGATTTTACTCCGCAGATTGCCCTGACAACAGGCCCGTGGAATTATTCATACCATGCCTTGATGCATACCAAAGAATGCGTGCTGGCAATTCCGACGATTGACCTTGCGGAAAAGGTGGTCGGCATTGGCGACTGCTCCGGCGCAGAAGCAGACAAATTTAAAAAATTTGACCTGACGCCATTGCCGGCGGCCGATGTGAAAGCTCCGCTCATCGCCGAGTGCCTTGCTTGCATGGAGTGCCGTGTAACTGACTATTTGGAAGAGCATGGTATCTTTATTTTGCAGGGAACACGCGCATGGATTGATAATGAGCGAAAAGAACGCCGGACATTTCACGCCAATGGAGACGGCACTTTTGTTATAGACGGAAACACAATCAGCCTTCGCAGTCTGATGGAAGACAAGCTGCCGCCGGGAGTTTAAGATGCAGCAGTTTGCGGGTTCAGAGCTCCCCCGAGAGCAATTTTGAGGGAGCTCTTATCCTATAAAAAATTCGGAAATTCTTAAAATACAAACGATAAAGACAAGCGGACGTGTTTTCATTGATGAAGATGCGCCCGCCTTTTTGTACCTTTTTTAAGATCACACCCAAGATGAAATAAAAAAATCTGCTAAAATTTTTAAACAATATATTATATTATCAATATTATTTCACATAAAAAATATATTTCCGAACTTGGTATTGCAATTCAATGTAATTCGTGATAGATTTATTAAAACATATATGTTATATAAACATATATATATGGAAGGAGATAACTATGAGATCCTGTCTTGCTTGTTGTAAAATGCGAATGTGCTGCCAAAGTAAACAGAATGATAGAACCACACAGTGGATTATACCTCCGTTTTGCTCGTTTTCCGGCAAGGATAGATGAGAAAAATCCGGCAGGTTAAGCCTGAGCCGGTTTTTTATTTCTTTTTTCGATGTAGTACGGTAATTAGTAAAAGTGAATTTCCACTGTGAAGCGAATCAAAGGAGTGACTTAAATGGACGCAATCGAAGAACGCATTGTCCATATCATAGATCAAAACAGGAATGAGATTGTTGAATTTGGGCGCGACATCTTCAATCATGCCGAACTGGGTTTTAAGGAATTCAGAACCGCAAAAAAATTCTCCGACTTTTTAAAAACGCTGAATCTGGATGTAAAAGAAAATCTGGCAATTACCGGTGTAAAAGGATATTTAAAGAAATCGGAGCGCAGCGTCACCCTTGCGCTGATTGGCGAGCTGGATGCGCTGCGCATCCCGGAACATCCGAATGTCAACCCTGAAACGGGGGCGGCGCACAGCTGCGGCCATCACACACAGCTGGCAGGCGTTATCGGGGCGGCGATTGCCCTTTCCGACCCTGAAGTCGCGGCTTCACTTGACGGAAATGTAATTTTCTTTGCAGTTCCGTCGGAAGAATACGGTGAAATCGAGTTTAAAAACCACCTTCAACAAGAAGGGAAAATCCGCTACGGCGGCGGGAAAAGTGAACTGATCCGTATCGGCGCTTTTGATGATGTCAGTCTGAGCATTGTTCATCATTCCGATCAAAACGGGATTCAGGTCGGGAGCGGCACTTCCAACGGTTTTATCTCTAAGGTGATTCGCTATATCGGTCGTGAAGCGCACGCCGCCGCGGCACCCGAAAAGGGGATCAATGCGGTAAACGCGGCATCACTCGGCCTGTCTGGAATTGCCTATCAGCGCGAAACCTTCCGGGATGAGGATTCGGTACGCGTGCACGCCATCATCACAAAGGGCGGCAATCTGGTGAATGTAATTCCGAATGAAGTGGTACTGGAAAGCCTTGTCCGTGCTAAAAGCACGGAAGCTATCCTTGACGCCGGTAAAAAAACCGATCGCGCACTGCTGGCCGGGGCGGCGGCAATCGGAGCAGGAATCGAAATCACAACGATGCCCGGCTACCTGCCGCGGCTGCCGGAGCCGGCAGACCCGCTGATTGTTCAGGCGGCGTGGGAAGCCGCGCCCGGCAGAAATGTCACTGAAGTAAGCCCTGATTTTCACGGCGCCGGTTCAACCGATGTCGGGGACTTGCAGCACCTTATGCCCGTTCTTACATTCAACACGGGCGGGGTTGACGGCCAGCTACATTCCAGCCGGTTTCATGTAACGGATGAAGAAGAGGCCTATGTTATCACGGCCAAAATATTCGCTCTTTCCGCTTATAAAATGCTGAAAAACGGAGCGGCGGCGGCTCAAAAAATTGTAGAGGACTATAGGCCCAAATACACAAAGACGGAATACCTCCATTTTATGGAAAGCTTAATCCGGACTGAGAAAAGAGGAATTGCCGATGAATGAAGCAGTCACGATGGACTATGAAGAAGCAGTAGGGCAAGTACGCAAAGCATGCAGGCAGTTCGCAATGCTTTACTTCCATTTTTCGAAAACTCTGGTGGAAGAACTCGGGGAAGAAAAAGCGGAGCAGTTGATTCAGAAGGCTGTATTTGAGCTTGCGCTCGACCGCTCCGAACAGCTGCGGAACAAAGCGGAACAGTCCGGCTTGGAGCTTTCCATGGCAACGTTCCAGAAAATCACCGACCTGCCGACGATCGGCTGGGTAAAAGAGCTTGGAAAGAATCATTGCCCCTATGCGCAAACCTGGACGCAGTATTTTGATGCATACCCGTGGTTCCGCAAACTGGCCCCTCTTTATTGCGACGTGATAGACACAACGAATGCTGAAAATTTCACCCGCAGCCTGTCCCATAAAATCACGAAAAACGTTCTGACAGGCGGGGACTCCTGTGAAAGGGAGTATTTTACAAGCGAACAAGTTACCAAAGGAGTGCTGACCTATGGAAAAAAAGAAGCGCAAAAGTAAGCGGAGACAACCGCTCTGGGTTACAGCCGCTCAGGCTGCCATAGTGCTCGCTCTATTGGCCGGAGCACAGGTCGCGGTTTCGCAGGGCTACATAAACCGTATTTTCCTTGCATCCCCCACTCAAATTGTGGATGAATTTTTTTACATGCTCAAAAGCAATGAACTGTGGCCGAACCTGGCAGTATCCCTGCAGGAAGTGATTGTGGGTTATATTCTGTCCGCACTGGCGGGTATTGCAATCGGCGTGCTGTTCGTAACATTTCCAAAAGCCGAAGCTGTTTTCAGTCCCTTCTTTTCCGCCGTAATGGCGGTGCCGAAAACGGCGATTATGCCGCTTTTGGTCGTATGGTTTGGAATCGGTTTTCAAAGCAAGGTAGTGATGGTGCTGCTGTTTTGTATGTTTACAATCCTGTTCAACACGGTGTCGGGCGCAAAGCAGACGCGGGCGGAGCATTTGAAAGTTGCCAAAGTGTTTCAGGCCACCCGAGCCCAGATCGTATTCAAGGTGATGCTTCCCTCCGCCCTGCCGAGCATTTTTACCGGGCTTCGGGTCACGGCGGCCACCGCGATTACAGGTGTGATTTTTGCGGAGATGACCGCCTCAAAAAAAGGCGCGGGTTACCTGCTGAATGAAGCACAGGCCGTGCTGAACACGCCGCGGCTGTTTCTTGTAATCATTATCGTAACCATTCTTTCCGTCCTGTTCGTCGGGCTTGTAAACCTGATTGAACGAATTCTGTGCCGCCGCTGGCGAAACGTATAGCTCCAATAAATTATGAGGTGAAAATTATGAAAAAATATAAATCAGTAAAACTGATCGCATTTGCCTTGGCCCTTGTTCTTACCCTTTCGCTTTCTGCCTGCGCTTCCCCGGAAGAAGCGAAAGCCGCGGCTCAGGCCGCAGGAGGCGCTTCTTCCGCCGTACAAAGTACCAATACGGACAATGTAAAGGTCACCCCATCCCCCGCGGACGCACCATGGAAGAATCGCAAAAATGAGGAAGTAACGGTAAAAGCGGGATTTGCAAAGGGTATGACCGGAATAGCGAATCAGTATGCCATTGCAATGGGCTGGTACAAGGAAGCGGGTATCAACCTTGACCTTCTTGACGCCGCCAACCCGGTTTCCGCTTTCGGTTCCGGAGATGTGGATATTGCCGACGGCGACCCCGGGACCTATATTCCCGCTATTGCCAATAACGTTCCCATCAAAATCATCAGCAACATGTGGCGAAGCCATGGCGCCTACTGGATCATCGCAAAACCGGAAATTAAAACCTGGGCCGATTTAAAGGGCAAAAAGGTCGGCGTGGCACAGCCGACGGGCGGTATGAAGCTGACCGCGCTGGAAGTCCTGTCGAAAAACGGAATCGATGTGAACAAAGACATTGAAGTCGTGGCAAACGGAACTTATCAAACAGCCTATGCAACCCTCACCTCCGGTCAGGTAGACGCCACTATTATTCACCAGCCGTACGCGACCCTTGCCGAAAAAGACGGCGTTGGCCATGTTCTGGCAAAAACCTGGGAATATATGCCCGAATACCATACCGGTGTGCTTGTCGCATCACAAAAATTAATTGATGAACAGCCCGATGCGGTGCAGCGCATTCTCGAAGTATATTTCTACACAAACAACTACGCAAAAACCCATTTGGACAAATTCCTCCCGTGGGCCGCAAAATATCTGAATATTGACGAGGCGACCGCGCGTAAGGCAATCGAAGCGGAAATTGTTCTGTGGGAAAACGACCCGATTGTGGACACCAAGCGCCTTCAGGTAACGGAAGATCTTCTTACCAAATACGGCATGCAGAAACAGTCCTACCCGGTGGACGGCGTGGTCAACAACCAATTCGCGGAAAAAATCGCACAGGAACTCAAACTTGGAAAATATGCTTCCAAATAAAAAATTTCGGCAGACAAGGGGGAAACAGGATGCCGACAGTAGAATTTCGCAATATCAGCAAGAATTATACGAATCCGGACGGCGATGAAACGCCTGCCCTTGAAAACATCAATTTAAAAATCAACGATGGAGAATTTGTGTGCGTACTCGGGCCAAGCGGATGCGGAAAAAGCACTCTTCTGGAACTTGCGGCCGGGCTTCTGCCGCGCTCCGGGGGCGAAATCTTATTGGACGGCAGCCCCCGTTCCGGTACCAGCACGGATATCGGCGTGGTTTTTCAGGACTCTTCCCTGTTTCCGTGGAGGAGTATCCGTAAAAATATTGAGTTTGGTCTGGAACTGGCCGGCGTCGAACGGAATACGCGGGCGCAAAAAGCGGAAAATGCCATTGAAATGGTTGGATTAAAAGGGTTTGAAAACAAATATCCCCACCAGCTTTCCGGCGGCATGCGTCAGCGGGCCGGTCTGGCCCGCACGCTGGTGAATGATCCCAGCTTTATCCTGATGGACGAACCGTTCAGTGCGGTAGATCACCTTACGCGCCTTACCCTTCAGGATGAGATTGTACGCATCTGGCTTCAGGAGAAAAAGACCATCCTGTTTATTACACACGATGTTTCGGAGGCCGTATACCTTGCAACCCGGGTTGTGCTGCTCAGTCCGCGGCCGGGCCGCATCCGCCGTATTTTTGATGTGCCTGTCGGCCGCCCGCGCGACCGCAGCGACCCGCGGCTGCTGGAAGTCGTTGAAAAAATTTATATCAGTCTGAACAATCCAAACGACGAAGAAACAACCGAATATTACATTTGATTTGAAAGGATGAATCGCAATGCCGTATATACTGAACGAAGAACAGCAGGAACGGGCGCGCAAATCCCTGCTTGGCCTGTCGGACGAACAATACCTCTCCCTTGATGCAGTCGAATTTAAGGCAAGATTCCGTGAGCGTGTGCATCACACCCTGGAAATTCAGGTTTATTCCGCACTGTACCGGAATAAAACACTGAATCCGTCCCAGTCATTTCCCGCAAAGCATCTGAGCAACCTGTGGGAAAAGCGCGGTCTTGGAACAAATCTGCCGGAATACATCTTTGCTTCCAGACTCATTTCCTTCGCGGAGGATGCCGCCGCCGGCAAACAGGTCAATCTGGCGCCCTATGCCCCGAAAAAGGTCACCCCTGAAATAACGGAAGGCTTCTTCGACGTTTTGAAAGAGCGCCGCTCCGTGCGTGAATTTACCGGGGAACGAGTACCGGATGAACTGATTGATAAAATTCTGGAAGCCGGATTATGGGCAGCGCACTCCTGCAACCTGCAGTCTATCCGCTACCTTGTAGTGCGTGAAGAAATCGCCCCCGGCCTGTTTAAAGGCAGCGATATCCCCGGCGGGCCGGTGCATCTTGTTGTTCTTCAGGATCAGCGCGTTTACCGCGCCAACCCTTATATGCCGGAGCGCAATCACCTGCTGGATGCGGGCGCGGCCGCGCAGAAC
>JAEWBE010000048.1 GCA_023391275.1 Bacillota bacterium | reverse complement strand
ATACCTAGTCAACCATTTCACCAATTGCAACAAATAGCACGAGATTATAAAGTGTTTCTGTCAATAGGTATAACAGAAAAAGATGCTAAGCAAAGCATAGGCGTTTTATGGAATACAAACCTTATTTTTGATAGAGATGGAAACATGATTGCTCGGCATAGAAAGCTTTTACCCACATGGTCGGAAAAGCTTATATGGTCATTTGGGGATGGATCGTCTCTAAATATTCATGACACAGAAATTGGGCGTATCGGTGCGTTAATCTGTGGCGAGAATACAAATTCTTTAGCAAAATATGCATTGATTTCACAAGGAGAACAAATTCACATTTCAACGTATCCGGCTTGTTTTCCAACATCGCGAAATCCGGAAAAGTCGCAGGACTATTTTGATACTATACATGTACGTGCTTGCTCTATGTCATATGAAGGAAAAGTTTTTACAGTTGTGTCATCCCAGGCTTTGGATGAGCAAGGATATGAAATCTTATCGGCAGGCAGGCAAGATCTACGTGACCTATTGGATAAACAGACTTATGGCGGGTCAATGATTGTAGCTCCTTCAGGCATTATTTGCAGTGATATTATTCGAAACAATCAAGAAGGAATCACTTATTCGACATGCGATATAGCAACAGAGATGGCACTGAAAGGCGTACATGACATTTCTGGAAGCTATCAGCGCAGCGATATTTTTTACTTTGAATTGAACAAATCGGTACTTGCTCCTGTTCATGTGGTAGACGATCAGAACGTTGATTCAAATAAAGATTTTTTGCCTTATATAGCCGAAGAGGATTAGGCCTTGTTTGGAAATCAAGAAGCTTGCTTATTTTGACTAAAATTCCGCTTGACTTACCAAATGAGTGCATAAAAAAGAGGTGATTTATACGAAGTTGGCATTAGCACAAATGGAAATGGAAAGTTCCATAGAAGAGAATCTTAGAAAAACGTTACATTTTATTGAATTGGCATCTTCAAACAAAGCTGACCTGATCTTCTTCCCTGAAATTCAGCTTAGTCCTTTTTTTCCACAGTATGAAAAACGTGATGTGAGGCAGTATCTATTGCCCCTTAAACATGAATATATACAGGAAATAAAGTCTGCATGCCGTAAGCACTGGATTATGGCATCTCCTAATCTTTATCTTCGAGAAAATAACATGAATTATGATGCTTCACTGTTTATCAATGAAAATGGTAAAATACTGGGGATATCAAAGATGGTTCATATTATGCAAAGCCAATATTTCTATGAGCAGGATTACTACATGCCCTCTGACGATGGATTTAAAGTTTACGATACGCCGGAAGGAAAAATCGGAATTGTTATTTGTTTCGACAGGCATTTACCTGAAAGTATCAGGAGCTGCGTAGCCCTTGGGGCAGACTTGATTTTGATCCCCACGGCAAATATAGATGGAGAACCGCTGGATATGTTCGAATGGGAGCTTCGTGTGCAGGCAATACAAAGCAGCGTATACATTGCGATGGGCAATCGTGTAGGCAAAGAAGATCAGATAACTTTTATCGGGCAGTCTATTGTGATTGATCCAGATGGGAATATAGTAGTAAAAGCTAATATGGATGAGCAGATTTTATATGCAGAAGTTGATCTTGCACACAGCCGTGTTGTCAGAAATGCAAAACCGTATTTCAGGCTGCGTCGGCCAGAGTGCTATTATTAAACTACTGCCTCCCCTTCTGCACATCAATCGTTGGAAAGATAAAAATCGGTAATACTATCAACAGTAATAAGGTAAGAGAGGTGCAACTATGAAAAATAATATTTTAGAAGTCAAGAATTTGAAAAAAACATTTCATATGAAAAACGACCGCA
Source organism: Bacillota bacterium (assembly GCA_023391275.1). Lineage (GTDB taxonomy): Bacteria > Bacillota > Clostridia > Oscillospirales > Acutalibacteraceae > Caproiciproducens. The sequence continues at coordinate 24,964 of JAEWBE010000048.1, read as the reverse complement.
ATATTGAGGCTGTAAAAGGCATCAGTTTTGACGTGCAGCGGGGCGGGGTTTTTGGATTTTTAGGCCCAAATGGAGCCGGAAAAAGTACGACCATCAGCATGGTAACAACGCAGAGAACCGCCACTGCCGGAGAAATAATACTGGACGGAGAATCTCTTATTAAGAATCCAGCAGGCGCGCGAAGAAAGATTGGCGTTGTCGCTCAGCATAACAATTTAGACCGCGGGCTCACAGCAAGGGAAAATCTGATATATCACGCGAAATACTTTGGAATGGATACAAAAACCGCGAATCAAAAAGCGGACGAGTACCTGGAGAAGTTCGGCCTTGCGGACAGACAGCATGATTATGTGCGAAGCTATTCAGGCGGTATGGCTCAGAGATTGAAAATCGCCAGGGCAATGATGCATACTCCGGACATTCTTTTTCTGGACGAACCAACAACGGGCCTTGACCCCAGCTATCGCGCTATTTTATGGGAACAGATGACTGCGCTCAACAAGGAGGCCGGTACTACGATTTTTCTGACCACCCACTATATGGAGGAGCCGGAGCAGTTTTGCGACCGCATTGCAATTGTTGATCAGGGAGAGTTGAAAGCCATCGGTACTTCTGCCGAATTGAAAGCTATGATCCCCTCTAATAACATTGTATCCATGAAGCTGTCCAACTTGAATCCAAGCTATTTGGAAACGGCAAAAACATTACCTGGTGTGGAGAAAGCTGCTATTCAAAACGGGGTCCTTTTGCTCTATATGAAGGACGCACAGCCGGATTTCAACTACTTAATCGGCTGGACAAAACAGCAGAATACAACGCTACTGAACATCAGCTTAAGCACCAGCACATTGGATGATGTATTCATTCACCTGACAGGAAAGGGGATTTTGAACCATGAAAGCAAATAAAGTAGAAAAAGGCACCACATCCACCGCTTTTCGCACTATGGTAAAGCGCGACCTTGTTATCCAATTAAGAGATAAATGGGAGTTTATTTTCCGTGTGGCAATGCTGCCTTTTATTCTGATTTTAACCTACGGATATGTTCTGCCTAAAATAGGGCTGCTTCCCGATGATTTTCCCAATCGCATGTTTTCCGGAATGATTGGAATGAGTATGTTGATTACAGGCATCCACGGCACAGCTGTCCCATTCACCATGGATTTTAACAATAAGCGGGAAATTGAAGACCGATTGTTAGCTCCCGTGCCTGTTCATATTATTGCTCTTGCGAAAATGCTGGTTGGAATTATTGAATCGTTTATCGGTGGTTTGATTGTTTTACCGATATCCCTCATTTTCATGGGGAATGCTCTTGATATTTCTGTCACGCTGGAGCGGATCCTCCTGCTGATTCCCGTGCTTATTTTGATTTCGATTGCGTCAGCATGCCTGGGGCTTTTGGTGGGTACTATTATTAAGCCAATGCAGATCGCGGCAATGTTCCCGGGATTTCTGATGCCGGTAGTGTTTTTGGGTGCTATTTTCTTTTCTTGGGGCGATCTTTCCGCTACGCCAATCATCCAAAAAATTGTACTTGTAAATCCGCTGGTATATGCAAATGAAGCCTTACGGGCAATTCTTACGCCTCAGATTGCGCATATGCCTATTCTATATAGCACGCTTGGGTTAATAGTAAGTATTATAATTATGGGCTATTTTGGAGCTAAAAGGTTTATTAAAATGGCAACCGGCGCAAAGTAAATATTTCAATAAGAAGAGCTATTCTTCGTCGGAACATGTACTTTTGGATAGTACTGTTGATTGGTTTACACAATACATCATTAAGGTATGACTGCTGAAAAGGATCTGCCGAGGATGGAAATTTGGGGTTTACTAATCAAAAAAAAACGAAGGAACTCTTCTTATACTATGGTGTTCCAATGGCATTAAGAAAGCTGGAAATTTATAATTGCCATTTTACCAGATTGAGAAAGGCTCTACTGTTTTTGGAAGATAAAATAGATATATGTCACTCTCCGGTAGAAAAGTTCAAAACATAAAGCATATTTGAAAAGGGGTAACAACAATTAGTTTAGTATTCTAATCATACTGTTTATTGTTAATATTATAACAATGTGATATATATGAATAGTAACAGATTGTTGTAATTTCCTAGGGATGTGAATTTTTCAATTGCCTGGAAAGGACGAGAATTTGTTAAAAAACGCTTCATAGTTTGCATGAGGATACATAAAATTATGGCTGGTCACGGTAATCGTTGGAAACATCTCTTCCTGCGATTAACTCAGATTCATGAAGAAAGGTGTAAAATTAAAATGGCAAAAATGTCGAGATCTCCTTGGCTGCTACACTATGACGCTTCAAGCTGCAATGGCTGTGATATCGAAATTCTAGCTTGTTTAACGCCTGTCTATGATCTTGAGCGTTTCGGGGTCATCAACGTCGGTGACCCGAAACACGCAGATATCTTGTTGATAACAGGAGGTGTCAATAGCCAAAACAAGCCAGTTGTCAAACAGCTCTATTCCCAAATGCCGGATCCAAAGGTTGTTGTAGCTGTGGGTATCTGCGCCTGTGATGGCGGTATTTTTAAAGATTGTTATAATATTCTCGGTGGAATAGACAAAGTGATCCCGGTCGACATTTATGTCCCGGGCTGCGCCGCAAGGCCAGAGGCAATCATTGACGGCGTCATTAAGGCTGTCGCTTTGCTGGATAAAAAGCGGGATATTATGCAGTCCATCGGACTTGAAGAAAAGGTAGTCTGAATTCACTGTTGTGTTCTTTATAACGAAGCATAGTTTTGATTAGTTGAAAAATCATTTTCTCATCTGCAGATAATATATAATCAATATTGGCAAATCTCTTCCTTCAGGAAGAGATTGATGCAGCAGCTTTTCAAAGTCAAAGGGAGGATTTATCATGGCTTATAATATGTATGTACCAACCAGAGTTTTGTTCGGAGCAGGTCAGTTAAACAATCTTCATAAACAGCATTTTCCGGGAAAGAAAGCATTGATCGTCATTTCTAAAGGCAAGTCAACAAGAGCGAATGGCTATCTCGACAGGGTACAGAACTATGATATATGAATATGAAAACCAGGCAAAACAACTTAAAATTGAAGTGCTGACTAAGGTCGCACAATACACATATGAAGGAAATTTGAATGAACATATATCAAATATTCCTTATGAAATTATTCAGGGACCACTGCCGACATTTCGCTGCTGTGTCTACAAAGAACGCGAAATTATACGTGAACGTCTAATTTCTGTATGCGGCGGCAACCTTCCAAAACAGTTTGATAACAATATAATGGGCGTCATCCCGGCAGCCTGCGAAGGCTGTCCCATCAGTAGATTCCGGGTAACGGACAATTGCCAAAACTGTCTGGCACGTAAATGCAAGGAAGCATGCCATTTTCATGCGATTACGATTACTCCGAAAGGAGCTTATATTGATCCTCAAAAATGCAAGGAATGCGGCCAGTGCGCCGCAGCATGTCCTTATAATGCTATTTCAGATACTTTGCGCCCATGTGTAAGGGCTTGCCCGGTTAATGCTATAGGGAAAGATGAATATCAGCGTTCCGTTATCGATTATTCGCGTTGTATAAGCTGCGGCGCTTGTATGAAAGGCTGCCCGTTCGGAGCAATTGCAGATCGTTCCCAAATTGTCGATGTGATAAATATGCTAAAGAATCATTCTTCAGTAACAGCTGTATTTGCTCCCTCAATAGAGGGCCACTTTGGAAATGCAGGTATAGGAATGATTAAAAGATCTTTGAAAAAACTTGGCTTTTCGGAAGCAATTGAAGTATCACTTGGAGCTGACGCTGTTTCAGCGTATGAAGCGCATGAATTAAAAAAAGCCCTTGCAGAGGGAGAAAAAATGACGACGTCATGCTGCCCCGCATTTGTTGAAATGATCGAAAAACATTTTCCAAAGCTTACAAAATATATTTCAGAAACAGTATCCCCAATGACAGCGGTAGTCAGATATATTAAATCACTTCATCCAGAGACAACGGTCGTATTTATCGGCCCATGTGTAACAAAAAAATTAGAGATCACAAAGGTAAAAGATACGGCTGATTATGTCCTTACCTTTGAAGAATTAGCCGCTATGTTTATTGCAAGAAATATTAATCTTGAAGAACTAGCAAATGATGAACAAGACGGCAGTCTTTATGGGAAAGAGTTTGCTCAAAGCGGCGGCGTTGCCGGTGCTGTAAAAAAAGTCCTGGAAGAAGAAAACTTTAAGACGCCGTTTTCCTGTGTTCATTGCAATGGAGCACAAGAATGCAAAAGGATACTGTCCATTATGAATGCGGGGCGTCTTACAGAAGATTTTGTTGAGGGAATGGCTTGCGAGGGTGGCTGCATTGCCGGACCGGCAGGTGTAGAATCACTGCAAAATATTAAAAAACATCGAAAAAATCTTCTTGCGCATGCCGATAACCGAACGATAAATGAAAATGTAAATAGAATCCATGATTTTTCACATACTAGGATGAACTGAAAAGATTTCCGAATGAAACTGAAATACTTTATTAAGAAAGGTAAAAATATGATTGATATTGATAAAGAAAATGTGATTTTAAAAATGACAAGCAATGGTCTTGTTGCAGTAGTAAGAGCCAGTTCTTCCGCAAAAGCTGAAAGGATTTCAGATGCATGTATAAAAGGCGGATGCGGCTCAATAGAATTAACATTTACAGTACCCGACGCAACTAACGTTATTAAGAGTTTAATTGATTCTTACCGCGATAGCGGCGTTTTAATTGGTGCTGGTACGGTATTGGATAGTGAAACAGCCAGAATTGCTATTTTAGCCGGTGCACAGTTTATCGTGAGTCCGGATTTTGACGCTGATACTGCAAAACTATGCAATCGTTATAGAATTGCTTATGTTCCAGGTGTTCAGACAGTCAAAGAAGCAATTACCGCAATGGAAGCCGGAGCTGATATTGTTAAAATATTTCCTGGGGATCTTTTAGGCCCTAGGTTTATTAAAGATATAAAAGGGCCATTACCATATGAAAAATTAATGCCTTCCGGCGGTGTAAACGTGGAAAATACGGAAGACTGGATCCGTGCTGGTGCAGTGGCAGTAAGTGCTGGAAGTTCTTTGACTGCAGGAGCAGATAACGGTGACTTTGCAGCGGTTACAAATAGAGCAAAAGAATTCATTACTAAGATAAAGGGCGCAAGAACTCTTCTTCGATAAATGCTTTTATGTCTCCACTTGCAAATTTTCGTGCTGAACCGGCATTCGAGATTCACCTGTTGGGAATAAGCGGTATTCTACCTTGGAAGGAACCTGCGGATATTCCATACGTATCGGCAGGCCGTCACTTTCCAACTCTTTAAGCTGGGTGGAAAGCATCTTGTGTATCACATGCCCCAGAGCTTTTTTTATTTCGCTATAATGCATTTACCCAAGTTTTAATGCAGTTACATATTGCTGTGCATACGCTTTTAATACTCTTATATAATTAAAATTTTGATATTCCTTTTTACATATAATATCTACTTTCCATGCAAAAGAATCTTCAAATGGGACCGCGACAAGATTATTAAATGGCATATCAGCGCTGATTAAATCAACAATTACCGATATTCCCATTTGTTGGGATGCAAGTTTATGGCAAAGACTAAAACCACTGGTATGAAATATTATGTCAGGTTCAAAACCATTCTCCATACATTTTTCTTGTACTAAATCATTGATTTTAAAAGCTTTTGACTCTAATATTAAATGTTCCCCTTGCAAATCAGAAAATCGAACAGACGATTTTTGGGCTAATGGATGTTCTTTATAAACAAGCAAACTTACCGTAGATGAAAAAAGTGGAGATATATCTAAATCAGGACTTTTTGTTGGACATATAGCAAACCCAACATCACAATTGCCATTTTCAATTTCCTGTTCTACAAAAACATCCGGATATTCCGTATAGTCCAGCATTGTATTTGGGTGTGCTTTTTCAAAATCAAGAATAAATTCCGGACCTAAAATGCGCAACACACCGAAAGCACTGCATATGTGTATATATCCCCGTTCATGTTGTTTCATCAGTTCCAGTTCTGCCTTCACGCTATTAAAATTTTGTATTAAATCTTGTGACCTATTATACAGACATTGCCCATATGGTGTTAAAACGATGCCATTTGGTGTCCGCTTAAATAGAGTAACTCCAAGTTCTGACTCTAAAGACTTCATCCGCTTACTGAGGCCCTGAGGAGAAATGAAGATCTTAGCAGCAGTCTTCGTAAGGCTCTTATTTTCGCAGACTTCCTTAAACCGAATTAAGTCTTTTATATCCATTGGAAACTCCTTTTTATATTGTAAAACCTCAAACTACTTTTAATAATATCTATTATACATCATTGAATCATGGAATTGAACTAAAAATCATTGAAGCTTTACACGATATGCAGCTTTAGCCTGTATTAGGCATTTGAATTTATACAGGAAGATTGCATTATAGGAAAGTGAAGTCAATATAGTGTAAAACAATTGGTGATACTTATAAGCCAAACGATTATTCCAATCTAAGAAAGCATGTAATATACTTTCCTTGTAGAGCGATAAAGGAAGTTTAGGACACTACAATCGACAACAGTCATGTGTCCTACAGTTATGTAGAAAACTGAGCGATTGGGTAGATCCGTTAAGATCTAAATGTTATAAATAATTTAGCAAACCCGTCGAAAGACGGTGACGCAAAGCTACGGGTCTAATGTTTTTACAACGATGACCGCCGGGTTGCATGAGGTCAAGATTCATATCGGTCTTGACCTTTATATTTGCATAAATTGATATGCAATGTTTATTTGCCAGATTTACAAAAAAAAACGTAAGTTTGGCGGGTCTATTTTCATGCCTGAATAAGAGCGGCACAATGTTCCTCCAAACTTACGGGCTTGGAGGCTTTTTCTATGTGTGTTCAATATACTATAAAATTCATGCGACCGCTGTTGAATAGCGGTCGGGCGTGATAAAGCGGACATCAATCTCCTACATATCGCTATAATCGACAGCCTATTTAAAAAGATCCTGTGTTGCCTCTGGAAACAGTGCGACCACCAGCAGGAACCGTCTGAGCAAAAAAACAAGATACGCAAAATCTATATTATTCAAAAAGCTCATTTGGATTATGTCCAAGTGGGCTTTTTTTGTCGTATAAGGGATAATTCAGTCGGATGCCGGTCTCCACCTTTCCCTGTTTCGATTTGCTAAAACCAAATGCCAAAACCAAACAAACGAAACGGAGGAATATAAAATGGCTAAAATCAATCTGCGGGAATACTATCCCGATTTCTATACCACTGACTGCATAATTGAAGTACCGGACGAGGTTGCGGCGCTTATGGATTCTTATGAACACGCCGAAGTCGCGTACTGCCTGCGGAGATACCGTCATAAGGCATATTACTCTTTAGATCGTGGAGACGGCATTGAGCGTGATATCTTGTTTGTGTCCCTGTCCCCCGGCGAAATCTATGAGCGCAAGTTTACAACCGAACGGCTTCACGCCGCCATTGCCGCATTGCCGGACAAGCAAGCCAAACGCATCTACGCCCATTACTTCTTGGGTATGAGCAAAAGTGCCATTGCCAAGGCCGAGGGCGTCAGTAAGGCTGTGATTGGTGAAGCTATCGACCGAGGACTTAAAAATATGGAAAAGTTTTTGAAAAAGTCTCTCTGAGCTTACTTACTTTTGCCTCAAAAATGAAAAGGTTTATGAGGGATATGTTTTTATTCTTCGCTGAACCTTGAAAATCGAATAAGGGACAAGCCGGATACATACCGCGAGCAGCGGCATACAGGGAGCCGGGCGGCGGGTGCGCCACGATCTTTTCTTGCGCGGGAGAGGGTGATTGGATTTCAGCGTAACGGAAAGGGAGCGAAGAACACCAGCGCCACAGGCAGAGCAGCGTCTTTCAGATACAGGGCGGCTTTGCAGCAAGAATCTGTATGCAATGAAACTTCCGTTCAGTCACAGTCCGAGCGTGATAAAACCGTCGCAGGCAATGAGAACGGCCCGCCATCAGCATGGGGGGAGGTGCAATTCCTATGGTAACAGGTACGCCGCCTGTTCGTCCGGAATGTCTGTAAACATAAAAAGCAAATCGAAACAAAGGGACAGCCGCGCCGAAACACGCCAGCCGTATGGCGACTCAAACTTAAATCGGCGCGGCTGTTATCCCTTTTATGTATTGGTATGGTTTGGAATGGAGGTGCCTCTTTATGGATCAAACCACACTGCGCAACAAAACCGATACCTCCTATAAGGAGGTCAAGATCGGAAATACGCTGTATCGCGTGACCAGCGTGTTTTCCGGTGAGAAGGACCTGGGGCATACGCTGGAACAGCTCGCCGTCCGGCGCGCCATGACACAGCTTACACCACCCCGCGCCCCTTCTGTTTCTTAACGATAAAAGCCCTCTCGGCCAGCCGCATCCTTGCGCGGCGAAAGCTCCCGCGTTATCCTGATGATGTCCGAGAGCCACAAAACCGCACGGGGTATGATGCTGAGATGATCGGGAGGTAAAATATAGATGATCGAAAAAACATACAACGTGGGCATCTACTGCCGACTGTCCAACGACGATGAGCGCGACGGCGAATCCGCCAGCATTGAAAATCAAAAGCTGCTGCTTCAACGGTATGTCCGGGAACGCGGCTGGAATGAAATCGACGTATATACCGACGACGGATATTCTGGAACGAACTTCGACCGTCCCGGTGTCCAGCGGCTGATTGAAGATGCAAAAGCAAAGCGCATCAACGTGATTTTGGTCAAGGACTTGTCGCGTTTCGGCAGAAACTACATTGAATTCGGGCAATATACGGATTACCTGTTTCCTTCCATCGGGTGCCGCTTTATCGCGCTGAACAACGGCATCGACACGGAAAGCACCAACGGCAGCACCGATGTCATGTGTTTTTTGAACTTATTTAACGAGTTCTACAGCCGGGACACCAGCAAGAAGGTTAAGGCCGTGAAGAAAGCGTGTGCGGAGGACGGCAAGTTTCTTGGAACCTACCCCGCCTATGGCTACAAGCGCGACCCTGCGGATAAGCACCACCTTGTCATTGACGAGGAAACCGCGCCGGTTGTGCGCCGGATCTTCGCCATGCGCTGTCAGGGCATGGGTTTCTGGTCCATTGCCGTCGCACTCAACGAGGAAGGGATTCAGCCGCCCGGAGTGCTGTATTATCAGCGCAAGGGGCAAAGCGATCCCCGTAAGGTCAACCACCAATGGGCTAATACCACCGTTCAGGTTATCCTCCGAAATGAGGTCTACATCGGCAATATGGTACAGGGCAAACACGGGACTCTCTCATATAAATCCCGCAAGCTCATTGTAAAACCGGAGGATGAATGGATACGGGTTGAGAACACCCACGAAGCGATTATCCCCCGCGACGTGTGGGACACGGTTGTAAGCATCGACCAAAAGAAGGTGCGGAAATCTCCCGCAGCAGCAGGCAGAAAAAGCATCTTTACCGGCCTTGTCTACTGCGCCGACTGTGGTTTCAAAATGCGGTCCCACAATGAAACGCGCAGGTACAGCGACGGCCATACGCAGGTGTTTCATTCCTTCATCTGCGGCAACTACAGCCGCAGCGGTAAAACCGCCTGCACCATCCACATGATTTATGAGGATGTGCTGAATAGGCTCGTGTTAGCGGATATCCGGGAAAAAGCACAGTACGCGGAGTACGACCGGAACCGGCTTGTGGCGCAGATCACCCGGCTGAAGGATAAGGAAAGCCGCAGTCGCCTGTCCTCTTATGAGCAGGAGTTGAAAACGGCGACCACCCGCATTTCGGAGTTGGAAAAGTTGATGCAGAATCTTTACGAGGACAAATGCAAAGGCGTTATCCCGCAGACCGTGTTCCAGACCCTGATGCAGAAATATGAATCCGAGCGCGCGGAAAAATCCGCCGCCCTCCCAGAACTGGAGCAAAAGGTTCGGGCGCAGCTTGGAAACAGGCAGGACGCGGATCGCTGGACAGAGATTATCCGGCGCTATACGGAAATCACGGAGCTGGATGAAACCATCCTGTTTGAGCTGGTGGACCGCATCGAGGTGGGCGAAACCAAAAAGCAGGGCGATCTTCGCATCTGCGACATCAAGGTACATTACCGTTACGTCGGAAATGTGGATGAGGCGCTGACGCAGGAAAAGAGGGAGCGTTATGAAAAAGCTGTATAAGGTCGGCATCTACTGCCGTCTAAGCGTGGATGACGCTTCCAATTCCGCAAAAGCAAAAAGCTACATCCCCGCCGATGAATCCGTCAGCATTGAGAATCAGCGGGAAATCCTCTCCAAATTTGTGATGCTGAACGGCTGGACCGAGGTGAAAACATACGCCGACGACGGATACAGCGGCGGCAACTTCCAGCGCCCCGGTTTTCTGGAAATGCTGGAGGACGCCCGAAAAGGCGTTATCAACCTGATCCTTGTCAAAGATCTGTCCCGGTTGGGGCGCGACTTTGTGGAGGTGGGCCGGTACACAGATGTTGTGTTCCCCTCCTTTGGGTGCCGCTTCGTTTCCGTGCTGGATTGTCTGGACACCGAGGGCGACAACACCGACATGCTCCATTTTCGCAGCTTGATGAACGACTACCATTTGAAGGATTTGAGCAACAAAATTAAATCCGTGCGGTACGCCAAAATGAAAATCGGGCAGTTTCTTTCCGCTTACGCTCCTTACGGTTATCGCAAAAGCGAGGACGACAAGCACAAGCTGGTGATCGACGAATACTCCGCCGCCGTGGTACGCAGAGCCTTTTCCATGCGGCGGGACGGCACGGCCTACGGCAAAATTGCCGCCGCTTTCAACTTGGACGCCATTCTTTCCCCGCGCGGGTACTGGCACAGCCTGTACGGAACCGGCGAATGCCAATATTCTCAGCTCTGGACCTGCACAACCGCAAAAAATCTTCTGAACAGCGAGGTCTACCTTGGAAACCTGCTTATGAACTATACTGGCTCCCGTTCCTATAAGGACGGCACGATGATTTATAAGCCGGAATCCGAGTGGATACGGTGTGAGGCAACCCACGAGGCAATTATTACTCCGGAAGAATGGGAGGCCGTGCAGGAGATCAACCTTAACGCAAAGCGCCGTGCTGCGAACAACCGAAAGCCGACCCGAAGCCTTTTCTCCGGTAAGCTGGTTTGCGCCGACTGCAAAGGTCCGCTTGCCGCAAATACGGAAACGCATCGCCGTAAAAACGGCACCGTAAAACGCTATGTTTCATACTGCTGTGAGAGATACATCCAGTCAGGCCGGAGCGTTTGTTCCTGGCACCGGATCTATGAAATGACGCTGGCGCGGATCGTAATGGCTGAAATCAAAGCGGACGCCGAGGCCGTCACGCTGGACGAGGCCGGAGCGGTGGAGAAGCTCAAACGCCGGATGGAGCAGTACGATGAGCAGCGCATGGTGAATACCCGTCAGGAAATCGGCAAACTGCGCCGCCGCTTGCAGGAGCTGGAAAGTATGCCCGCAAAGCTCTATGAGGATAAAGTTAGCGGAGCGGTCAACGAAAGCACCTTCTCGGTGCTGATAACGAAAAACGAACAGGAGCGCCTTATCAAAGCGGAACGCCTTGACGCTCTTCTGTCCGAAGTTAAAAAATCCGATCAGGATGCCACCGACATTCAGAATTGGGTGGCGGCGATTCGCAAATATCTGAACTTACAGGAACTTGACCGGGAAACCATCGATGAACTGATAGACCACATTGAAATTGGTGAACGTACCGTTGTTGACGGAAAGCGCAGGCAGGATGTGAAAGTGTTCTATCGTTTTGTCGGACAGGTCAACCGGGAATATGATATGCGATGAAAACAGGCCGACTTACAGGTTTTGAGTATTTTTCAGCACGGCATTCCCGAATGATGTATGCTCTTGAACAAATTGCGGATCGGTGTCAGTTCATTTTCTCCCTCGGCAGTATCCACACTGTCTGAGACCGCGACAAGCCTTATGTCGTGGTCGGGGAGAAATTCCTCTGTGAGCTTTCCAACCTCAATGTAGTTTCTGCCCAAACGTGACATATCCTTTACGAAAACAGCCGCCGCATGACCTTCCTCAAGTTCCTGAATCATCGCAACAAAACCGGGTCGCTCCATTGTGACGCCGGAAATGCCATCGTCCGAGAAGTGGACAAGGTTGGTATATCCCTTTTCTTTGGCAACCTTGATTAAAAGTTTTTTCTGATTGCTGATGCTGTAGCTTTCACCCTCAAGGTTGTCATCGCGTGACAGCCGCTCATAAAGGAAGGCTGTGTCTTCCCGGTTCTTTCTCTTATTTGACCGTTTCATAAATTCTCCTTTCCGGCAGTCAAATAAGCAGTATTTACAGGGTAAGGTATACCATATCGACCGCCGATTGTCACGCTTGCCGCGTTATCACTTAACATCAAAGCCGATCTGCGTCGGCCCTCATCAGTCTCATTAAAATAGTTCCCAGCGTGTCATGCCCTTCTGCTTGAAAAACAGGTTCGACAATGAAAGTCTTGCCGTCTACCTTATAGGTAGATGTTTTGTCTAAACGATTGCACCCGGAAGCGCCGGGCGGTATATTACTGTTGCAGGCAGCAGTTTTCGTGCTTTCCATCTTTATGCCTCCGTCCAGATAAAATGTAGCCGCACCGGATATTTCGTATTTGCACTGCTCTTGTGGGAAAAGCGAAACAATTATGGTGCGGCTGTCCCTTTGTTTCGATTTGCGTTTTTATTTACAGACATTCCGGACGAACAGGCGGCGTACCTGTTACCATAGGAATTGCACCTCCCCCATGCTGATGGTGGGCCGTTCTCATTGCCTGCGACGGTTTTATCACGCTCGGACTGTGACTGAACGGAAGTTTCATTACATACAGGTACTTGCCGCAGAACTGCCTGCGTCTGTCGGACGCTGCTCTGCTTGCGGTGCTGGTGTTTTTCGCTCCCTTTCCGTTACGCTGAAAATCAATCACCCTCTCCCGCGCAAGGAAAGATCGCGGCGCACCCGCCGCCTGGCTCCCTGTATGCCGCTGCTTGCGGTATGTATCCGGCTTGTCCTTTATTCAATTTTCAAGTTACAACAGGGAAAAATATCTCCCTCATAAACCTTTTCATTTTTGGGGCCTGTCAGGATACACCTAACGGTCATTTTTCAAAAAGATTTCCATGCTCCGAAGACCCTTCCTGATTGACTTGCGTACATTCCGGACGTCCACGCCTTCTGTCCGCGCAATATCAGCTTGACTGACACCGAGTATGTAATGAGCATAGATGCGTTTAGCCTGTTTGTCCGGCAGAGCGGCGATGGCGGCGTGGAGTTGCTCGACCGTAACTTTACGCTCATAGATTTCACAGGGGGACAGGGACACGAACAGGATGTCATGTTCGATGCCGTCGTCGCGATCCAGAGAATAATACGCCTTATGGCGGTATCTCCGCAGATAATAGGCGGCTTCGGCATGTTCATAGGAATTCATGAGCGCCGCAACTTCGTCCGGCACTTCGATGATGCAGTCGGTGGTATAGAAATCGGGATAATATTTCCGCAAATTGATCTTGACCATTTTATATTCCTCCATTTCGATTCCTGGGTTTTGGCAAATCGAAACAGAGAAAGGTGGGGAGCGGCAGCGTGCTGAATGTCCCTTTGAACGGCAAAAAAGACCCACTTGGGCATAACCTAAATGAGCCTTTTGGGAAAAGGTGAACGTGTATATTCTGTTTTTATATCCTATGGATTTCTGTTGGTGGACAGAGTTATCCTTAGGACTATGCAGACTTTTTTTGACGAATTACCAATTAAAACGGGATAAGGCCGATAGATGTCCGCTTCATCACGCCCGACCACTGACGAACAGCGGTCGTCCGACTATGGTATAATGAGCACACATAAAAAACGCCCTCCAAACCTGTAAGTTCGGAGGGTACGTTATTTATTTAGGCATGGAAATAAACCCGCCAAACTTACGTTTTTTTTTGTAAATCTGGCAAACAAACATTTATGCAAATAGAAAGGTCAAGACCGCTATAGATCTTGACCTCATGCAACCCGGCGGTCATCGTTGTAAAAACATTAGACCCGTAGCTTTGCGTCACCGTCTTTCGACGGGTTTGCTAAGTTATTTATAACATTTATGTCTTAAAAGACCTGCCCAATCGCTCAGTTTTCTGCATGGCTGAAAGACGTCGGGCTGTTGTCGATTGTAATGTTCTAAACTTCGTTTATCACACTACAAAAGAAGTATATTACAAGTTTTTTCAGATTAGAATAATCGTTTGGCTTATGAGTATCACCAATTGGTTTACACTATATTCACGTTACTTTCCTTGAATGTTATTTTTCCTATATAAATTCAAATGCTTAAGACAAGTTAAAGCTTCAATGATTTTTAGTTCAATTCCATGATCCAATGATGTATAATAAATATTAATAATAGTTTTTATAATATAAAAAGGAGTTTCCAATGGATATAAAAGACTTGATTCGGTTTAAGGAAGTCTGTGAAAATAAGAGCCTTACGAAGACTGCTGCAAAGATCTTCATTTCTCCTCAGGGCCTCAGCAAGCGGATGAAGTCTTTAGAGTCAGAGCTAGGAGTTACTTTATTTAAACGTACACCAAACGGCGTTGTCTTGACGCCATATGGAGAATGTCTGTATAAAAGATCACAAGATTTGATACAAAATTTTAATAGTGTAAAGGCAGAGCTGGAACTGATAAAACAACATGATCGGGGATATATACACATATGCAGTGCTTTCGGTGTGTTGCGCATTTTAGGTCCGGAATTTATTTTTGATTTTGAAAAAGAACACCCAAACACAATGCTAGACTATACGGAATACCCAGACGTTTTTGTAGAACAGGAAATTGAAAATGGTAATTGCGACATTGGGTTTGCTATATGTCCATCAAAAAACCCTGATTTGGATATATTCCCACTTTTTTCATCTACAGTAAGTTTACTTGTTTATAAAGAGCATCCATTAGCCCAAAAATCATCTGTTCGGTTTTCTGATTTGCAAGGGGAACCTTTAATATTAGAGTCAAAAGCTTTTAAAATCAATAATTTAGTACAAGAAAAATGTATAGAAAATGGTTTTGAACCTGACATAATATTTCATACCAGTGGTTTTAGTCTTTGTCATAAACTTACGTCCCAAAAAATGGGATTATCAGTGATCGTTGATTTAATTAGCGCTGATATGCCATTTAATAATCTTGTCGCAGTACCATTTGAAGATTCTTTTGCTTGGAAAGTAGATATTATATATAAAAAGAAATATCAAGATTTTACTCATATAAAAATATTAAAAGAGTATGCACAGCAATATGTAACTGCGTTAAACCTTGGGTGAAATATTTCTCGAAGAGGAAGAATGGCATATTGTAAGTATAATGCTTTTTATGAGTCGGTTTGGGTTCACTTTGATTTGCAGCAAGTCGATATGCCGCCTGAACTTAAGTGGAAAGCAATTGAAGAAATTCCTGTGCGTACCGCAAAACTCCCTCGCCGCTTACTATGTAGTTTCGCAAGCTCCTATTTGTTTTCACGGGTTTGTTTCTGCTTAAAGAACTTCCTTATTTTACAAGAGTATAGCTTGTCATGTTTATAAAACTGTCCAGTAAGGATGTTTTTACGCTAACACCTCATAATTTAATTTTAACGTTGTAAATGCATACAGTCGATGATAAAATTGTATATATTACAATAAAAATTAGAATGAGGTTGATTTTGATGCCGATAAATTCATTTGATAACTATCCAATGGGTTGGAAACCTGATCCAAGTCATCTAAAGCGCCCCTATTATCAATCCATTGCCGATTTATTGGAAAATGATATAAAAAGTGGTTTTATTGCTCCTGATACAAAGTTGCCACCCCAAAGAGAGTTAGCCGATTATCTTGATTTAAACTTTACAACGATCACTCGTGCATATAAATTATGTGAACGTCGTGGATTAATCTATACAATAATCGGAAGCGGCACATTTGTATCTCCACATGCAGCTAAATCAATTACTATATCCTCTGATTCAGGCAAAAAGGAATTAATAGAATTAGGTATGGTTCATTCATTTGAGCAGACAAACGGTATGTTAAATAAAACCATCCAAAAAGTAGGCCATCTTTCCGATTTGACTGTCCTCATGAACTATAATTATCCAGATGGCCTGCCACATCATAGGCAAGCCGCACTTATCTGGATGGCTCAATTTGGTATTCATGTCGATCTGGAACATGTATCCGTAGTATCAGGTTCACAAAACGCATTGGCAATCGCATTGACTGCTCTTTTTGAACCAGGAGACTATATTGCAACAGACTACTTAACCTATTCTAATTTTATAGAGCTCGCCAAAATGCTTCATTTGCAGTTATTGCCTGTTTTTATGGATGAAGATGGGATTATTCCTTCTGAGTTAATAGATCTATGCAATAAATTTGCTATAAAAGGGATTTATCTGATGCCGTCATGCAGTAATCCCACGGCTATTGAAATGACGAATCGCAGAAAAAAAGAAATTAGCGATATTATAGAAGAATATCAGTTGATTCTTATTGAAGACGATACAATGGCATTCCTATCAAAAGCATATAATTCTGATTATAAACAACCGATTTTTCAACTAGTACCTGAACAAAGTGTTTATATCTGTGGAACAGGAAAATCGATATGTTCAGGATTGCGCATTGCGTATATTGTCTATGGTGATCACTTTTCATCGAGAATTAAGAATTCATTATATAATATTAATGTAAAAACATCATCCTTGGATGCTGAAATTATATCCAGTTTAATTGTTTCAGGAAAAGCGAATAAAATATGCAATGAAAAAATAAAATTAGCTCAAAATGCCAACAACCTATTTAAAAAGTATTTTTCAGTTCAAAAAGGCAATCCTCTTAGTTTCTTTCGCTTTATTCCGCTTGAATCAAGCAATATGGCCAATAAATGTGAAGCAGAATTACAATCATTAGGAGTTCAGGTCTTTTCTTCAAATCGATTTCTTATTTCGAAAAGCAAAAATTATTCTGGCCTCAGAATAGCGCTTTCTTCAACTCGTAACATGGAAGAATTAGAAGATGGACTACGTATAGTATCTAATTATCTTCAAAACTAAAATGCAAAAAAGCAAACGAGTGCGGCGGCTTTTAAAGTTGCTACACTCTTTTGCTTTTTATAATGTTTTATAAAAGGAACTAAGATTATAAAACCTATTGATTATTATACCGCCCACAAAATTGTAATACATACAATTAACAAGTTGATTGTAGGCATTCGTGATGGTAATATTGTAAGTAATTTAGGAGGTATAATCGGACATGATAAAGGAAAATACAATTGCAAAGGCATTCCATTCTGCTTTTCCATATACGATTCCAATATTTGCTGGATTTTGGTTTTTAGGGCTGACTTATGGGATCTACATGAATGTTTCCGGGTTTAGCTTTTGGTATCCAATGATTATGAGCCTGACAATTTTCGGAGGTTCACTGGAATTTGTTGCAGTTAATCTGCTGCTAGGGGCTTTTAATCCCTTGCAAGCACTGGCAATAACACTCGTGATTCAAGCACGCCATCTGTTCTATGGTATTTCCATGTTGGACAAGTTTAAAGGCACAGGATGGAAAAAATTCTATCTTATTTTCGGAATGTGTGATGAAAGCTTTTCCATCAACTATACTGCAGTAATCCCGGATGATGTTGATCGAAGTTGGTTCATGTTCTTCGTGACGATGCTCAATCATTTTTATTGGTTCTCAGGCGCAACACTTGGAGGGGTTCTTGGATCGCTGATCAAGTTTAATACAAAAGGGCTGGATTTTGTCATGACCGCCATGTTTGTAGTGATTTTTCTGGAACAGTGGCTGAAAGAAAAGATGCATTTCACCGCAATCGTTGGAATTGGAGGATCAGTGATTTGCTTATTGCTCTTTGGCTCAGCTGATTTCATGATTCCTACCATGGTTGCAATTCTTGGACTTCTCACCATTTTGAAAAAGCCTATTGAGAGAGCAGGTGGTCTGGCATGACGATGACTTTGACGCAACAAATCGCTACTATTGCCATTTGCGTCTTTGGAACGATGACTACTCGCTTTCTGCCATTCATTTTGTTTTCTTCCAGAAAGCCAACTCCAAAATATATTCAGTATCTTGGTAAAGCACTACCTGCTGCTATTTTTGGGATGCTGGTTATATATTGCTTGAGAAAAGTGAATATCTTAGGTGGAAGTCACGGCATTCCAGAACTTATCGCAATTATTGTTGTGATTGGGTTGCATTTGTGGAAACGACAGATGCTGCTTTCCATAGCAGGCGGAACTATAACATACATGATTCTGGTTCAGTTCGTATTCTAAAAGGAGTTTGATTATTATAGGGAAGATAACCCCGTACATATAAAATAAATATGTGGATACTGTAGGCCGAAATAAAGGAGTACAAAAAGGCCCCGATAAGGTGGATATAGAGCCGTTCGTCTATGCTATTTCCCTGATTGATAGGAAATGGAAAATGGAGGTTGTGCGTTATATCGAAATAAAAAAAGCTCTGGGTCATGTGACACATAAGATGTCTTCCACTCAGCTTAAAGAATTGGGAAGTGACGGCCTGCTGATACGTACGGAATATCCGCAGGTTCCTCCCAAGGTGGAATACCGCTTATCCCAGATAGGCCAATCTCTAATACCGGTCTTGCACGAAATCTGCGAGTGGGGACAAAAACATATTTCACGATAAAAGTATTCATTGAAAGAGAGATCTTGCGCCCTTTATCTTAGTGATAAAATCTTTTGCTTTATTTGTAACCGCTGCAAAGTCACCGTTATCTGCTCCTGCAATCAAAGAGCTTCCAGCACTTACTGCCACTGCACCGGCACGAATCCAATCTTCCGTATTATCCACGTTTACACCGCCGGAAGGCATTAATTTTGCATATGGTAATGGCCCTTTTATATCTTTAATAAACCTAGGGCCTAAAAGATCCCCAGGGAATATTTTAATAATATCAGCTCCTGCTTCCATTGCGGTAATTGCTTCTTTTACTGTTTGAACACCTGGAACATAAGCAATTCTATAACGATTGCATAGTTTTGCAGTATCAGCATAAAAGTCCGGACTTACGATAAACTGCGCACCAGCTAAAATAGCAATTCTGGCTGTTTCACCATCTAATACCGTACCAGCACCAATTAAGACATCGCTATCACGATAAGAATCAATTAAACTCTTAATAACATCGATTGCGCCAGGTACTGTGAATGTTAATTCTATTGTGCCGCACCCGCCTTTTATACATGCATCTGAAATTTTTTCAGCTTTTTCGGAAGAGTCGGCTCTTACCACTGCAACAAGGCCATTACTTGTCATCTTTAAAATCACATTTTCTTTATCAATCATATTTTTGCCCTCCTTATAAAATATTCCAGCCTAATCCTGCCGGTCCGGCAATGCAGCTACCCTCGCAACCCATCCCCTCAACAAAATCTTCTGTAAGACGCTCCGTATTCATAATGGACAATATTTTTTTGCATTCTTGCGCTCCTTTGCCTAGTTTTCATATTCATATATCATAGTTTTGCCATCCGTATTAATGGGGAAAACGAGGCTTTCAGTGATTCAATCATATACTTTTATAATAAGGGATTAACGCCTGCTCACTACAGACGTTAATCCCTTATTATCAGGTGCTTATTTTGCCGCTTACCAATTAATAGTTACAACGGGCTTTATTAAATCCCTTGGTTTTTGTTTCATAAGCATAAGAGCTTCTTCGATGCTTTTAAATCCTTCAAAACGATGTGTAATTAACTTGCTCGGGTCAAGTCTGCCTGTTAAGACGAGAGATGCCAATTTTTCCATACGCAGTTTTCCACCGGGCATTAAACCGCCTGTGATCGTTTTATCTCCCATACCACAGCCCCATTCAATACGCGGAATTTTAATATAATCTCCTTCTCCCAAATAGTTTACATTTCCAATTTTTCCGCCGGGCTTTAACATGGTAATAGCCTGTATAAAAGTATCCGCATTACCGCCGGCAACAATAACCCTGTCTACGCCTTTCCCATTTGTCTTTTTCATAATCTGTTCTGCAATATCGCCTTTATGGTAATCAATAATCTCAGTTGCACCATATTCTTTCGCAATCTCAACACAATTCGGACGAGAACCTACTGCATAGATATGAGATGCTCCGCGAAGAGCTGCTGCTGCAACAGACATTAATCCTACCGGACCTATTCCAATAATTGCTACACTATCTCCAAATTGCACATCTGCTAGCTCAACGCCATGAAAGCCTGTTGGCACCATATCAGCAATCATACAAGCCGTGGCCGGATCAATACCTTCCGGTAATGGCGCAAGATTTCCGTCGGCATCATTTACATTAAACAATTCTGCGAATACACCATCTTTGAAATTGGAAAGTTTCCAACCTGCAAGCATTCCCCCGGAGTGCATATGAAAACCAGCTTGAGCTTCAAGTGAATTCCAGTCCGGTGTAATAGCTGGAACAATTACTTTGTCCCCCGAGTTGAAATCTTTGACTAAGCTTCCAACTTCCACTACTTCCGCAACAGCTTCGTGACCAAGAATCAAATCGTGGCGATCACCAATTGCGCCTTCCCAGACAGTATGAACATCAGATGAGCATGGTGCAACCGCAATGGGGCGGCAAAGCGCATCCAACGGGCCACAGATCGGCCTTTCCTTTTCAATCCAACCTGTTTTTCCGATACCTAACATTGCATAACCCTTCATAAAAAATCTCCCTCTTTTTATACTTATTATTAATTAACAATCTCTCTGATTGTTTACCCAACGACCCCAACCGTTGCAGCTTGAAGCATCGTAGTGCAACAACCAAGGAGATTTCGACGTTTTTGTCATTTGAATTCTGTACCCTACTTAATGAATTTGAGTTAATCGTGAGGATAGATGTTCCAACGATTACTGTGTCAGCCATGAATTTATGTAACCGCATGTAAACTAATAGCCGTTATCTAACAAATTATCGTTTTTATAGACATCTGAGAAATTCACAACGGACCTGAATTAATGTAACAATCTACTACTGTTATTTATACCATGTTGTTATTAAATTAACAATAAACAATATGGTTGGAACACTAAACTAAATGTTGTTACCCCCTGATAATCTTAGAACTTGTATTCAACCTGCGATCAAGATAAAATAAGCATATGGAAAATATAGAATTTAAGCCAACAAACTACCCGAGCGACCTGACAGATACGCAATGGGAGCAAATAGCAGAGTACTTGCCGCAAGGGCCAAACAGCACGCATTACAAGCGATCACTAATGAACGCTGTGCTGTACTTGGTGAATAACGGTTGCAAATGGCGAGCTCTACCTCACGATTTTCCGCCGTACTCCACTGTGCATAGCTTTTACCGGCGTGCGAGATTGAGCGGCCTCTGGGAGAAAGTCCTTGATGCAGTCGTGCAAAAAACGCGTCTGACGGCAGGACGAAACGCCACGCCCAGTTATGGCATTATTGATTCGCAAAGCGTAAAAACAGTATATGCAAGCGAAGAACGCGGCATTGACGGTGGAAAAAAACGAAAGGCCGAAAGCGTCACATAGTCGTTGACACAATGGGCAATTTGCTTGCAGTCGTGGTTCACGCCGCCAACATTCACGATACGAAATCTGGAATACATCCCGCGAAGAAGACCTTTGAAAAGTACCCGACGATTAAAAGATTTTGCGCTGATGCGGGGTATCGTAAATCCTTTGAGGAGGATGTGCTGAAAGCACTAAGGCTGGGCGTAGATATTTCTGAGAAAATCAAGCCCCATGAATGGGAAAAGCTCCCTTGGCGATGGATTGTGGAACGCACCTTTGCCTGGCTCGGGCATTCCCGTCGTCTTTCCAAAGATTATGAGCTGTGCGTTGCTTCCGCAGAAACCATAGTGCGAATTTCCCATTTGCATACCCTTCTGCGTAGATGGTAGTTGTAGGTTGAATACAGGCTCTTACACTTGCGGATAATATTAATTTTAATAACTAAGGGTAATATTGTTTCTATTACTTCACGCCGGTTGCCATTTTATTAAATCTTTTTTCTCCGAAATATCCCATAATAAAGATGCTCATTAGCAGCCCGCCAATACTGTATAGCATAGGCATATGCGCAATTTGTGGCGTGATAATTGCCCGTAACGCTTCATTTGCATATACAAGCGGATTTACCAGTACAATTATTTGGATTATTGGCGTGGCGGAAAGGTCGCCCCAGGAAAAGAAAATGGCGCCTAAAAACACCATCGGCATCAAAAGTCCTGGGAACATCGCGGCAATCTGCATCGGCTTGATAACGGTGCCCACCAAAAGGCCTAGGCATGCTGACGCAATCGAAATCAAAATAAGCACGGGAATCAGCAGGAGGATCCGCTCCAGCGTGACAGTAATTTCAAGCGCATTCCCCATGAAAATGAGGGACACCGGCAAAACAATCAAACCGCCGATAAAAGATTCGATAATGCCGACAACCATTTTAGCCAAAGCAATGATCCTGATGGGTACAGGGGCCAACAACCGATCTTCTATTTCTCGCAGATTGTTAAAATCCATCGTGAACGGAACGGCGGTGCCATGAATCCCGGTAATCAACATGCTCATCCCGATCATTCCGGAAAACATCCGATTCGGAAAGTTTGCGGGGAGCAATCCGATCCTCGGCAGGATATACCCATAAGTTAATATCAAAATAAACGGCAGCATTGCGATACGGAAAATAAACTCCCATTTATCTCTCAATTGGATAACAAGGTCGCGCTTTACCATAGTGCAAAAAGCGGTGGATGTGGTTCCTTTTTCTATTTTATTTGCTTTCATGGTTGAGAATCCCCTTTCCTGTCAGGTGAATAAATACATCATCCAATGTGCTGGTGCTTAAGCTGATGTTAAGTAAAGTCGTATTTTGCTGTTTTGTCCATCCGATCAAGTAGTTGAAATCCGGCTGTGCGTCCTTCATATAGAGCAAAAGAACCCCGTTTTGAATAGCAGCTTTCTCCACACCAGGTAATGTTTTTGCCGTTTCCAGATAGCTTGGATTCAAGTCGGACAGCTTCATGGATACAATGTTATTAGAAGGGATCATAGCTTTCAATTCGGCAGAAGTACCGATTGCTTTCAACTCCCCCTGATCAACAATTGCGATGCGGTTGCAAAACTGCTCCGGTTCCTCCATATAGTGGGTGGTCAGAAAGATTGTGGTACCGGCTTCCTTGTTGAGCGCAGTCATCTGTTCCCATAAAATAGCGCGATAGCTGGGATCAAGGCCCGTTGTTGGGTCGTCCAGAAACAGTATTTCCGGAGTATGCATCATTGCCCTGGCAATTTTCAATCTCTGAGCCATACCGCCTGAATAGCTTCGCACATAATCATGCTGTCTGTCCGCAAGGCCGAACTTCTCCAAGTACTCGTCCGCTTTTTGATTCGCGGTTTTTGTTTCCATTCCAAAGTATTTCGCGTGATAAATCAGATTTTCCCTTGCTGTGAGTCCGCGGTCTAAATTGTTATGCTGAGCGACAACGCCAATCTTTCTTCGCGCACCGGCCGGATCCTCAATGAGGGATACTCCATCCAGTATGATTTTTCCGGCAGTGACGGTTCTCTGTGTTGTCAACATACTGATGGTAGTACTTTTCCCGGCTCCGTTTGGGCCTAAAAAGCCAAACACCTCGCCCCGCTTCACATCAAAGCTGATTCCTTTTACAGCCTCAATATTGCGACCGTTTTTCATATGAAACGTTTTCTTCAAATCTTTGACCTCTAAAATATTATTTTTCATAGTCGTACCTCTTTTACTTTATTACAGTTGACAGCATTGCCAATTTTTATCTTTCCAACGATTGATGTGCAGAAGGGGAGGCAGCAATTTAATAATAGCATTCTGGCCGACGCAGCCTAAAATACGGTTTTATATTTCTGACAACACGGCTGTGTGCAAGATCAACTTCTGCATATAAAATCTGTTCATCCATATTAGCTTTTACTACTATATTCCCATCTGGATCAATCACAATAGACTGCCCGATAAAAGTTATCTGATCTTCTTTGCCTACACGATTGCACATCGCAATGTATACGCTGCTTTGCATTGCCTGCACACGAAGCTCCCATTCGAACATATCCAGCGGTTCTCCATCTATATTTGCCGTGGGGATCAAAATCAAGTCTGCCCCAAAAGCTACGCAGCTCCTGATACTTTCAGGTAAATGCCTGTCGAAACAAATAACAATTCCGATTTTTCCTTCTGGCGTATCGTAAACTTTAAATCCATCGTCAGAGGGCATGTAGTAATCCTGCTCATAGAAATATTGACTTTGCATAATATGAACCATCTTTGATATACCCAAGATTTCACCATTTTCATTGATAAACAGCGAAGCATCATAATTCATGCTATTTTCTCGAAGATAAAGATTAGGAGATGCCATAATCCCGTGCTTACGGCATGCAAACTTTATTTGCTGTATATATTCATGTTTAAGGGGCAATAGATACTTCCTCACATCACGTTTTTCATACTGCGGAAAAAAAGGACTAAACTGAATTTCAGGGAAGAAGATCAGGTCAGTTTTGTTTGAAGATGCCAATTCAATAAAGCGTAACGTTTTTTTAAGATTCTCTTCTATGGAGCTTTCCATTTTCATTTGTGCTAATGCCAGCTTCGTATAAATCACCTCTTTTTTATGCACTCATTTGGTACAACCAAGCGGAATTTTAGACAAAATAGGCAAGCTCCTTGATTCTAAAACAAGGACTAATCCTCTTCGGCTATATAAGGCAAAAAATCTTTATTTGAATCAACGTTCTGTCCGTCCACCACATGAACAGGAGCAAGTACTGATTTGTTCAATTCAAAGTAAAAAATATCGCTGCGCTGATAGCTTCCAGAAATGTCATGTACGCCTTTCAG
>JAEWBE010000022.1 GCA_023391275.1 Bacillota bacterium | reverse complement strand
AAGCGGAGTCCCGGAAGTAACCCAGGTGCTGGAAGTGCTGAGCCGGGTTGTGAATATAGAAAAAGCGGAAGTGATGGTTCCGGGTGGGGAACAGCCGCCGATTTTCGGCGAGTTCAAAGAAATCCTCAACGGAATGGAGCTGAGCGGTCTGGGGCGGTTTGAGTTTTACGAAGCCTGCTGCCAGCCAGATGTACGCCTTGCCATTTCCACCGGGGAGAAGCGAATTTTTGCCAACATTCTTCTGACCATTAATGTGGCGTGAACAGCATAAAATATCCATTATCGCATTGCGTAAGTGATTGAAAGCAAACAGAAATAAAAGAGCCTCTCCGCGTTGTGAACAGGTCCGGTAAAAGTGGACCTGTTTATTTGAACATGGGCTCTAAAGTCTTACTCAGTACGACTAGAAAGATAATGGGAAATAAATGGAATCAGGCTAACAGATATAAAATTACGGGAATTTACTTTCCTACGCAAAAGCTATGGCTTTTGATTTGACTTCTGCGGAAGAATTTGGATCGGTCAAGTCAGTAAAGCACAAATAGAATTCAGTTGCACAAAATAACGGCAGGAAGATTTATCTTCCTGCCGTTATTTCTATGTCTACAATTAAAAACCAAGTGTTTGTGCGCATTTCAGCCTTATCTTACACGATGCAAAAACGGTCATTTAAGTTACAGCCGTATGTACGGTATCTTGCTGGCGCCGAATTTTTTGCCGCGTCGTGCACGGTTGTAATGGGGACAGGTGAATAGTACAGAATAGGCTTGTTTGAGGTAGTAAAATATTAGCGAGAATTTGTTCTTACAGATAGGATGGATCGTTAAAAGATTGAATTTGCCTGGATTGGGGAAGATGCTTTTAATTCATGAAGGTGACTGGGGAAGAACTGCATAGATTCTGCAGCGGCAGATAACGAGCGGTATTAGATGCCGCTGGCGACAGATCATTATGCACAGAGATTGGCTTGCTAATAAACCACAAAAGCCGTACCTGCATTGCTGATGATGCAGATACGGCTTTATGTGTATCAATCTTTAGTACTGAATAAACTCCAGTTCAAAACCATTCGGGTCATTTACCAGCCCCGACCAAAATCCAAGTTTCTCAATATAGGTAACTGGGCAGTGAAAATGATATCCGCTGTTCTCCAGTCTTTGTTCTAATTTTTTTATGTCGTCAACTTCAAACGCAAAATGACGTGCGGTTCCTTTGCAAGTCGATTTTACACTTTTTTCTTCCGTTGGAAAATGGTATTGCACTAACTCTATCTTTTCGCCGCCGGGCAGTTCAAAAAAGGAGAGAGTATGATCGCCCATATCGACTGAAGAGAGTTGCTTTAGTTCAAGCAAATCACGGTAAAAATCAAGAGTTTTTTCAATGTTTTTAACGTTAATTGTTACATGATCAATTTTCTGAATCATTTTGTCCTCTTTTCTGTATTCTGGCCAAAGCTTAAGGAATCAACGCCACTTTCATTGCGGTGGGATCCTTCTCGGCTATATCAAATGCCTCTTTCCAGTCCGCCAGTTTGAATTTATGAGAAATCAGTCCGTCAGTTTTCAGAAGTCCGCTTTCAATGCCCTTGATTACGGCGTCGTAGCACAGTGCGGAAAGATGAGAACCATGAATGTCAATTTCCTTGGAGTCTCCTATGATGTTCCAATCAGCGGTGACTTCATTACCAAAAACACCAAACTGGACATATCTTCCAAGATTGCGGACAGAATCAAGACCCTGCGTCACGCTTTTGCCGCTGCCGGAGGCCTCTATGTATAAATCACAGCCTTTCCCATTGGTCAGCTTTTTAATTTCTTCCGCTACATTACACTTCATTGGGTTTAAAACGATGTCGCAGCCGTATTCCTTACCCATTTGTATTCTGTTCGCACGCACATCAATTCCGATAATCATTTTCGGAAGAGCTAGTTTGGCTACATTGACGATTGCCAGACCGATTGCCCCGAGCCCGGCAACGACGACAACGTCGCTATGCTGAATATTTCCCCGCTCAGCCGCATGCATTCCGCAGGCATAAGGTTCTATCATAACAGCCTGTTCAACAGTGAAGCTGTCCGGAACTTTATGCAGGATACTGTTTTCATGTAATTTCATATATTCTGCAAACCCGCCCTGTGCGTGGGCTTTAAACCCATATACCGCTGAATCCTGACACATCCAATAATGGCCGTCTTTGCAGAAATCACATTTATTACAGGGGACGATTTGCTCTGCGGTTATAATATCTCCCACTTTGTATTCCCTGACCTCTTCTCCCATAGAGACAATTTCACCAAAGAATTCATGGCCGCTTGTAACGGGAGCATCAATATATTGGTTCTCGGGGGAGGTACCCCAAATTCTGATTCCGCCGTGGTACGCTTTAATATCGCCGGCACAAATGCCGCAGGCCGTTACCTTAATCAGGATTTCTTTTCCGTGAACCTCCGGAATGTCGGTGTCTACAAGCCGATAGTCATATGGCGCATACGCTTTCAGTGCTTTCATAGTCTTATTCATCTTTGTGGCCTCCTTCAAATTTTCAAAAAATGCTTTGCCCCGCATCTATTTTGCAGGGCAAAGCAAATATCAATGCGTGTTGTTTTTATGTATTATTGAGCGTAAACTTCCTGATAATAATCCTTCGCATTCGAAGCGTCAATCAGTTTTTGCGGCATGTAATTTGTTTTTTCGACTGCCTCATGATTCACAACTTTCGCGGCGATTTCGATCAAAGCCCGGCCGTGGAGTTTTCCGCCTCCAAGGCTGACGGATGTTTTCTGAGGATCGCCCGCCATAATGTTCTTAATTTCCTGTTCTGTGGCATCAATACCAAACAGGCCAAAGTCTTTTCCGGTTTTGCCAAGTTGTTTAACGCCTTCGTTTCCGCCAACACTGCCGCCCCCGCCGATACAGGCGATCATCTTCATATTCGGGTGTGCCTGCAAAAAGTTTTCTGCGTTTTTAATGCCGTCCTCCGAGGTCAGTGCGGAGTTTGTGGCAACCAGCTTTGCATTTGGGGCATTTTTTGCA
>JAEWBE010000003.1 GCA_023391275.1 Bacillota bacterium | reverse complement strand
TCGCGGAGGTGAGCGGAGTTCGGAGTTGGTGGGCTATATCTGCCAGTGAATCGGCAAGATTTTCTTTTTCTTTTTTCAGTGCATCGTTTTGCTCCCGAATACGCAGCTTCATTTTTGTTATTTCGCTTTGCAGAATGGAAAGCTCGCCCTCGTCCGATTCACCAATATACAGATGGTCGGCATTGTGAAGCAAAAGGTCGATTTGATCTGAAATACGCGCAAGGTTTTTGTATCGGGCTTTGGTAAATACGAAAAAGACTGTGCCAAAGGCGGCGGCAGAAGAGGCGGCAAGAATTCCTGCCGCCGTATTTATTGCAAATCCCCAAATTACAGCGGCCGTCGCCATTAAGGAGAATAAAATGGCAAACTGCCGAAGCTCTCTATTCCGAAGCATACTCGTCCCCCAATCGATACCCCGTCCCGCGAACGGTCAGAATTATTTGCGGACTTGCCGGGTCGTTCTCTATCTTATCCCGCAAGCGCTTGATGTATACGGTCAATGTATTGTCATTGACAAACTCGCCGGCTGCGTCCCATAATTCGTCAAGCAGCCCGCCCCTCGTGATTATGCTTTTAGGATTGCTGATGAACACCAGCAACAAGCGGTATTCTAATGCTGAAAGAAAAACCTCGTTGCCGTTTTTTTTCACAATGCCGCTTGCCGTATCGACATGAAGCCCGTGAATTTCAAAATCCGACCCGGAACGCCCGCTTTTTCGCAGGGCGGTTCCAATTCGCGCAATCAATTCACGGGGACGAAACGGCTTGGTGATATAGTCGTCCGCGCCAATGTTCAGCCCGGTAACAACACTCGCCTCATCGCCGGAAGCTGTCAGAAAGATAACGGGAACATCTTGTGTTCCTTTGATTTCCGTGCAAACCGTAAAGCCATTTCCGTCAGGCAAAGAAATATCAATCAACGCCAAGTCAAATTTATTCCCGGCAAGCGCGGCAAGGGCATCACTCTGCGTAGGAGCGTGGATGACTGTAAATCCCTCCGAGCGGAGCAAAAGTATAAGGTTTTTTGCGATTGTTTTATCGTCTTCAACCAAAAATATCCGTTTCATTTATTTTCACCATCCTTTACTTTAATGCTCTTATGTCATCCGTCAGCCGGAACAAGCCATATATTTCCCATTTTTTCGCCGCTTCTTTTGTCGTTATATAATTTACGTATAACACTTTCATAGCTCTATTGTATTTCTTTTGACGGAAATATACAAGCTTAGGTAAAAACAAATAGTACGGGAGCGTGGAAAGGAGTATATGCTCCAGCACGGGCTAAAGATGTCAGGCGGCGTAAATTTATTGCGGAACAGAAGAAAATCCCATTGGGAAAACTTTGTTGGTATGCGGTCTTTCTCTTTCCGGAGATGCAATAGCCTCTCCTAAATATCAAAATCCATGGTATAATCGAATAAGCAGGAATGGTCAAATTCTAAATAAAGGAGCTTACAGTTCGGTTAAGAAGGAATGATAGCAATTTCGCCAAGGTCAAATTATGTCTTACAGGAATCCGAATCACAGCATCAGCATATACAGAGCCAATTGCCGAATTATATCGAAACAATGTGTAGCATAACACCAGCTTTATCTCATTAGGATTATAAACTATGAAAATTATTGAAACCGAAAGATTGTATCTAAGATAATTACTGATTTATGATAAGAAAGAATTACTGAAGGTATTATCTAATTCTGAGTCTATGAAATTCTATTCACATTCATTTTGTGAAGAGAAGGATTAAAATTTGGCAAGAAAAATAGGTGGAGGAAGCATCATGGGTATTTTGGATAAGTTCAGGAAGAAAGAAAACAATTCTTTGAAACAGGATTTAAGGCAAAAAGAACAGCCGGGTTCTGTTTTTGTCATACATGCCACCGCAGCTTATGGTCATGGAATGCATTAAAGCGGATGGCTATCGGATTGATGATATTACAAAAAGCCAGATGTGGGATTGTGAAAACAGCGCGGAGATTCTGTCTGAATGCAATTATCAGGTAGTTGCAACTGATATGCTTGCAGGGGCCATGACGGACTATAAGGACAGGGAGGATATGCTGGTGGATACACTTGGCATGAGCATGCTCTACTTGCCGGATATCCAATATCATTATGGAATAGCAGACGGACACATGGAACCAACTGTGCAGTGGAAATGCCAGTATGAAAATGTTCTGATCCAGCCTGCCAGAGAGGTTCTTGACATTTGTATGAATGAATATGCTTTAGTGGGCAGGGAGAATTAGAATTATATTGGACAACAGGTGATTCTTTTTTGTTGGGAGAAAATCCTGTATGAGGTGTGTATCACTTTGGGTTATATAGAATTTAATCAGCATTATTTCTATGTTTCATAGAGCGCCAATCATATGTGAAGGAATTCCAACAAAAGGCATATCATCAATGCTGCACTTTGAAATTTTATTTGCGAGTATCCGGAATTTCTTTATTAATTAGTGAATACTCCTTATATTTTTGAAGAAGGCTTGTATATTTATTACATTTGATAAATAAGTACTGGTGAAGTGAAATACAATTTATGAAGTATATTATTAAGGGGGGAGCGTTTAGAGATGAAACGAAGATTATTAGGAGCAATATTGACCTTTGTTCTTGTTCTGTCAGGTTGCAGCGTGAAACCACCTGATAACACGGATAAATCCAACGAAAATACGGCTGCTACATCCGATGACAAGGAAAAAAGTACTTCGGTGAAGGATATTCTTGCAAAATTAACCTTGAATCAAAAAGCTGCTCAGATGGTGCAGGGAGCAGTATATAACATATCGGATGATATTATGAAGAAGAACTGCTATGGCAGCATTCTTTCTACATATGGTAAGAATTCCTTGAATGCGCCGGAATGGAAGAAGCTTGTCCTTAAATATCAGGAAGAAGCCATGAGTTCAGAGGCGGGTATTCCTTACATATATGGAAATGATGCGGTTCACGGGGTTAATACTTGTGAAGGTACGGTCATATTTCCCCATAATATTGGTATCGGTGCTGCTAATAATAAGGCGTTAACCTATCAGATGGGGGTAGCTGTAGCGAATGAAGCAAAGCTAACAGGCATGCTGTGGAGCTTTTCCCCGTGCTTATCTGCAGCACAGGATCCGAGATGGGGAAGGACCTATGAAAGCTATTCCTCGGAAACAGGTATCATTATGGAGCTTGGTACATCCTTTGAAAAGGGGTTGATCGATGGCGGCATCCTTCCTTGTGCAAAACATTTTTTTGCAGATGGCAATGTTTTATAT
>JAEWBE010000005.1 GCA_023391275.1 Bacillota bacterium | reverse complement strand
CGATAATGGTATATTCACATCCGAGTGCCGCAACTGATTTCGCAGTTCTGTTGGTAGTGAACGCGCCAAAATTTTTCCCCTTCTCCGCGTCCTTGCGGAATACCCCCTGACAGCCGATTTGAATTCTGCTGCCGGCTGATTTGCTTTGAACCGCACCGATTAAATGCGCCTCCGGAAAAAACACGGCACATTCCAGACGATTGCCAAAGCGCGCGAGTTTGTCCTGTATATTTTCTATAATATAAGCTCCCCATTGATTCGGCAAAGCAATGGCGTTCAGGCCATCCTGGCTTTTGGGGATATCAAATCTTTTTAGATTTACAAAAACATATTTCATATAAAATTCTTTCCTTACCTTTTAATCATGCCTGCTCCGTAATCATCGTTGTTAAAATAGGCATTGGCACCGTGCTTACGGTAAAAATGACGTTCCAGCATATAGCCCGGCAGCGGTTGCGGATTGGGGGATATGCTGTACATCTCCACCGCCATTTTGCAGACTTCTTCCAGCACAACCGCTTTATGCACCGCATCCCACACATCGTTTCCCCATGTAAAGGGGCCGTGTCCCGGAGAAAGCGCCGCAGGAATATCCGAAGGCGAAATCCGGTGTTCCTGAAAATAACGGACAATCGCCATGCCGGTATTCCATTCATATTGGCCCTGTACTTCCCCCTCCGTCAATTCCCCGACGCACGGTACTTCCCCGGCAAAATAATCCGCATGAGTCGTGCCGAAACAGGGAAGCGGCCTGTGCAGCTGTGCCAATACCGCGGCATAGGTGGAGTGGGTATGCACGATTGCACCGACATTTTCAAAATTATTGTAAAGCGCGCGGTGAATGTCCAAATCAACGGACGGATTCAAAGGGCCTTCCAGGATTTTGCCTTCCAGGTCGACCACGCTGACATTTTCCACTGTAAGTTCATCGTAAGGAATACCGACAGGCTTTATCACAATCAGGTTATTTTCCCGGTCGATGGCGCTCACATTGCCCCACGAATACTTTACGAGTTCTTTTTTTGGCAGCTCTTTATTGGCTTTTACCACCATTTCTTTTAATTCCTGCAAATTCATTTGTTAACCCTCCTCACGTCATTCATAAAAGAAGCATAGTTGGATGTGATGCTTCCTTGTTTTTGAAACAGCGTAAAATAGCCCCCGACTACAACATCACACCCGGCATCCATGCATTTTTGCGCAATTTCATTGTTTACGCCGCCGTCCACTTCTATCATGACCGGCCTGCTTCCAATCAGGGACTTTAACTCCCCGATTTTTTCATACATGAAAGGAAGGAAGCTTTGACCTGAAAATCCGGGCTCGATCGACATCAAAGTTACAGCGTCCACATATTCGATTAAGTTTTCCAGCATTCCTACCGGAGTAACAGGGTTCAGCGCGACGGCGGGTTTCATTCCGCACTGCCTGATTTGCTGGCAAAGACGGAATGGATTTTGTGTCGTCTCAAAATGGAAGCAAAAATATTCCACTCCCAGCTTTGCAAACGGCTCCACATGATTTTCGGGATGCACCGCCATAAGGTGTGCATAAAGAGGATATTTGGCAATCTTTTTCATAGCGGAAATGGCGTCGGTCCCAATCGCGAAATTGGGTACAAAGCTGCCGTCCATCACATCCAGATGGAACCAGTCCACGCCCAGCTGATTCAACTCTTCAATGTTCCTGCCCATATTTAAGAAATCAGCGCAAAGTAACGAAGGTGAAATGTGGTACATTCGTCTCTTCCCTCCTACTCAAATTCTATTACTGTCTTCATATTTACGCCTCTCATCCGGACGGCGTTTTCCATTGCGTTCTGGATATCCGACATCGGATATCTTCCGGTGATAAAGCCTTTCGTATAAACTTTATCCTCTTCAATAAATTGCACAGCCGTTTCAAAATCAGCTTTTGTATAAGTAATGCAGCCGAACACGTCCAGCTCATTGCGCTGGATTTTGGTTACATCGATTTCCGCCTTTTCACTGTAATTGCCAACAATTACTACGGTGCTGACTTTCCATGCCGTGTCAAGAATTTGGGGAAGTATCGTTTTCGCGCCGACGCAGTCGATGATGACGTCTGTGGCTTCGTCCCCAAAAGCTTCCGCGGAGGCTTCCCTGAAACTTTTCCCGGAGGTATTCACGGGACAATCGATGCCTGACTCATGGGCAATTCGGATCTTATCTTCACTGATGTCACAGATTGCCACGCGCTTCGCCCCAAGCAGTTTCGCCGCCTGAGCCGTAAAATTGCCGATGGTTCCCCCGCCGATCACCATAACATTTTGGTTCGCAACACGTCCGCGTCTTGCGGCATGCACGCCGACCGCAAACGGTTCAATCAAAACCGCTTTGTCCAAATCGACTCCTTTGGAAATTTTATGTACGAACTGCCGGTCGATGGTCACGTACTCACTGCCCAGTCCGTCTGTCTGCACCCCCAGGCAGGTAAAGGATTCACATGCGTTTTCTCTGCCGTTTTTACAGGAGCGGCAAACGCCGCAGTTTAAAATAGGCCGTACCGCCACCAAATCTCCTTTGGATAAACCGGAAACCCCTTCCGACACCTCACACACTTTTGCAATTCCTTCATGAAGAGGAACCACGGGGAACTTCATGAATTTGTTTCTACCCATAAAAACCTGGATATCCGTACCGCATACGCCGGAGCAGATCAGTTTGAGAAGTACTTCTCCCTTTTTGCAGGAGGGTATATCCCGTTCTTCCAACACCGCCCGGTTCGGTTCACGGAATACAATGCTTTTCATACGGCTCCTTCTTTCCTGTCAATCACCGTTTCCGCCGCCCGAACAATCGCATTTTCATCAATGCCGAAAAGCGCGGCAAGCTCCTGGGGATTGCCGGAACGTCCGAATACATCCTGCAAGCCGACCATCTGTATCGGGCAGGGATGATTCTTCGCAAGCACTTCACTGACCGCGCCGCCAAGTCCGCCCATCACATTGTGATCCTCCGCCGTAACAAAGCATCCGGTTTTCGCCGCGCATTCCACAAGCAGTTTCTCATCGATCGGCTTGATGGAGGCCATATCCACCACCATGGCCTGAAGGCCCTTTTTCTCCAGAATTTCCGCGGCCTTCAACGCCTTGCTGACCATATCGCCGATTGCGACAATTGTCAGATCCACGCCTTCACGCACAACGTACCCGCGCCCGATCGTAAATTCGAATTCCTTTTCCGAATCGTACACTTCCGGCGTTCCCAAACGCCCAAAGCGCATGTAAACCGGCCCGTCATGCTCCAGTGCCGCTTTTACACAGGCCTTTGTCTGCGCCGTATCGCAGGGGCAAAGAACCGTCATGTTCGGTACGGCGCGCATCAGGGCAATGTCTTCAATGCACTGATGGGAGCCGCCGTCGGGCCCAATCAGAATGCCCGCATGGGTCGCGCCGATTTTCACATTGCATTTCGGGTATGCTATGCTGTTTCTGACCTGATCATATCCTCTGCCTGCCGCAAAAGCCGCGAAGGTACTTGCGAAAACAGGAATCCCGCAGGTAGAAATCCCCGCCGCATAGCCAAGCATATTTGATTCCGCAATGCCCATATCAATAAATCTTTCCGGGTATTTCTTTGCGAAGTGGATGGTTTGGGTCGCTTTCGACAGGTCGGCATCCATCACATAAAAATCGTACTTTTCACCCAGTTCCGCCAACGCGGTGCCATAAGCTTCTCTTGTTGAATTCATTGCTCCAAACATCCTTTCTCCGCATCGGAAAGCTGCTCCGTCAGTTCGCGAACCGCGATTTTATACTGCTCCTCATTGATTGTCGTTCCATGCCATCCCGCCTGATTTTCCATGAAAGATACGCCTTTTCCCTTGACTGTTTTGCAGATAATTATGGTGGGCTTGTCTTCACACTGTTTTGCCTCCTGGACGGCCTTCAGGATTTCTTCAACACAGTTTCCGTCTATCTCCAAAACATTCCAATTGAACGCTTCAAATTTCTCCCGTAAGGGATAGACCGACATTACTTTATCAACGCTGCCGTCAATTTGAAGATTGTTGTTGTCCAGAAAGGCGATAAGATGGTTCAGTTTAAAATGGCCCGCGCTCATAGCGGCCTCCCAAACCTGGCCTTCCTGCAGTTCCCCGTCCCCCAGGATACAGTAAACATGAAAGTCCTTGTTTCGGTCCTTGCCGTAATATGCCATTCCGCAGGCCGCGGAGATCCCCTGGCCGAGCGAACCGGTGGACATATCCACACCGGGGACTTTTTTGCGGTCGGGATGCCCCTGCAGGATACTGTCGGTTTTTCTTAATGTTTTTAAGATATCCCTGTCAAAATATCCGCGATTAGCCAGCGCCGCGTAATAAGCGGGCGCAGCATGGCCTTTTGAAAGGACAAAGCGATCCCGATCTTCCCAGCCCGGGTTCTTCGGATCAATATCCATCTCGTGGAAAAAAAGCACACTCATCAGTTCGGCAATAGAAAGCGAACCGCCGGGATGGCCCGAGCCAGCCTGGTATAGGCTTTCAACCATATCCAGCCTGAGCTGCTGCGCTGTTTTTTTCAATTGCGCAGCGCTATAATTCAATTTCATTCTGTTTTCCTCCGTTTCGTCACTTGTATTCAAACATCCTGCGGTAATCCCAGCGAGCTCCATCCGCCATCCACAAACAAGGTTTGACCGGTCACATAGCTTGCATTACCGGAGCCTAAATAAACCGCCGCATCTGCGATTTCGTCCATCGTTGCATAGCGTTTCATTGGAATTGCAGACATCAGCTGCTTATCGTTCACGATTCCAATACGCATTCCGTCTTTCAGCATTTCTGTCATGATCCAGCCCGGGGCCACCGCATTAACGCGGATATTATCCTGCGCCCATTCGGAGGCGAGCACCGCTGTCAATGCATTTACGCCTGCTTTGCTGATGACATAGGGCGCTCTGCCGGGTGTTGTCTGCGTGGAAGTTCCGGAGGAAATGTTTACAATAACGCCTCCCCTTCCCTTCATACGGCGCGCGGCCTGCTGGCTGCAAAAGAACACCGCTTTCAGATTAATGCTCATGAGTTTATCCCAATCCTTCTCCAGAAAATCCATGGAAGGATTGCGGATCTGGATGCCTGCATTGTTAACAAGGATATCAATTTGGCCGCATTTTGCATCTACTTCGGCAAAGAACTGCTCAATCATTTTGG
This sequence comes from Bacillota bacterium, assembly GCA_023391275.1. Taxonomy (GTDB): domain Bacteria; phylum Bacillota; class Clostridia; order Oscillospirales; family Acutalibacteraceae; genus Caproiciproducens. Next base: position 8,871 of record JAEWBE010000005.1, on the reverse strand, counting down.
TGTCGCTGACATCCAGCTTAAAGGGGTAGCACACAGCGCCTTTTTCCTGTAAAAGTTTTGCGCTTTCCTGCGCCTGTTCAATATTAATATCTGCGATAACAACGCGGCTGCCTTCTTCTGCAAATTTATTTGCAGTCGCAAAGCCAATCCCTCTGGCTCCTCCGGTTATTACTACCAGTTTCCCTTTTAATTCTCTCAATTTCTGTCCTGTCCTTTCTTTGATTTACCACCATTTAATCATGTCGGTGATTTGTTTTCTTACTTCGATGAAACGCGGATCCGACACCTTGCGCGGGCGTTCCATATCAATGTTAAATTCAGCTTTAATGGATGCGGGCTTTGAAGAAAGCACCAGCACTCTTTCCGCCAAATAAACAGCTTCCTCCAGATTGTGCGTAATAAACAGAACGGTGCTGCCCGTTGCCTTCCAAAGCCTGATTACCTCATCTTCCAGAAAGAACCGCATTTTGATATCCATCTGTCCGTACGGTTCATCCATCAGCAGCAGGTCGGGATTCATTGCAAACGCTCTGCCGATTACCACGCGCTGTTCCATGCTGACAGACATTTCATGAGGGTAGGCGTTACGAAAACGTTCCAACCCCAGCAGCCCAATTACCTTATCACTTTGCTTTTTGATTTCTTCCTCTGGTCTTTTTTTAATTCTTAAGCCATATTCAATGTTTTCCTGCGTCGTCAGCCACGAAAAAGCAGACGGTTCCTGGAAGACAAAAGAAATATTATGTTTTTGAGGATCGGCAGGAACTCCGTCAATTAAAATTTCGCCGGAAGTCGGCGGAATCAGGCGGGTAAGCAAATTCAAAAATGTTGTTTTGCCACATCCTGTCGGGCCGACAATGCACAAGAATTCACCTTTTTTAATATCAAATGATATATTGTCCAATACCTTTAAATCGCCAAAGCATTTCGTAAGATCCCTTACCTTAACCTTTACATCATCGCTCATAAATGCCTCCCATTCTAGCTGATCAAAGCGCCAAGTCCGTATTTGCTTCTATCTTTTCCCTAAGAGCCAGAAATGCGGGATCGATATTATTCCTTGGGCGCGGCAGATCCGGAACATATATTTCTTTTACTTTTGCAGGACAGCTGCTCAATAAAACAATTCTATCCCCCAAATAGAGAGCTTCTTCAATATTGTTGGTCACAAAAACAACCGTTCTTTTTTCCGTTTCCCAAATACGAAGAATTTCTTCCTCCATTTGGTAGCGGGTTTGTGCGTCCAACGCGCCAAAAGGTTCATCCATCAACAGAATTTGCGGGTCCACACAATAAGCACGGGCGATTCCCACACGCTGTTTCATCCCGCCGGAAAGCTGATAGGGGTAGGAGTTTTCAAATCCTTTCAGTCCGACCAGCTCAATGAAGTACTCCGCCTTTTTCTGACGTTCTTTTTTGCTCATTCCTTTTATTTCAAGACCGAATTCAACGTTTTGCATGACTGTTTTCCACGGAAAAACAGCCGTCTTTTGAAATACGAATCCCATGTTGTCTTTCGCGGATTCATCAAATATTATTTCACCTGTTGTGGGAGTTTCCAAATTAGCAATGATATTCAGCATAACGCTTTTACCGCACTGCCCCGGCCCCAGAACGATCAAAAACTCGTTTTCGTAAACATCGATGGTTATGTCGCTGATCGCGTCGAAAATCTCTTTTCTGGAATAGAAAGATTTGGATATGTTTTTTAACTGTAGCTTTACTGATCTTTTTTTGTCATCCACGGACATAACCGCCTCTCTATATAGGTTAGCAGGATACTCAGCAGCGCACCGACTATACCAATCAAAATCATACCGCAAAGGATCAGCGCAACATCGTAGCTGTCGCTTCCCCTTGTGATCAAAAATCCCACTCCCGATTTACTGGCAATCATTTCCGCTGCCACAACTACCATCCAGCCGCTACTCAAAGCAGCCTTCATGCCTGCGAAAATTGCCGGCGTAGACGCCGGAAACACCACATGCTGCATTGTCTGAAGGGTATTTGCCTTAAAGACCCGGCTGGCATTCAGATACATCGGATCCACCAGGCTGACTCCCGTTGCTGTGTTAAGTACGATCGGAATAAACGAGCCGATAAAGACAAGCAGTATTTTCGGGAACTCTCCGATTCCAAACCAAAGGATGACCAAAGGAATCCATGCAATCGGGGGAATCGGGCGGAGCGCTTCAAAGACAGGGGAAATTGCGGCGTGCACCTTTTTATTCCATCCCATTGCAAGCCCGAGGCCAATGCCCAGTACCGTCGAAATACAAAATGCAATCAAAACCCTTTGCAGGCTGGCCCAAATATGACCCAGCACAGAAATATCGTTGATCGGATATTGTATCAGTTCCTGAAACCTTGCCCATGTCGCCTGCGGAGTGGGGAAAAAATCCGGGTGGCTGGAGGACAGCACAAGCCAAAGTGTGATCAGAATGCACACAGACAATAAAGACAGCAGCATTCCTTTTATTATTTCTCTGTTTTCCGTCATCTCTGATTCCTCCCCCGAATAAACTTCTTTTCAAGTAAATTCAAACCGGACGAAAGCAGGGCGCCGGTAATACCGATGCTGAGCATACCCACGATGATAATGTCCGGCCTTACAAGGGAACGCCCTTGCTGAATCATGTAGCCGAGTCCGGCGGTTGCGGAAAGCAGTTCCGCAGCAACCAGTGTGGACCAGGAATTCCCCAGCGCCACCTTCAGCCCGGTAAAAGCGAGCGGCAGCGCGGACGGCAGACAGACCGTGCGGAAAATCTGCCATCTGCTTGCTCCGCAGGTTTTCGCCACATTAATTAAAACAGGATTTGTCTGATGTACGCCCGTGTAGGAATTGATAACACAGGGCACAAAAGCGGCAAGAAAAATAATAAAGGCTTTTGCCGGCGTGCCGATTCCGAGCCAGATTACGGACAGGGGAATCCATGCGATTGGAGGAATCGGGCGGATAATTTCAAAAATCGGGTTGACCAGCCTGTAAAAAAGCGGAGAAAAACCCATAGCCAAACCGAGCGGTATTCCTACCACAACAGCGGCAACATAACCCACCAGAGCCAGATATAAACTGGAGATAAAATGTACCCCCAGAACCGCTCCATCCGGATTCGGATCATACAGCTTAACAATAAAGCTTTGGACCACCTGTGTGGGGGCCACCAGGTATTTGGGATTGATCACGCCCGCCCGAACCAAAGCTTCCCAAACGATCAGGAAAACCAGAACACTCGTGACTGAAATCAGAATCAGCTGTCGTTTTTCCCTGACCCGGTTTTGGTTTTCAATCTGAATTGATTTGGAAACGGCTCCATTGCTTTCCTGCAGTTGCTTGTTGATTTTTTTCATTTCTTAACAGTTCACCTTCCTTGTTCACGAACCTTTTCCATTGAAACTGAGATTGCTCCCTATAAACCCCTTTGTGCCTAAATCTTTCAATCCAAGCACAAAGGGGATATTTCTGTTAAAAATTTCAGGAGGCAACTTTCTCAATGAAACTGGAATCAATGAAACCATTGTCAATTATTTTCTTCTTGTCTTCCGGTTTAAGTTTTCCTTGAGCAATCATGAAATCTGCGAATTGCAGCATGATTTCCTGCGCTTTGCTGTTTCCGTCGGCATCTTTTTTAAACAGTTCCTTGTTGTCTGCAATGGACGTAAACGGCCTGTTTTGAACTTCTTTGACCGATGCGTCCTCGTCCATCTTGATACCCTGCTGTTTTTCAAAATTGAAGAGCAGCTTTGCGGACGCCGTCTGGTCCTTGTTCAGGGCTTCCGTGCTCTTCAGGTAAGCTTCCAGCCACTGCTGCACAACTTCAGGCCTGTTCTTAATTGCGTCGTCGCTTGCAACAATCAGGCAGGGAAGTTCAATTCCAAGGTCTTTCGCAGAGGCGATCTTAACCCAGCCTTCTTTTTCGGCGGCAAAGCCAAAGGGAGACCATAAAGCAACAATATCCGCCTGACCTGCTTTGAAGGCCGGGAAGGACTGTGCAACGGACATGTCGACAACATTAACCTGGTTCATGGAAAGTCCCAGGTGCTTCAGCGTTCCGATTAACACCATCTGGCAGGAAGTTCCGGTTGCGCATAAAATTTTCTTGCCTTTCCAGTCCTGCGCCGTGCCATAAATTCCCTGTGGATCCTTTGCTGCCTTTGCGAGGGGACTGTCCGGTTTTACCCATAAGTCCGTAGTATTTGTATCCCCGCAGGTAAAGCCGATAATCTTTAAATTATAGCCTGCCGCGCCCAGAATTGCGCCGCCGGTACCTGTAGTTCCGACTTCCCATCCTTTTGACGCGAGGGCTTCATTTTGTGTAGGACCGCTGGAATACATGGTCAGGTTTACGTTAAACGCGTCAAACAGGCCGTTATTCTGTGCATAAATATTGGGCAGGGCATGTATGTAGGGCTGACCGCTGATGGAAAGCGGAACTTTCCCCGCGGCCTTGCTTGTGGCGGCGGCGGTTCCAGTACTCTGAGTACTGCCGGCTGCTGCCGAAGCGCTGCCTGTGTTCGAAGCACTACCTGAACATGCCGTTAAAGACGAAACAATTGCTACGGAAAGTATTCCTGCAAAAATGCGCTTTAAAGTTGAATTGCGATTCTTCATTTTTACTCCTCCTAATTTTTGATCTCTTCCGGTGTAGCCTTTTCAATGTGTACAAATATCTCTTGCCTAATAAATTAGCTAAAACTGACTCCTTTCTCCTGCGTTTTTTGTTAATTGTATTTAAACACACTTTTGCAATGTATTCAACAACTAATTATGCAAACGATTGTGTTAACAGTAATGGAATATTTTTCCGACCTCGTGAAGTTTTCAGGCACATATAGCGGCGAACTCCAAATTTATTCATTTAACCTGGCGTCACCCAAACCTCGTGCGGAAGCAGCACGCACCTGCGGCAATATCTGAAAGCTTTGGGAACCTGAATCCAGATAAATTTTTCATAACCAGTATAATGAATTAGAATATATTGACAAAATATATTTATTTTTTATGATAGCTTTGTAATTCTTTTCTAAAAATATGATTTCCGATTGTCATCAAAATATTTTTTAGCTGTGGGAAATCCAAAACAAATCACGAAGCGTAAAGATATCCGCATCCGCAAAAAAATCATCAATCTGCCTCTTACCCGTATTTGAACTCTGATTTTATAGAAATAAGTCATCTGCTTTAATCTGGAAGGATTGCTAAATCCCACATTACAGACCGCCATACGAACGCCATAACACAAACGATTTACCGTATTATGTAACCGTATGACTGTGCCGCCCCGCGCTCGGATGCCTGCAAAGACTCCAACGGTGCCTGCCGCCGCTGGGTGCAGGCCGTCGGCGGGATATTGGGGGAATGCTGGGAAACCGCCCGGTTATCCGTTTGAGAACTGCAACAATCTTTCAAACGTATCGGAACAGCATTGTTAAATTTGGAATCACATACCATAAAATCACAGCATCTTTATTTAAAGTTAGACAAACGTTTGTGTAAAAACTTGTGTAAACCTGGGGTTTTATATGATAGGATAAATAAAAGATTAAAAACCATCCGGGTTCACTGATAAAATTATAAATGAGGCGGTGCGCATTTGGAGAAGATCCTTTATTTTGACTGTGCATATGGAATCAGCGGGGATATGACTTTGGGTGCCTTTCTTGATTTGGGCGTGGAAGCGGCAGCGCTGCACCGTGAGCTGAAAAAGGTGCCTTTCGAAGGCTACAAACTGCGCTGCACACAGGTTTACCGTCACGGCGTGCCCGCAAAGAAGGTGGATGTCGTGCTGGATTTGGACAATTCTGAAAATAAAGCGGAGAAAAATCCCGACGACGTGCAAAAGCTGATAAAAATAAGCAGCCTTTCCGCGGATGTGAAGCAAAAGGCTTTAAGGATGTTTCAGATTCTTGCGCAGGCGCAGGCGAAAGCACACCAAATTCCTTTGGAAAAGGTGCACTTTCACGAAAAAGGCGCCGTTGATTCTTTGGTCGACGTAATCGGCACAGCAATATGCCTTGAGCTTTTGGGCATTTCAAAAATTTATTCCACTCCGCTGAACGATGGAACCGGATTTATTCAATGCCGCTGCGGCAGTCTGGCGGTACCGGTTCCCGCTACCAGAATCATTACACAGCAATTTGATATCCCGACAAAATCCCTGCCGATTGAAAGCGAATTGGTAACGCCCACCGGCGCGGCAATTGCCGCGGCATTGATTACAGACTACTGTGAAAAAGCGCCGGTCAATGCGGCTCTTGTGAAAACGGGTGTCGGCGCGGGTGATTATGATTACGGGCAGGGCGGATATTTAAAATGCTCCATGTTTACATACGGGCCTGTTTGAGCGATCGAACAGAGGAAAGCCTCTGTTTAAAATAAATTAAAAATTGATCAAATAAGTTACAAAAAGAAAAGGAGAAAACAAATGAAGTTAGAATTTGAATATGGTCAGGGTACCATGCCGGCCAACCTGCCGGACAACACCGATGTTTTTATCCCCGGCGTAACTGTTCCGGATCCTCCCTTCATTCCGGAAGACCGGCTTGTTGAAGCAACCAGGGAATCCATCCTGCACCCAATCGGCATGGAGCCGCTTTCGAAGCTGGCAAAAAAAGGATCGAAGGTTACCATCGTTTTTCCAGACAGGGTAAAAGGCGGCGAGCAGCCAACGTCCCACCGCAAAACCTCTATTCCGATTATTTTGGAGGAGCTCTATAAAGCAGGCGTTGAAAAAAAGGACATCCTGCTGATTTGCTCCAACGGTCTGCACAGAAAAAATACAAAAGAAGAGATTTTCAACGTACTGGGGCCCGATCTTTTTCATGAGTTTTGGTTCACTCATCAGATTATCAACCACGACAGCGAAGATTATGACCATTTAGTGGACCTTGGCACAACCGACCGGGGCGACCCCGTGCTGATGAACAAGTATGTTTATGACTCCGATGTTGCCATTTTAATCGGGCACACACAGGGCAACCCTTACGGCGGATATTCCGGCGGATACAAGCATTGCGCCACCGGAATTACCCACTGGCGCAGCATTGCTTCGCATCATGTGCCGGAGGTAATGCACCGCAAGGATTTCACCCCCGTAAGCGGGCATTCCCTGATGCGCTCCAAATTTGATGAAATCGGGATGCACATGGAAAAGTGCATGGGGAAGAAATTTTTCTGCTGTGACGCGGTTTTGGATACAAAATCGAGACAGATTGAAATTAACAGCGGCTATGCAAAAGAAATGCAGCCCATTTCATGGAAAACAGCTGATAAACGCACGTATGTGAATTGGGCCGAGAAAAAATATGACATACTGGTATTCGGCATGCCGCAGTTTTTCCATTACGGCGACGGCATGGGAACGAACCCCATTATGATGATGCAGGCACTTTCCGCGCAGGTGATTCGCCATAAAAGGATTATGAAGGACAATTGTGTAATTATCTGCTCCTCTATTTGCAACGGCTACTTCCATGAAGAGTTATGGCCTTATCTTCCCGAGCTTTATAAAATGTTCCAGGAGGATCACATGAATACCCTGGCGGATATGAACCGCTACGGGGAGTATTTTGCAACCAATGAGGAATATATCAAAAAATATCGCTATTGTAATGCGTTTCATCCGTTCCACGGATTTTCTATGATGAGCTGTGGTCATATTGCGGAACAGAACACGGCCGCAATCTACATTGTGGGCGCACAGGACCCTGGATTTGCCAGAGGCATGGGACTGAAGACAAGAGCCACCTTCGAGGAGGCACTGGCAGATGCAAAAAAGAAATTCGTTGGAGAAAATCCAAATATCCTCGCTCTTCCGCAGACCTATAAAACCGCTTCCGTTCATCTTTGCTTAAAAGATGAACCTTATGACGGAACGAACGGATTTTCCGACTGCGGCTTTCATGGCTGATTCCGTGCGCCTTGATAGAGCAAAGGGGGGCGGTCAATGTATCTGCTGTATTTTTCAGTAAGTCTGCTGGCTTCGGTGATCGGAGGTATTTGCGGCGTTGGCGGAGGCGTGATCATTAAACCTGTGCTGGACGCCACAGGTACGATGAGTGTAAGCTGCATCAGTTTTTTGTCCGGCTGCACAGTGCTGTCAATGTCCATTATCTCCGTATTGAAAAACCGCCGGAATCAGGGAATGATTGACATAAAGACAAGCACCCCGCTTGCGGCCGGCGCGGTAATCGGCGGGATTTTAGGCAAATCATTATTTGAACTGCTGAAAACCGTATTGCAAAATGAAAATCATCTGGGGGCGGCGCAGGCGGGCCTGCTGATTATTGTTACGCTCGGCGCGCTTCTGTACAGCATCTATTCCGGGAAAATACATACACGTCATGTAAAAAGCATCCTTGCGTGCTGCCTGATCGGTCTTGCGCTGGGTATGGTATCCTCCTTCCTTGGAATCGGGGGCGGACCGATCAATCTGACGGTTTTGTTTTTTTTCTTCTCGATGGATACAAAAAAAGCCGCAGCCAATTCCCTTTATATCATTATGTTTTCTCAGCTTGCCAGCTTCCTGCAAACAGTCATCGGGGGTACCGTTCCCCCTGTCAGTGTTCTGATTCTTGCTTTGATGGTTCTTGCGGGAATTGCCGGCGGAATGATTGGCAGCCGCATTAATAAGAAAATTTCCGCCGATAAAGTGGATTCTTTGTTTATCGGATTCATGATCGTGATTGTCGGAATCAATATTTACAATGTAATCAAGTTTACAATATGGTAATTTAAAACGACACGGCGGTATTTACCTGTCGAATGCCGGTGATAATCCGGAAATCAAAACAGGTTATCCGTTATAATGAAGCAAAGCAGCGCCCCCTGCCGGGTTGAACCGGCAGGGGGCGCTGCTTTCGTTAGACAAA
>JAEWBE010000123.1 GCA_023391275.1 Bacillota bacterium | reverse complement strand
GATTGTAACGCGGCAACCGTAGGCTCCGTGGTGGGAATGCACCTTGGGTTTGAAGGAATCGACAAGCATTGGACAGAAAGAATTGAACCTGTATTGTCATCCAGCGTTCACGGTTTCAACAGGATCGCGCTCAAGGAAGCCATACAGGAAACCTTGAATATCATCAATGAACGGATGCCCAATCACGGTGCGGGGGTGAAAAAATGAAGATATTGAATTTCGGTTCTTTGAATATAGACCATGTGTACCATGTTGATGAAATTGTCAAACCGGGAGAAACTATTTCCTCTCAGCGGCTTGATATGTATTGCGGAGGAAAGGGCCTTAATCAGTCGGTCGCAGTCCGGCGGGCCGGTTCACAGCTGTTTCACGCCGGGAAAATAGGAGAAGACGGCGATATGCTGATTAAACTATTAAAAGAATCCGGCGTAAACACGGATTATATTTTACAAAGCTGTCAGGCAACGGGGCACGCCATTATTCAGGTTAATAACGAAGGGCAAAATTCCATCGTTTTATACAGCGGCGCAAATTATGATATAGAGCAAAGTTTTATTGACCGGGTGTTGATGCATTTTGAGTCGGGAGATCTTCTTCTGATTCAAAATGAAATTGGCAATATTTCCGTTCTCATGAAAAAAGCGTATGAAATTGGGATGCAAATAGCCTTTAACCCTTCGCCGGTTAACACTCAGTTGCTTCAATATCCTCTTCAATATGTTCACTGGTTTTTTTTGAATGAAATTGAAGGGTATGAACTTACAGGGAAGAAGGAACCGTCTGAAATAGCCATGAAATTAAGAAACAAATATCCGCAATGCACCGTTGTCTTAACCCTTGGGAAAGAGGGAGTCCATTATCAGGATTCCAAATGCATTGTAAAGCACGGTATTTACCGTGTAAATAAAGTGGATACCACGGCGGCCGGGGATACGTTTACCGGATATTTTTTGGCCGGAATAGAACAAAAGCTTGATATTCATGAAATTTTAAGGAGGGCGTCCATCGCTGCGTCGATCGCCGTATCCCGGGTGGGAGCCGCCCCTTCGATTCCATTGCTGGAAGAAGTGCTGCAGGCAAATCTGGAGCCTGAGAATGCGGTCTGCATATAGACTATACTAAAGAAAAATTCGGATTATCCGTTAAACAAAAAAGTTATTATTTCGCTGTGTGTCAAAATCGGTTTTTGAGTTTGTTGACCATCGGATGTACATTTTCCGAAACTCCCGCAGCGGTCGGGCAAGATCGCTGTGGAACAGCACGTTCTGTGAAAAGACCGGCAATGTTTCCGTACCCAATATTTCGAAAATGGCCCGCTTCATAATATCTGGTTTGATATTCAGGCACCGGTAATCAAGCGCCTCCTCGCTGATTTGCTGGCAGGAATGTGTATCCCTGGAATTAAAAATCAGGATATCGCCTGGTGTAATGATATATTCCCGTTCGTGGCACAAAAGGCTTCGCTCACTCTTTTCAATAAAACCAATGACATAATACTCATGAAAGTGATTGGGAAACTTTTGCTTAACCCCCTGAAACCGATATGCTTCTATCTGAAGTCCTGGATCGTAGCATATTGTTCTGATTTCATTTTCCAAAGCGCAAACATCTCCAATACAAAATCCATCATATCATTTTTTATTTCATTCGTCTTGCAAGATATTGCGGTGCTTCAGGTGCTGACCCTTCTATTTCAAAATCAGATGAAAAGATTTCCTTCCAATGAAACACAAAAGTTTAAGTTTCTCCGCAAGAGGATCCATATTCAGGAATACCTTGCTATGATCGCGCCTTCCATTGGGAAATTTAATACCAACCATTTCATCCGCGGCGACTGCTGTGTTTGGGCGTTCCGGGAATATCCAACATGGTTGTTATAGATGATGAAAAAGCACTGGGAAGCTGATGTGCTATATCAGCTTCCCAGTTTGCTCATAATCTGCGTTCAAAATTGATGTGTTTCAATCTGCAATTACAGAAATCCATCATTAACCACCAAACCTGTTCAGCTTATTTCCTTCAGAGAAAGGTCGTCCAACAACACTTTGTAAGTTACAATAACTGAGTCCCATCATAATGACTGGATCGATTTTTATTGGATCAGGCTTGCCGTTTATTAAACAATCCTCGTTAATAAATGCGGCAACAATATTACCGAAGAACATAGTAAAGCTCCGTATTTCCTTCTTGTCGCAAACTTTGCAAAGAAAGTTTAATGAACATTCTTCTATCATCGGTGCCTGACCTGCTACATCAAAAAAAGGCGTAAATAGCCCCGATTTATCAATGTTCTTACCGGAAACTATGCCACAGAAATCCAATTCTTTAACCAACATTGTTGAAGGAATATTGACACTGAAATAACCAGTCTGCATAATTCCGTCTGTAATATAGTGAGTGTTTTTCAAGGAAACGCATAGCACAGGTTCAAGACAAGCACACCCGCCTGCGCCTACAGTAGTATAAGTCGGCTTTTCATTCACCATTGCACCAACAATCATGCCTGGAAATGGTCCGACCGCTTGGTTTTCAAGTTTAATTTTTTTCATTACAAATTTCCCCTGTTCGCAAAATATAAACAATCTGAATTTGTGTCGATTTCTCATTATTCCGCTTATCTGTAGTATTTGATGCCGCTTAATAAGAATTAAATAAACATAATGCGAAGTTGATTAGATGATAAATATAATGGCTCATTATAGGTAGGCTTTATCCTCGGAAATCCATCAGTTCTTGTTTTTGTTCGTAAAGCGATTCCTGATAATAATCATCTCCCAATCTATCTAATATAGCCGCAGTTTGAGGAAATAATATTCTGATTTTTTTAGCGTTGATATGATAACTCTGAGATATTTCTTTTTCTTCCACACCGCCGGTTACAATATGAATTCCCCGTTGATTGCACTTACCTATCAAAAAGCTGTTGATCATAATGGTATTCACATCTTTTTCAAAAAAGTTTCTCACAATTTCATGAGGAAAAATACCATCAGTTCCTACAGATGCATAGCTCAGTAGATTACCTAGGCAACTTTGGAATGCTTGCCCATAACCAAGCTCATTTGCATAAGCTTCGGCAGTCTCGACCCAATTCCTAAATATGTCCTCAGATAATGATTCATTGTTGCATCCAGGTACTTTTTTAAAAAGCTGTAAAATATCAAGAGCCATTCTAACTTGTTCCTGTGGAACACCTTCTTTTTGAGAATCAAAATCACGTCTGTAAGCTTTAGAGATAAGAGTAACATACTCCTTAGGATACTTTTCTAAGTATCTGATTAAGCTTTTTGGCTCCGCAGAATACTTAAAATAAGGCAGAAAAGAAACCTCTAAGCTTACTAACGTATCCATGTATATATTTTTATTACTATAAATTTTTTTAAAAAGGTTCAAAATTCTGGGTTGCCCTATTGAATTTAAAGTCATTCCATTAGCTTCTGTAAAATTCTGCAGCTCAAAGCATTTCTCTAAAACTTGTATTATTACCGATGTGTTATCGTAATCTGAAAATGCGATGATCTGTACTACTGAAAAAGGTCGATTATACTTCAATAATTGACTAATAAAGTAATCTTCAGATTCCTTGCTTTCAAGTCTAAATGCGCGGATATGTTCCCAATAATAACAAACGATTTCTTTGTCTAACTCATTGATTATATTCCAAGATTCAAAAGTTAGTGGAGTCTGGCACAAAATATCAGCTTTTTCTGGATTCGATATAGTATTATCTTTAATTAGTGTTTCAATTAAATTATTTAGTCCATTGGTTACAAATAAGTTCCATAAAATTGAAGTGTATAGATTATAATTCTTTTCTTTAATCTTCAGCAGCAGTTCGAATTTATAAGAATTATTAAATAACTTTTCGGCCAGAATTTTGCTTAGATCGCTTGTATCTTCTACTTCAATACAAAAATCTATGAATTTACTTATTCCAAACTCTTGGATGATAGAATCGGTAAGGTTTGTCCGAGTTTGCCGAACCTGCTCCTGCTCTTTTTTAAAATCTGTCAAGGTATCTTCTTTATTATATGGAATTGGGTGTAATAAATTAGGACTCCATTTAAATAGATAACGATATCTCGCTATACTGTTTGGCACAATTGTCAGCAATAATTTCTCAAGTTTCTGAACATATTCTTCTGGAGCGGACCAGTTTGCATTGCGAAATTTTCTAAAGCTGCTAATCCTTTCTCTCAACAAATCGCAAATTAATAAAACATCATTTTCTGCCATGGATTTACAGCATTCAATGCACTTCTCTTCTAACTGTTCAAAAACATCTTGATATAATAGAATGTGTTTTATTATTATCTCCCATTGCTTTACGCAATTAGAGACTCTTTTCATTGAAATATCAATCAAAGCTTGCACAGTATCTTTGTATTCTTGTTCAGTAACGGTTTCGGGAAAATCTTCTTCGAAACTGTGCCATCTTGGCTTATTAATAGTCCCACAAGTCGCTCTTTCGCTGGGTAATAGGCTACTTACTAGGTTCCATCCGGCTGATGGGAATAAATCACAAATTCTTCCCATCACTTCGATTCGTTCCCGGCAATTAAGACAGCTTTGAGGATGCCAGACGCAAAAAATTTCATATAAAGAGTTGTGAGGAGAATTTACCAACTTATATTTAAACCCTTTTTCGCTTATTTTTGCTAGAACAAGAATTGCTCTTACTGAATAGTTCTCATACCATATAAGCGTCTCTAAGGTCCAAAGTATATGTGTATAATAGTTTCTCCCCATTAAGACATCTTCGGATGAGACAAACAGCTGCCAAAGCTCAGAATCGTCGTTAGATACCTCAGCTTCTAATTTCTCTAAGACTGCCTTTGGTGATGCTTCAGTCAATAATGTTAAAGATGGTGCAATTGTATTCCATTGTTGCCATGTAACTACAGATGCCAACAGTTCCTTAACTAAAAGATAAACGTATGCTCGAGTTGACACGATATTACAATTATTCTCTTCACCATTTCGATCAGACAACATTATTAGGCTAATTATCAGTCCTTGGCGCAACAGCGCAGAATATTCAAGTTTCTTCCCTAATATTGACGCCATTGGCCATTGTTCTTCTGGCAAGTCAAATGTGGGGTCCACTGTGCTGAATACAGCTATAGCACTATTTCTTAATCTTTCAATATCATCAGCGGTTAATTGGTCAAATAAGAAACTCCATAAATCCTGTACAGAAACCAACTGATAGCTAGTTAGCACAGAAAAAACAGGTGCATCTTCCATTGATATCCATCTATTTAGCTTCTGGGAGTATTCCTCATAGCTTGTACCGCCTATTTTTTCAATTATTTCTCTGTCGCCCTTGTAAGTAGAATTCCATCCTCCAACCAGTAAAGCGGGTACTAGCTCTCTTGTATTGGATACTGTTGACCACTTAGGCTGTACCCTTGTTGGTAAATTTGTTATCATTCTATAAAATGGGAGAAAGCTCCTTTTTGTGTTTTCTTCAATTTTTTTATATGCACTTACATTGTAGCCTAACAAATCTAACGCCTTATTGAAAAGCGTTTTTGTATATTTGGGTAATTCAAGATTCTCAAAGTTTTTAGTAAGTTTTGATATGGGTGAAAATTTGCTGACAGGCAAAATTGCAGAAACAGATGACGGGCATCTAATTTCTTCCGTGAAATTGAATACCGGAATTAACAGTAAATCATTATTACTGTCTGCGATCAGTGAATCCCAGGCGACCGCTGAGGTTACAATTATAACTTTGTTCAAAATCGAAATTTTTTCATCCTGTAAAGAAAAAAATGCCGCCAATATAAAAAGGATAGATTCAAAGGATGATTCAGATATCAAGACACGAAATCCGGGCTCTTGATCAAGCCAAGTAGTTAGTCGATTGATTTGAGTGTCCCTTCCCAATAAGAAAAAATCTTTATTTAATTTTGGAGTGGTGCTTAAGCAATAGTCATTCCAATACTCTTCTGCCGATCGAAGACCCGATATATGCTTTCCGATGATTTCAGACATCCACACTGCAACTGCAGGACATCCATCAATCCAAAGTGAAATTTTCGATCCATCAATTATCCGAATATCCTTCCAAGTATATCTGGCTTTGCTTTCATTGATTAATTCCTCAATTGATGTTCGATGATTCCAGATTTTTAATGTTGCAAAGATAAAGACCGTATTAGTAACATCTACGCCGAGAGGATCATTGTGCCTTTTTTCAATATCTTCACGAAACTTACCTATCGTATCTTCATTAGTGCCAAATTCCCAGACGGATTTACCACAAGGAAAGAAATCCACTTGCTCATCAGAAATTAATACTCCATCATATCCGGCAAATTGAATGCCTTTTTCTATTGGAAAATTAAAATCGTGGATCTTCTTAGAAGTTGCTAATATGAGCCGAATTATTAGCTCTGGAAGTATTTCTTGTGCTCTTCTAGGATTTGCATTGCTCCAAGTGTCTATATCAGCTGCAGTAATTATACTTTGCATATAACACACACTCCTATTATTTGTAAATTCCAAGCGGTAGTCGATTTATTTACCAAAGGAGGTCATTATTGCTAATTAATCTACTACTAATCGAGCTTCGCAAAATTGCAATGATCAGCTGTTGGTTGAGCTGCCCATTATTGCTATAATGTGCTGTTGACCGAGCTTCTCATTATTGCAACCATGTAGTAATTCTCGACCCGGGGAGTCGTCATTTACAGTAAAGATTGAATATTGAGCATTGCCAGGCATGAAAGTCGTGTACGTTAATAAAATTCAATTTTCAGCAATACTGTCGAGGACGCAACTCACTGGCATTTCAGATTGACAACTACTTGTCGCCTAAATCCGATCTTTTAAAGCATTTATTCTCTTTGAACACATTATATCTCCGTTGCCCGCTGTTTTCAACATATTTCCCTATTATATAATAAGATTTACTGAGCAAAAAAAGCAGAGTCCTAGACGGATGACACATGACAGATCCGGAATGAACTTTTTCCTGTACCTATGGATACGGGTACCATGGATATGCAGGAAAAGGTTGTTTTTCATCTGTCATCTGCCATGTGTCCGGCAAATGCATTACCGGTTTCGATACAGCGTTGCCTTCTTCACCCCAGTCAATTCTTCAATCTCTTTGACGGAATACTGCCGGGTATTGTAGAGCTTCACGGCCTGTTTTACCTTTGCTTCATCAATTTTTGGTCTTCCACCCATCCGCCCTCTGACCCTGGCCGAGCGCAGTCCCTCTCTGGTCCGTTCAGCGATCACATCACGCTCAAACTGGGCGAGGGCGCTCATCAGCGTGAAGAGCAGCTTCCCGGTCGGCGTGCTGGTGTCGATGGATTCTTTCAGGGAAACCAAGTGTACTTTCTTCCTCTCAAACAGTTCAACAAGTTCAATCAGATCTTTTGTACTCCTGCCGAGCCGGGATAGGGATTCAATGACGACGGTGTCGCCTTCGGTGATTCGGTCCAGCATCTTCATCAACTCCGGCCGTTCCCTTTTGGTGCCGGTCATCTTTTCATTGTAGACCATATCCACACCATACCGCTTCAGGGCATCCAACTGACGGTCAAGGTTCTGCGCTTCCGTAGATACTCTGGCATAACCAAAGGTATAATTCTTCATCTGACTTGCCTCCTGAACATAAAAATAACGGGACGGCGTGAAAGTCTCCCCGTTTAATATACCGTTCCAAAATCGTATGGGTAATGCACCGTAGATTTTGGAACGGGCTTTGACGCGAAAACGCCCCTGAAATTAGCCATTTCAGGGACGTTTTCAAATATAAACCATCTGTTTCACAAACGAAGGAAATTGAGCCATGTCATTTGGGACCGATATAAGTTTTCTAATTTTGCTGTTCCAAACGGACGATCTGAGCAGGCTTTTCGTACTTCGGATTCCATCCGACCCCACTGCAATGCACATCCGGGTTTTGGGCAGCATGAATATTCACGTAAACACTTCCGTCTAAGTTGAGCATAACTGTATCCAGACCATCGTCCGTGATTCCATTTAACATTTTTCCCTTATACGCATCTGGCCATTCCGTAAACTTCAATTGGATGTAAACAGTATCTGGCGTCTTGTAAATATCACAAGCCTGGTATGGATGTCCGTTGATCGTTTTTGCGTCAATTTTAAACGGACGGAATTTACCTTCTTCATAAACCGAGTAATTTCCATAGAAATATTTCGCCTCTTCTTCCGTCAGAGGTTGATTGTCGGTGCCCGAATCCATATCGTAAAAATAGGCGTCCATTTGGAATGTTTCATGGGATTCCCCGTCGTTTGTCGTGTATGTGGACGTGCCGGTGATTACGCCATAGAGAAAAACAGGGTCCGATTCAATGAATTTGGGATATCCGTCGTAGGTAAAAGAAATCACAAAATTCTCGTTATAATCCGGGATACCTCCGCAGACGAGAAGTCCGGTGGAAGTTACCTGATCCCGTGTCAGGCTTTTCACCGTGCCGTGAAACATCACTTTTTCGCCGATGTGGCTGTCGATGTTCCGAAGCAAGTCGGAATAAGTCCAGCCATTGACGGACATGTTCCTCGCTGTTTCCGCCTTGAACTGAAAAGGATCCAGCTTGGAAATCAGCGCCTGTCTTTGCTCCCACGGCGAAACATGCGGCTTCTCTTCCTGTGACGCTGCGTCCGTATTTCCCGATGTGACACTGGAAGCATCACCACCTAAGGGTGCTTCTCCGGAATCGACGCCGCTTGCCGGCAAGGATGCCGCAGAATTGTCCATTGAAGAACTCACTGCGGAAGATTCGGAGGAGGAAACCGTTTTGTCTGAGCTCACAATCGTTTCGGAACGGGTTGTGATGCTGGCGCCGCCCCTGATATTTCCAACGAATACAAGCGCCGCACAAGCAGCCGCCGCGAATACCGCCAGCAAGATAACTTTCACACCTGCCCAACGCATCATCTGTTCCTTCTTTCAAAATTAAAAGCTTTTGTCCTACAGCAAAATTTGCTGAATGGCGTATGCAATCCGAGGAGTATCCCGGATGATGCTGTCATAGGTTCCATAATTAGTCACTTTCCCGGACAGCACCCGGAAATATCCTTTATAAGGATCCAACGTAACCTGATAGGTGATATGATCGTCACCGACGAGAATGCCGCCGGTAAAACCGGAATTCAACTCGACCCGCAAGTCGATTTCGCTCATGGGAGCCACGATTTTTCTGGCCAGATCGACTGCGGAGATCTCACGTGGCAGCCAGTACTTGTAATGGTTCAGAGGTAATGAGATCAGTCCCAGCGCAATGTTGCAGATGAGGAGATGGACAATCCAGGCGGCCGCAGCCGCTAACAGGAAACCAGCCCATAACTTCTGGAAAAAGTCTGTATTTCCGCCGAACCAAAAGATAATATTGATCGCCACGAATACCAGAACATTCAGTACCTTGTACTTGGCTGCTTTGTCCGGAAACGGGTCCGATGAATCCAGGACCCTCCATCTGGTCTGAGAATGTCCCGAACTTGCTGCTGTCGGTTCCCACGTCGGTGAATTATGGGACACGGTAGCAGAAGATTCCTCTTTTAACCGCCCACCGCATTTTTTGCAAAAAAGGGCCTCATTCGGATTGACGGTTCCGCATTGGCCGCATTGAATGCTCAAGGTGTTGACGCCTCCTGTGCAAAAATTTTTTTCAGAAAATTCGAGATTTGTTCCTCGGTCTGTTCCGTTCCGTCGACGCGCCAGGAAGTAATCTGAAAGCTCGCCCCATTTTTCGTGAAAACAATCGCAACCGTTTTGGTTGTATTCTTTGTTGCGTTTGTAAGCGTTCCTTGAAACTGAACGTCCGTCTCGCCATTTCTTATCGCGGCCGTCCATTCCGGATCGCGGAAGAAAGTGTCAAAAGCGTCGCCGATGCGTTTGGTCTGGCTGTAATCAGGCAAACAGCTGGTTTTCAGTAAGTCAATCTCCGCCTCCCGCTCCAAAAGCGAAGAAACAGGCGTTGAGTCCAAAGCCACTCCGGATTGTCGAGACTGGATTGCCGGGATACGGATGCACAGGTAGATGGCGAGCGGGATAAAAACAGCCGCCATCGCCCAAAACAGGAATCGGTTCGTTTTGTGCACTTCGCGATCGTAATCCGAATTACGCAACTGTGCCGACACAGTTTCATAAGATTCTGATGGAAACGGTTTATTGAAAAGGTCCGATCCGCAGAAAATGCAGAAGGACGCGTCGACCGGATTGGACTTTCCGCACTCCGGACAAAAGATCCGGTCTTCCGGCGGTTTGGCTTCATCATGGGATTCTTCCGCTTCACTGACCGGCTGTTCTTCGGAATCCTCTTCTTTAGCCGGGAAATTGCTCCGGTCATATTCCGTGCGCAATTCAGGATTCGACAGGACTTCATAGGCAGTGTTGATTTTCTGCATCATTTCCCCGGCATAGGCTTTGTCCCCCTGATAGACGTCCGGATGATATTTCTTTGCCAAAACCTTGTAGGCGGCCTTGATGACCTCGGCGGAGGATCCGGGACTTACCTCAAGAATTTTATAATAATCCAACCTGTCACCTCATTTCTTTAATGAAAGTTTTTACCACGAAATTGCCGCATAGATGAAAAAGGCGACCACAAGGATCAGCCCCATATTCGCCCTGCTGTTTACAACCACCATGCTGGCCCCGGTCAGCTTCATGCGCAGGCTTCTCCCCACCCGCACCACAATTACGGCCAGAACCAAACTTAGGATGATCTTCCCCAAATGCAGCATCTCCTTTCCGCAATAATTCCCATAATTCCCCTATAGAGAATAGTATAGCACCGTGATTGCGCATTAGCAATATAATACTATCTCTATAGTTGTAATTCTTTCCGCCCTTTTTTGCTACTCTGTATGTAATGACTGAGGGAGGGCGGATAAGCGATGGATGTTGGGAAAAGGCTGACCTGGTTCCGGGAGAAAAAGGGGATAACGGTGAACCGTCTGGCCAACGAGGCGGGGATCTCCCAAAGCTATGTGCGTGACATCGAACTGGGGAACAAGAAACCCACGGTGGAAACGGTCTCCCTGCTCTGCGACGCCCTCGGGATCACCCTGAAAGACTTTTTTGACGATGGAACGCCCTCCATTCTGGAAAAGGACGAGCTTAGTGCCACCGTTTTCCGCCTGGCTCCCGAACAGCGGAAAAAGCTGGCGGAATTTTTGAATCTTCTGATCTGATTGTAAAAATACGGCCGGACAGATTCCGTCCATCTCAAAAAAATCGGCTCCGTTTCATTTTCGGAGCCGATTTTCTGTGCCTACATGTCCCAGCAGTCTTCTTCCCCGTAAAGGATCTCTTCGATCTCCCCGCAGGAATAACCCCGATCGTATAGGCAGTCGATGTCTTCGGGGCTGTACCCGTAATACCCCGCAAGGCTTCTCAGGCTTTCGAGATAACCGTTTCCTCCGGCGTGGTGATTTCCTTCCATCCTGCCTCCGGGAAAGGACGTCCGGAGCGGCGGATACTGCCATCCGACCAGAAGGCTGTCAAACAGCTGCGTTTGAGTCTTTCCATCCCGGCCGATCTTCAGAATTTCTCCGCACTCCGGCAAAATGCGCTCGGCGTCGGTCGGATTCCATCCCAGATTTTGCAGAGTGGCCAAGAGGATTTCTTCCGTCGAGGCATAGAGATAGTACCTCTCCTTTTGAAAGTGATAGATGCACAGCGGGCTGTTGCCCTTGACGAAATACAGGTCGTTTCCGTTGCTCAGGACCGTAAATGAAAAAGAGCCCTCCACCGTTTCCGCCATCTTCCGGAGACTGTCCATGGTGAGGGCCCGTTCCTTTTCCAGAAGCTGCACCGCAAGGTAGCTGTCCGTCTGAATCCGCGTCGGTGGGAGCTTCAGTTTCTTCCGCAATGGAGTGTCGCATCGAAGAACGCCGTTGTGGGCGAGGGCAAATCTTCCGTCTGTACAGCGGCCCTCGAACGGGTGGTTGTTGTAATTGTCCCGTTCGCAGCCCTGCGTCGCCATGCGGGTATGCCCCATGACGGCGGCGCTGTCCTCCGGGATGATGAAATTCATCCGGTGAGCGGGAAGAGGACGTTTGTAGATACGCAGACGGTTCCGGTTGACGTAGGCGATGCCGGTGGCATCGGTTCCCCGGATCTCGCATTCCCGCGACAGAACCGACAGGATTTCGCTTTTCTCCCTTCCGTGGAAAGCATGGCCGTAATCCAGAAGTCCAAACAGGCAGCACATTCAATTCTCCTCCTCGCAGCGGACCGGTTCGTTCACATACAGCCGGCGTTCCTTCAGATATTCGATCAGCTCGGGATACTCTTCCGCATCGATCTGTTCGACGAAGCCGCACCAGCTCAGCGCCGCAAGCTCTTCGTCGGACAAAGAAAACGCCGCGTCGCAGATCTCGTTGACGAGCTGCAGCGTGGCGATGAGGGTGTTCCATTTGAGGGTCCCCCGGAAAATGCGGAATTCAATGGTCGCATAATTCGTGATGTTCACGCAGGTGTACCGACCGCCGTATCCCTTCTTCGCGTGGTCGAGGATCTCCTTCGGCCTGTTCTTGTACCCGTATCGGGCGGCCCATCGGTTGATCTGGTACTGTGTCCTCCGGCTGAACCGCAGCAGCTCTTCCCAGAACCGCTCCACGAAGAAAAGGATCCTGCCGATGCACTCGTCCTGTTTTTCCTCGTCGTCGGAAAAGGTGTTCCGGTTGACGTGAACGTGAAGCCCGCAGGTTTCTGTTTTGTGGGAGTAGTACCCAAGCTCCAGCGTCTTCTGCAGGACTTCCTTCCACGGCATG
>JAEWBE010000100.1 GCA_023391275.1 Bacillota bacterium | reverse complement strand
CCTGTCACGCTAGAGGTCGTCGGTTCGATCCCGATCCGAGTCGCCATTTGCTGCTATGGCTCAGTTGGCAGAGCACATCCTTGGTAAGGATGAGGTCATGCGTTCGAATCGCATTAGCAGCTCCATTAAATCCTCAGTATCCATGCGGGTGCTGAGGTTTTTTGCTGCTTAAATACAAATTGTCGTTACGACCGTTTGGGGAGGCTTGGCCCCCTATCGAGGGGTCAAAAAAGGGACAAAAATTCTAAGTCAGGAGGAGTCGGAAACGAAGGAAATTGATTGGTTTGAACAGGGTGTGATTCCAGGGTTATTGTACTTTCAAAATGGCGGAGAGTTTACCGGGAGTGTAAGCAACTTTGAAAACAAGGCAGT
This sequence comes from Bacillota bacterium, assembly GCA_023391275.1. Taxonomy (GTDB): domain Bacteria; phylum Bacillota; class Clostridia; order Oscillospirales; family Acutalibacteraceae; genus Caproiciproducens. The sequence goes on along the minus strand of JAEWBE010000100.1, from coordinate 20,788 downwards.
CAAAGAGTTTCGATATAAACTTGGGCCCGGCGAAGGTGCAATTAAAGCCGAAGTATGGTATGGACCGTGTTGCTATGGAAAAAGTGAAATAGTCGACCTGGCTGAGTTTTCTCTGGACAGCGGCGGTCACAGCGAAATGCTCGGATGGATGAAAGAGAAATATGAAAGTATGGTCGAATAGTAAAATTGCCCGTTGGAGATTAACCATCGGGCAATTTATTTATGCGGATTTGAAATTTCAACTGTAAATTTGTGGGGAAAAATGCAGAAATATTGTGGAATGCAAATAAAGATAGTATAATTAAAGTATTATGGGTTTTATGAATAGATAGAAGCAAAGGGGATCGTGAGGATGGGCAAGGTTATTTCCGTTTCCAATCAAAAAGGCGGGGTAGGCAAAACGACCACCACCAGCAATTTAGCGGCCGGTCTGAAAAAGAAGGGCTTTCGTGTACTGATTATTGATCTGGACCCGCAGGGCAATCTGGGCTTCAGCGTCGGTGCGGATTCGGAGACCAGCGCCACAATCTACGACGTGCTGAAGGGGGACGTAAAAACCCAGTACGCAATCCAAAAAACAGATACTGCGGATATCATTATCTCCAGTATCCTGCTCAGCGGCATTGAACTGGAATTTACCAATACCGGACGGGAATATTTGCTCAAGGAGGCCATTAAGCCGATTTCGGACCTGTATGACTATATTATTCTTGATACGCCGCCCGCGCTTGGCATTCTCACAATCAACGCGTTTACGGCCTCCGACACCATTGTCGTACCCATGCTTTCTGATATTTTCAGCCTACAGGGAATCGCGCAGCTTTACGAAACGGTGGAACGCGTCAAAAAATACTGCAATTCCGGGCTTACCATAGCGGGTATCCTGCTTACCAAATATAATCCGCGCACCCTTTTAAGCCGCGAAATTCGAGGAACGGCCGAGTTGATTGCACATGATTTGAACATCAGGCTGTTTGACAGCTTCATCCGCAGCAGCGTTGTAGTCAGTGAGGCTCAATCGGTTCAGCAAAGTATTTTGGATTACGCTCCCAAAAACAATATTTCAAAGGATTATATGCAGTTTCTCGATGAACTGTTGGCAAAGGGGATATAATTATGGCAAGAACAAAAAAAGAGATTGATAAGGACCTGATGTATAAAAAATTGATGCCATCCGGCCCGAAGACATCGAAATCCGTACAGCAGGATATGACGGAGGAACTGCACGCAGCCCCCAGAGAACAGCAAAACGAAAGTGCGGCCGCGGAAGAGCCGCTGAACCAGCACCACCCTGCCGCGCGCCGGGAAGTCGGCGTTTCGTTTATGGGTGCACAGCCAACCGTACTGGTCAACGCAATGGAAAGCATCGTGCTTGAAAAACTGGATTCCGTGCTTGCCCGATTTAAATGCTGCAAATGTGACCGGTGTAAAAAAGATATTGTCGCTATGGCGCTTAATAAGCTGCCCGGCAGATATATGGTCTTGATGGAGGGGCAGCCCACCCCAGACCCAGACCCGCAAACCAACGCACAGGTGCTAACCGCAATGATTCAATCTGTTTTGGCCGTGCGCGCCCATCCGAGGCACTGATCCGAACCGCTTAATTCTTTGGTAAAAAACACAGCCCGCACGGAGCCGGAACAATTCCGATTCCATGCGGGCTTTCTGTCTGTATGCTCCCACAAAGCTTCTGATATTAACCGCACAATTCTTTCAGGGTGCCGAACTGGTACCCCGCGCTTTCCCATTTTGTAAGCAGCTCATCCAGTATTTCCGAATTCGTTTTTGAAGTGCTGTGCAGCAGCACAATCGCGCCCGGATGAATGCGCGGAATCAGCTTGGAAAAGGCTTCTTCCTTTGTCGGCTGTTTATCCTGATACCAGTCTACGTAAGCAAGGCTCCAAAAAATTGTTTTATAACCCAGCTCATTTGCCTGCTTTAAATTACTTACGCTGTATTTTCCCTGCGGCGGGCGGTAAAATTTTTGCATCTCCTGCCCGGTGATTGCCTTGAATTTGTCTTCGACCGCGCCGATTTCCTTTTTGAAAGCCTCCATATCGGATATTTTGGACATATCGGGATGCGTGTTTGTGTGATTCCCGACAATATGCCCCTCACTCAGCATGCGCTTCACCAAATCCGGACTGGTATTTAAGTAATTCCCTACCACAAAGAAGGTGGCTTTTACGTTATGCTTTTTCAGCGCATCCAAAATGGCCGGAGTATACCCGCTTTCGTACCCCGCATCAAAGGTCAGGTAAATGATCTTTTTATCCGCCGCCCCCACATAGTAGGCATTATACTGCTTTAAAAAGGCGGCGGAGGCGTTGCCCGTCGGCTGTTTTCCATTTTCCTGAAAACCCAGTCCCCAGTTTGTGTTTGCAGCGGACGCCTGCACGGCCTCCTGAGGACGATTCGCGAAAGCGAAGATTCCGATTGCCATAATTGCCAGACAGAGCAGGGCAATTTCGATTTGTTTCCGTCTGATTATCACTACCACAATAGAACGCCACCATCCAATTTATAAGATAGTTCATTATATTGCAGGAAGATAAATAATATGTCAGTTTTAGGCAGATTTGGTTGTCCCTTCCCTGAATTAAAATGCCGAAAACAGGTACAGCCCAATCGGCAATCTTTCCGATTGGACTGTACCCGTTCTATTTATAAGTTAATAACTTTTGCAACCCCTGCATCGGTTTCTTTTTTTTGCAGAACACTTTGCGCACCGATTGAATCCAGGAAATGGAGCAAAGGCTCCATCTTTTCATAGAACACAACGATCAGATCGCCTTCCTGCATGCCGGAAAGCGCAGCCTTCATTGCATCCAGTTCGTTTTCAATAACTGCAACCCGATCGGAAGGATACCCGGATTCCGTGATTGCTCCGTAAAACAGTGCCGCCACTTCCCCTTCTTTTCTCCCCCGCAGATCCATATCCTCTTTAATATTGATACGGTCAAAAGCATCCGCGCACAAACGCGCGGCATCTTGAATGGAACGGTTCAACCGGTCACCCGGCATCCCGATCACGCCGACAAGACGTTTGTATCCCAATTTTCTGCACGCCTGAATTACCTTTGCATATCCGGCGGGATTGTGCCCGTAATCCAGCATGACCCGGCCGCCGTTGCACTCAAACAGATCGAAGCGTCCTTTGTTCTGCTGGAAGCTTCGCAAACCGGAAGCGATCATTTTAACCGGTACTTGAAGCGCATAAAGCGCTGATACCGCCGCAAGGCAGTTTTCAATGTTGCACTCGATCAGCCCGCCACAGGTAATGGGGATTTCGGAAACACGGATTAAATTGAGATGTTTGGCCCCGTCGTGTATTTTAATCGATCCATTTTCCGTGAAAACGCGGATACAGTCTTTCAGGCGATATTGCACGGCAGCATCAGCTTCACTGTAAAATAAAATTATTTTTGCTTTTATCCGCTGCAGAAGGGTCGGCGTCATCTTATCTTCCGCGTTTAAAACCGCGTAGCCGTCTTTTTTCACCGCTTCCGCCACCAGCACCTTAACATAAGCCAAATCTTCAATGGTAAGAATGCCGTCAAGTCCCAGATGATCTTCTGTTATATTGGTTATCACACCCACATCGGCCAAATCGTAGCCAAGCCCTTCGTGTACAATACCCCCGCGTGCCGTTTCCAGAACGGCGGCGTCAATCTGTTTGCTGGAAAGCAGAGTTTTGGCACTTCTGGGGCCGGAATTATCGCCCTTGCAGATGCACTTCTGGCCGATAAAAGTACCGCTGGTGCTCGTCATGCCAACGGATTTCCCGGTCATGGAAAGCACATGCTGAATCAGCCGCACCGTCGTGGTCTTGCCATTGGTGCCCGTGACGGAAACAATGGGAAACCGGCAGGACTCCTCATCCGGAAAGAGCAGATCGACAATATCTTTCGCAACATCGCGTGCTTTCCCTTCGGTCGGGTACAGATGCATCCGGATGCCCGGCGCGGTATTTACTTCTACAACGGCGCCGTCCGTGTCGAGAATCGATTTGGAAATATCCTCCGTTACAATGTCAATTCCGGCAATATCGATTCCGATGGCATTTGCGGCTCGGACCGCCAGTTCGGCGTTGTCGGGATGGATCTGATCCGTGCGGTCAATGGCGGTGCCGCCGGTACTCAGGTTGCCGTTTTCCCGCAATACGATACGCTGCCCCTGCTTGGGTATAAAATTGATATCCATATTATTTTTTTGAAGCACATTCATTGCCACAGGGTCCAGCCGGATTTTAGTCAGCGGCTTTTCATGCTGTTCTCCCCGCTTTTCATCCTGATTTGCAATTTCGACCAGTTCCTGAATGGAGTGAGAGCCATCGCCCATTACGGAAGCAGGCAGCCGTTCTGAAACGGCGCGCACTGTGTCGCCAACAACCAGAACGCGAAAATCCCGGCCGGTTACATATTTTTCCACAATGATTCCATTGCTGTATTTGCTGGCTTCCTGGAACGCTGCTTTGATATCCGCTTCATTTTTCAGGTTAAGATGAACCCCTTTCCCCTGATTGCCGTCGAACGGCTTGATTACTACGGGCATGCCAATCTGATTGGCAACCATTACGGCGGAAATTTCGGAAAAAACCACTTTCCCGTAAGGAACCGGAATGTTGTGTTCGCTGAGTATGGATTTTGTCATCTGCTTATTGGAAGAAATGTCCGCAGAAATACAGGACGTGGCATCCGTCAGCGTGGATTCCACCAGCCGGCAGTGTTTTCCGTAGCCAAGCTGAACAAGGCTTTCGTGCCCGATTCTGGTAACCGGAATGCCGCGTTTTTTTGCCTCCGCAACAATAGCGGAGGTACTTGGGCCCAATTCCGCGTCCAATGATATTCTTTTTAAATATTCCAAAAACTGGTCGGTATTGACAAATTCATCATGAAGAAAACAATTGAATATAAAAACAGCGGTTTTGCCGCATTCAAGGCCGCAGACCTCATTTTCATATTCATAGACAAGAGTATAAACAGATGGTTCGACCAGCGTTCTGGTTTTCCCGAAACTTACATCATACCCCAGCATGAACTGCATTTCGAGGATGGTGTGCTCTAAAACATGAGCCAGATAGGTGCCCTCGTTCAGACGATCCAGAAAGCCGCCCTCATATCCCAGACTGCAAAAATTCGTTTTCAGGCCGGGAAAAGCGGCCAACAGCTTTTCGTTGAATCCGGGGATTTGTTTTGTCGATGTATTCCCGTATTTTCCAATATCCACAATCATTTTCATAACAGGTCGGTGGCTGTAAATGTTTCGGCCGCGGTAAATCGTAAAGTCGTTTATTTGAATTCCTTCAATTTCCATCCTTTAAACGCATAACCTTTCTGTTTTCTAAATCAAAGCCATAACCCTGCGGCAGCGCATGAACAGTAACTCCCATTATCGCCAGTATTTCATCCGGGTTTAATTCCGACACGTTTGAGCTTTGTATCGTTCTTCCGTCTATCACTGTCACAGCGTTGGAACCAATAATTTCGAAATGCATGTCGGGAAACAGTTTGATCGCGGTATCTTCATCGATTCCAATGCCAAGCACATCGGGGTTTTCGGCTACGCCGCAAAGAAGCCTGCCGAACCTGCCGCGCTGGTCAAAATGCTGGTCAATGATCACACCGCTGAACAACCCCAAACCGGGCGCCATTTTCAGGGTGCATTTTCTGGCCGGCTCATTATCGTTACCCTGTACCACCATGGTTGAACTCATAACAGAGGCTCCCGCACTGGTGCCCATTATAATGCCGCCGGATTCATAAAGATTGATTAGTTCCCTGCAGGCGCGTGTGCCGCCCAATATGCTGGTGATCCTTAACTGGTCGCCGCCCGTCATAAAAACACACCTGGAACGGCTTATTACGTCACAGTTGTCAGGGTTTTCAGCCGCGTCGCGGGTGTCAACATTCAGAACTTTTACCTCTTTCACACCGAGCCTTTGAAAAACCTCCCGGTACTCCTGACCGGCTTGCTCAGGCTCTTCCGTGGCGGTAGTCAATACGGTCAGCGATCCTCCGTCGGCAAGCATTTCGGGGGCCTGCTTCAAAATGACGCTTTCCCCCTTTTTATCTTCCGCGCCTCCAATAATCACAAGGTATCCGCTTGTATTCATATTTTTCTCCTTCATCATTTCCCTTTGTTTTCCACTACGCAGCCTTCATCAATCATTAATTTACCCAAACAGAACAATTTACTTACCTTGTAATTTTTGTCAGTGATTAAAAGGTCTGCGTCGCTTCCTTCCCGGAGGGTCCCCTTCTGCGGGTACAGCTTCAGAACTTTCGCCACATTCTCCGTGACAAGCCGAATTACCGTTTCCGGATTTATTTTTTCAGTCACAATGCAGTCTCTGATATCATCATATAAGCATTGTATTGTACCCGTCCCCCCGCTGGGAATGCTGCCGTTCGCATCCGAACTGACCGTCACGCCGGATAAACCCGGATTACCGTTCATGAGTCTGCAGACTGCATCCGGGACGGGAATTCCCACTGTTTCACCCGCGGTAAGGTCAATGTTCCCGCCGTTTTTGCAATACTCCACGGCCTGCTCGAAAAGCACGGGATTTCGGTTGACATGAGTCGGTACGAACAGTTCGACGGGTAAATCCGATTGCTCCAATATTTTTAAAAGCGGAGTAAGCCCGGCTTTTCCGTCACCAAGGTGGATATGGACCACGCCGGCCTTGCCGCCGAGCAGCCCGCCAAGGTGAGTATCCGAAGCGAGTGTCAGTAACGCGGCACTATCCGCGTTGGAAGAACGGTGATCGGAAATGGCGATCTCCCCTGCTCCGATTACTTTATCAATTAAGATTAAATCTCTTACAATACTTTGCGTGAGGGTAACAATCGGAACGGAATAGCTTCCGGAATAAATAAAAGTGGTAATACCCTGACTTTCAAGAATTTTGGCTTTTACAAACAGGGATTCAAGGCTTTTGGTGCAGCCGTCGGTACCGAGCAAACCAACAAGCGTGGTCACCCCGGCCGCCAAAATATCATGGATGTCAATTTCACCTACATGGCTGGCGAAACCCTGCTCGCCGCCGCCGCCGATAATGTGCACATGCTGGTCAATCAGTCCGGGAAAGGCAAGAAGGCCGTCGCACTCTACCGTCCGGTCAATGAAAGGATTGGCTTCCTGTTTGCCCGCCGGCTGGATTTTATAAATCTTTCCGCCTGCAATCAAAATATTCTTTTTACCAATATATTTTGGACTGTAACATTCCAGATTCTTCAGTAAAGTAAACATGGTATCATCCTTTTTTAACATATAAAAAATAGTTTAAGTAACGCAGTGCAATTTATACCGATAGATTACTGAAAAGCATGTATTCGCAGCCAAAATTTTACAGTGCGGCGCATCGCAGGTTGTATTTTCTTCCGGAAGTATGCACCGGGGAGCGATTCATCAAGCCCATTGGAATAAAAAAATATCCCCGTCGCGGAACGGCATAGTCCGCGGCAGGGGTAAAATTTATCATTTATTATTTAATCCAGCCGATACAGTCATTTCATCATGCCAAGCGCCATCCCCGACAAAAACGGGATCATCCATAAAATCCACACCACGATGCTGAACCGATGGAACTTGCTTTTTTGTTCCTTTTGATTTTTCCTTAAAACAATGGTTGCCCAAACGGCATGAATAAGCATCAGTATAATCGCGGTGATTCCTGTCACGCTGTGGAAATTCACACTGAATGCGTCGTTCGCAAGCCTGCCCATTAAAGTTGTTCCGATTGTATCAAACACAAAGCCAATCCAAAACAGGCATACATGCCAGTTTTTCAGCGTACCGCTAATTTTTTCGCTCCAGACTCCCACGGTATAAAACAGGAACGCAGCAGAAATGGATGTTATCGCATAAATCAGCATTTTTGTTATCCTCGTTTTCATATGAAATATAGTACTTGAAATAAATTATAATCAAATATACTGCTAAGTCTGCTTTTCAAAAGAACCCGTATAAGCGTTTTCAAACATCAAATACTATTTTCTGTTGCTCCCGGCAAATAAATCTGTGTAATATAAAATCATTATACCACTGATGACGATTCAAGAGAATTTCTATTATTGGTTTGAAAATTTTATCATCCAGGAGGTTTTACCATGACTCAGTACAACCCGGCGAACAAGGAAAGTATGGAACAGGAAGAATCAAGACAAAAGGCAAAATTCAACAGTGTTACAAATTCTGTTTCCGTAGAAAATCAAAACCAGAATCACAACAGCAAAAAAGTAGCTTTGGGGCCGAACACCAAAAGATAACGGCTATAGATCAATTCTATTATAGTATGGAAAGGATATCTGTTTATGAATCAGAGTAATAATAATAAAAATTCAAAAAACGGAAAAGAAGACGGCGGCAAATTCAATTCCAAAAATATAAAACACGACCCTCAGGCGGAAAGCGCCAGAGCGGTATTCGGACTGCGGCAGGATAAGCCGGAAAATAAAAAATGAATTCAAAGCAGAGTCTCTTTTGCGAAATGGACGCTCACTTGCTGCAGGATAAGTCGCCGTCCCATTATTTTAACCGCATTTCAGAGAATCCTTTGTTTCAGGAATATCCGTTTCAAATGCTTGACCGCTTAAAACAGACTAATCAGTCACCCCTGCACCATCCGGAAGGGAATGTGTGGAACCATACCATGCTGGTCATTGATGCGGCGGCGGACGTAAAAGAGAGAAGCAAAAATTCCAAAGCACTTATGTGGGCCGCACTGCTGCATGATATTGGAAAACCGGGCACCACTAAGCTGCGGAAAGGAAAAATCACTTCCTATGATCACGATAAGCTGGGAGCGGAGATGGCGGAGAATTTTCTTGCCGGTTTTATGGAAGATCCCGATTTGATCAAGGCGGTGGTTTCTCTGATCAGATGGCATATGCAAATCCTTTTTGTAGTAAATGACTTACCCTTCGGCAACATCAAAGCAATGAAGCAGCAGGCGGATATTGGCGAAGTCGCTCTTTTGGGCCTGTGTGACCGGATGGGCAGGTTGGGAGCAGATAAAGACCAGGAAGAAAATAATATTCGGGTGTTCCTTCAAAAATGCAAATTTGCTGACACAACGCCCTGAAACAACAGAAGAAAGTATATCTGCAAAACTGTAGATATGCTTTCTTTTATTATGCGGTCGAAAAGACAAAGCGGCCTGCCTGTAAAAATTCAGCATTTCCCCCGCAGCTCAATTGCCTTGCCGACGATAATAACCGGCAGATTCTTCATCTCTTCTTTTGTGTAAGGCACCGGATCATATTTTGGATTATAGGGGATAAGTGTGATTCCGCCTTCATATTTTACAATTTTTTTTACAGAGGCTTCGCTGTCGCCAACTGTCACAACCGCAACATCTCCATTTTCAATTTCTTTTTGCTTTCGTACAATTACGATGTCACCGTCCTGAATCCGCGGTTCCATGCTGTCACCATGCACCTTCAAGGCGAAATATTCCCCCTGTTTTGCCATGTCGTGGCCAATATCCTCATATCTCTCAATTTCTTCAGCATATTCGGCGGAATTTTCCGATCTGTAATAACGGAGTACAGGTATCCTTCTTGTTTGAGTTTTTACACATTTTGTCAGGTCGTTGCCAAGAAGATAATCCGTGGTAACACCAAAATACGCGGCCAGATTCATGAGGGTTTTGTTATCAGGTTCAAATTTTCCGTTTTCATATCCGGACAAAGAAGCCTGGCTTACATTAATAATTTTACACAGTTCTTCCTGCTTCAAATTATTCCTAAGCCGCAATAATCTGATTCTGTTCAATTGTATCAAACCCTTTCCCCTAAATTTTAATATGGGAATAAAAAAAGTAAATGCAATATAGACAAAGCTAATATAAAAATCAAAATAGCAATAATACATATAAATAAAATCGATATTCAGGCCGATAAATAATACAGTAAATCTTAAAAACTTAGGTTTACAGCGGGGCATTGCAATGGCCTGCATGCCAAGGTGTGAACTATCGATATAAAAATATATTTCAAAAGGAAGAAGATGCAATATGAAAAATATGAAAATTGCCCGAAAACTGATCTCCTCTTTTTTAGTGATTTCGCTGATTACAGCGATTGTCGGGGCTGCCGGAATTTACAGTATGACTATGATGAAAGCGTCCGGTACAAAACTATATGAGAAGCAGACAGTTCCCCTTTCTGTTGTCGCGGAAATCAACCTAAATGTAGAGCGTTTAAGCGGGCAGGCCAGCGAATATATGCTTCATTACAACGACGCGGAAAAAATAAAATCATTGGACGAAGAAACAGAAAAATACAAAGCGGACTATTTAAAAAATGTGCAGTCATATGAGCCCACCATAACAACAGCAGCGACCAAAGCCTTGTTTACCGAATCAAAAACAATATACAGCGACCAGTTCATACCTGCACTGGACAACATTATAAAAGCGGCGAAGAGCGGAGATCAAACCCAGTTGGAGCAGATCAATCTGGACGACTTCCAGACCATCAATCAGAAGCTGGAGGATAATTATACGCAATGCACGCAGAACCGTATTAATACCGCGAAAACAAACAACGATTCCAACAATCAGATGGCCGGCACCATGATGATTGTATTAATCCTGATTATCAGCCTGGGCATTCTTATTTCCATCGGCTGGGGGATCAGGCTGGCGCGTGCATTGAGCAAACCGATTAACGAGATGGCCATTGCCGCTGAAAATCTTGCAAGCGGAAACCTTGATGTCAATATTACATATGTTTCAAAAGATGAGATCGGCTCGCTTGCAAAGTCGCTCAAAACCGCTTCCGACACCTTAAAGCTCTATATTCGGGATATCTCCATGAACCTTGGCCTAATGGCGGAAGGAGATATCACAGCGGAAATTACGCAGCAGTATATCGGCGATTTTATTCCGATCAAAGAAGCACTGATTCAAATTTCAAACGGCTTAAACGAGACGCTTTCCACAATCAGCCGCTCCTCAGAGCAGGTAAACAGCGGAGCCGGCCAGGTTTCCAGCGGCGCGCAGGAGCTGGCACAGGGTGCGACCGAGCAGGCAAGCACCGTGGAAGAACTTGCCGCTTCCAGCAGCGATGTATCCGGCAAGGTACATGAAAATGCCGAAAATGTCCGGCTTGTAACAGGCTACGTGAACGAGACCGTTTCCCAGGTGAAGCAGGGTGACGAACAGATGAAGCAAATGCTTTTGGCGATGAATGAAATCAGTGCCTCCTCCAATGAAATCAGTAAAATTATCAAAGTAATCGAGGATATCGCATTTCAGACCAATATTCTTGCATTGAACGCAGCAGTCGAAGCGGCAAGGGCCGGAAGCGCAGGCAAAGGCTTTGCCGTGGTGGCGGATGAAGTGCGGAACCTTGCGGGCAAAGCGGCCAGTGCGGCCAAGCAGACAACGGCACTGATTGAAAGCTCAATTCAGAACGTGCAGGACGGTTCGAAATTTGCGGATAAAACGGCGAAAGAATTGGATGCAATCGCAGCCAAGGTACAACTGGTCGGGGAAACTATTCTCAAGATCGACGAGGCCTCCACGGAGCAGGCGCTTGCAATTCAACAGATCACCCAGGGTGTGGAGCAGGTTTCTTCCGTGATTCAGACAAACTCCGCTACTGCGGAGGAAAGCGCGGCGGCCAGCGAGGAACTTTCCGCGCAGTCGGATATGCTGAGTAAATTGGTTGGTAAATTCAAACTGAAGCAAGATACTGTTTATGGCGGTGACTAAAGCGGTAATTCTTTGGGGCGGCTTCAATTTCACGGTGCCGACTAAATCTCGCATCGCCTCAATATAAAGCTGTGAAGAAAATTTGCAGCAACGTTTTAAAAATAAAAGTCGCATCGGCTTATTGCAAATGCGGCTTTTATTTTTTTGCGCATACCGGTATCTTCGTCATAATCGGCATGCCGCCGCGGTGTGGACATGTTTCTTTTGAACCCGCTATGTCTCCGTATAAATATAACATAAAATCTCCTCCGCCCTCTCCATGAAAATAATGGAAAATTTTCAGCCGACCGTTCGCATACATCTGAAGTCTGAAAGTTTAAATTTCAGACATCGGACATCGTACTTGAAAAATGATGTCTTTAATAGTATAATAAATGAAACTGTTCAGAGGAGGGCCGGACTATGCCAAAAAGAACAAGAAGCCTGGCTGAAAAGGTCGCAGATGATCTTTTTGCCATAATAACTATAGATAAAAAATTCACGCTGGGCGATAAGCTCCCCAATGAAAATGAACTTTCCTCAGAATTAGGGGTCAGCCGTACCACCTTGCGGGAGGCAATCCGTATTTTGGTCACCCGCAATGTTTTAGAAATTCGGCGCGGGAAAGGAACTTACGTAAAGAATAATCAAAAATTAGATGAAGGATTTGGTTTAAAAGAACTTTCAACATTTTCGCTGGACATAAAGGATTTATATGAAATGCGTTTGATTTTTGAGCCGCAGACCGCCTACTTCGCCGCAAAACGGGCTACGGAACAAGAGTTGGAGCGTATTCTGCACTACGGCAAACTGGAAGAGGATCAGATTTTAAAAAAAGAAGACCGGACCGAGGTGGAACAGGCATTTCATAAATCGATTGCAAAAGCAACCCATAATGAATTTATGAACCGGCTGATGCCCATTCTCTATCAGGCCATTGACAGGGGCGTTGTTCTGGCGGACTCGAAAGAAGAAATGGTGCGAAACACGCTGGATGATCATCGGATGATCATGGAGTTTTTAGCCAAGCGGGATGCCGAAGGAGCAAGAACTGCGATGAAGCTGCATATCATTCACGCAATGAGAGGCTTTGGCATTACGGAGGAATAATATTTTTTACCATGAGGTATGTTTTATTCGTTGACATTGGACATCATACAATGTATGATGTTACTATACAACTATATTATTGTGAGGTGCTTGAATTATGAATAGTGACGCAGTAACCAAAACCACGCCGCAGCGTGCTCTGCTCCATGCGCTGGGACTGACGAATGAGGAAATCGCAAGGCCGTTAATCGGTATTGTCAGTTCTCAAAACGATATTGTTCCGGGCCACATGAATCTTGATAAGATTGTGGATGCGGTCAAACTGGGTGTGGCGATGGCCGGCGGAACTCCGCTCGTTTTCCCTGCAATTGCGGTATGTGACGGCCTTGCAATGGGTCATCAGGGAATGAAGTATTCGCTTGTTACAAGAGAACTGATTGCCGATTCAACCGAATCCATGACGCTGGCGCATGCTTTTGACGCCCTTGTTATGGTGCCTAACTGTGATAAAAATGTTCCCGGCCTGTTAATGGCCGCGGCAAGGCTGAATATTCCAACCATATTTGTCAGCGGCGGACCGATGCTTGCCGGAAAAGTGGACGGACAGAAAACCAGCTTTTCCAGCGCATCAGAAGCAGCCGGCGCGTTTCACGCGGGAAAAATAACAAAAGAAAAGCTGCTGGAATTTGAAAACAAGACCTGCCCCACCTGCGGCTCCTGCTCCGGCATGTATACCGCCAACAGCATGAACTGCCTGACAGAAGTGTTAGGAATGGGCCTGAAAGGCAACGGCACGATCCCGGCAGTTTATTCGGAACGGATTCTACTGGCAAAGCATGCCGGAATGCAGATTATGGAACTGCTGAAAAAGAACATCCTGCCGAGGGACATTATGACCCAAGGCGCTTTTCAAAATGCCCTGACTATTGACATGGCTTTGGGCTGCAGCACCAACAGTATGCTGCATCTTCCCGCGATTGCCCATGAGTGCGGCATCGAATTAAATCTTGACATTGCAAATGAAATCAGCGACAAAACACCGAACCTCTGTCATCTTGCGCCTGTCGGGCACACTTACATAGAAGACCTGAACGAAGCCGGCGGCGTGTACGCCGTGATGAATGAAATCAGCAAACTGGGCCTTCTTAATACCGATTTGATTACCTGTACCGGAAAAACAGTCGGGGAAAACATTGCGGGTTGTATGATTAAGAACGAAGAGGTAATTCGCCCCGTTGAAAATCCGTACAGCAAAACCGGCGGAATTGCCGTATTAAAAGGAAACCTGGCTCCCGATTCCTGTGTGGTCAAGCGTTCCGCGGTTTCACCGGAAATGCTGAAGCATGAGGGCCCTGCAAGGGTGTTTGACTGCGAAGAGGATGCAATAGAGGCAATTAATTCCGGCAGCATCGTGGCGGGCGATGTGGTAGTAATCCGGTATGAAGGCCCGAAAGGCGGCCCGGGTATGCGTGAAATGCTTAATCCAACCTCCGCCATTATGGGGCGCGGGCTCGGAGGGAGCGTTGCACTGATTACCGACGGGCGCTTCAGCGGCGCAACCAGAGGCGCGGCAATCGGCCATGTTTCCCCTGAAGCGGCAGTCGGAGGAAACATTGCACTGGTAGAGGACGGAGATATCATCAAAATCGATATTATGGCAAATAAAATCAATTTCGTTATCAGCGATGCCGAGCTGGAAAAGCGCAGAGAAAACTGGAAGCCGAGAAAGCCCAAAATTATTACAGGCTACCTTTCACGGTATGCCGCTCTTGTTACATCGGGCAACCGAGGCGCTGTTTTAGAGATTCCAAAGCAATAAGATAAAAACCCGGCCGGTAAGCTGCTGAAAGCGGCTGCCGGCTGTTTTTTAATGATAGCGGGTCACTTTCATTTGGAATCAGCAAGCTGCTTAGGGATGCGGCGTTGAACCACATTGGCGTGGGATTGTTTTAATTTTCTTGACAGAATCATTTCAAAATGATATATTATGTAATGTAAATAAAAAGATTGGAGTTGGAAAGATGCGCAATTTTTCTTGCTGACTATTAATTAAATAGGGCGTCTTCAGGGAAGCGGTACTAAGCTGCTTGTTTTGTTGCGCTGATGCAGGAAAGTTGCAAAATCTTTATACTCATTTATAAATTCAGCATATTTGCGTGCCTTGGGGCATGTTTGCGCTGTATTTTTGGGCTGCGGGAAGTAACTTTCCGGCAGCCTTTTCTATTTTTACCGGAGGTGTATGTTTATGTCGCTTATCAGTATTTCCAACCTGACATTCTGCTATGAAGGCAGCTATGATATGATTTTTGAAAATGTATCTTTTCAGATTGACACCGACTGGAAGCTCGGCTTTACCGGCAGGAACGGCCGTGGCAAGACCACCTTTCTGAATCTGCTTCTGGGCAAATATGAGTATTCCGGCACAATTGCGTCATCAGTCTCTTTTGACTATTTCCCCTTTGAAGTCGCGGACAAAACGCAAAACACGGTTGATGTGGTCCACAATATCTGCGATGATTTTCAAACCTGGGAACTATCCAGAGAATTATCCTTACTGGAAGTCACGGACGATGTGTTGGACCGGCCTTTCGAAACCTTAAGCAACGGCGAACAAACAAAAATCCTATTGGCCGCATTGTTTTTAAAAAGCAATCATTTTCTTTTAATTGACGAGCCAACCAATCATCTTGATATGAATGCCCGCGGCATTGTCGGCAACTATTTAAAAAGTAAAAAGGGATTTATTCTTGTATCCCATGACCGGGCATTTTTGGACCGCTGCATCGACCATATTTTATCCATTAATAAGACCAACATTGAAGTCCAAAAAGGAAACTTTTCTTCCTGGTGGCACAATAAACAAATGCAGGATAACTTTGAAGCTGCTGAAAATGAAAAACTAAAAAATCAAATTAATCAGTTTACAGCTGCCGCAAAGCGCACTGCGGCGTGGTCGGACAGTGTGGAAAAGACAAAGCGCGGTACCCTTAATTCAGGTATAAAGCCGGACAAAGGTTATATCGGCCACAAAGCTGCAAAAATGATGAAACGCTCAAAGGCAATTGACTCACGCCGGCAGACAGCGATCGAAGAAAAATCAAAGCTGTTAAAAAATATTGAATCCGCCGAAAGCCTCTCCATTCAGCCGATTGAATACTGCAAGGACAGGCTCATCGAAGTAAAGGATCTTTCCATTTATTACGGCGACCGGCAAGTATGCGAAAACGTCAGTTTTACAGTGAATCGCGGGGAGCGTATTGCGCTGAGCGGTAAAAACGGCTGTGGCAAGACCAGTCTTTTAAAGCTGCTGACCGGTGAACAAATTACCTTCCGCGGCAATTTGAACACAGGAAAGAATCTGATTATTTCTTACCTCCCGCAGGATCCTTCTTTTTTGGCGGGAAATCTGAAAGACTTTGCGGCGTCCAGCGGAATCGACGAGAGCCTTTTTAAAGCCATCCTCCGCAAACTGGATTTTTCCAGAGTACAGTTTGAAAAGGATATGCGCGATTTCAGCGGCGGGCAAAAGAAAAAAGTACTGCTTGCAAAAAGCCTCTGCAAACGGGCCCATTTGTATATTTGGGATGAGCCGCTCAATTTTATTGACGTTTTATCCCGCATGCAGATTGAAGATTTCCTATTGAAATATCAGCCAACCATGTTATTTGTTGAGCATGACCGCTCATTTGTCGATTTAGTTGCGACAAAGCACGTCAATTTGTAAGAATCATAATAAAAGGTCCCGCAAAAATGCACAGACTTCATTTTACAGAAGGAGATAAACTCAATATGGCTGTTTTTTTTCTGATTATCATCTATGCCTCTTTCATCAGTCTGGGATTGCCTGACTCTTTGCTGGGCGTTGCCTGGCCCGTGATGCAGCCGGGTTATCACGTGCCCTTTGGTTACGCCGGATTTGTTTCGATGGTCATATCGGGCGCAACTATTCTGTCCAGCCTGTTGAGCGGCAAACTGATAAAACAATTCGGCACCGGAAAACTTACGTTCATCAGCGTATTCCTTACTGCCGCTGCTTTGCTGGGTTTCTCCTTTGCCCCATCGTTTCTGTGGCTTCTGTTTTTATCAGTTCCTTTGGGGCTGGGTGCAGGAGCGGTTGACTCCGGTTTGAACGAATATGTCGCCGAGCATTACAAAGCGCACCACATGAGCTGGCTGCACTGCTTTTGGGGTGTCGGCGCCATGCTGGGGCCAATTTTGATGTCACGGTATATTGCTCATGAAAATTCGTGGCGAGACGGGTATCTCACGGTTTCCATCGTGCAGTTTGCTCTGGTTGCGGTGCTGTTTTTCACGCTGCCGTTATGGGACAGGGCGGCGGGCACATCCGGGGAAAACGCTTCCGAAACAGAGGCAAAAGAACAAAAGGCCGAAACAGCCCGGAAGGGATTGCTATACCCGTTAAAAGTAAAAGGCGTTAAAGTCGCTCTTGTTTCCTTCTTGTTTTATTGCGGTGTGGAATCCACCATGGGCTTGTGGGGCAGCAGCTTCCTCGTCAGAGCAAAAGGGCTTGACGCGGCGACGGCAGCCGCGTGGGTGTCCTCATTTTACGGCAGTATCACCGTCGGAAGACTGATTACAGGATTCGTTACCATGAAAGTCGGCAATAAAACTTTGATCCGTATGGGGGAGCTTACAATATTAGCCGGCGCCATACTATTGATACTACCCTTGCCAAATTATTTTTCCCCGGCCGGTTTTGTACTGATCGGGTTAGGGTGCGCTCCTATCTTTCCCTGCATGCTTCATGAAACGCCCGTCCGTTTCGGTAAAGAGGATGCGCAGGTTATCATGGGATTCCAAATGTCGACGGCTTATGCGGGCGCTACCTTTTTACCCCCTGTATTCGGTTTTATCACATCTAATACCAACATGACCGTCCTGCCGATTTTTATTCTGATTTACATCATTGCAATGATAATCAGCTCGGAAAAAATGAATCAGTTTATGAAAAGTCCGGTGATAAAAAATTGAATTTACCTTTCTTTTTTAAAATTTCTCGACAATTCGTGACAAAAGTGCTAAATTAATAGATTAGAGATCATAAAAAATCCGTATTGAGATCATTTCGAATATCGTAGCAGGAATTGTGAGGAATTTGATGATACAAACATTTTATAAAGGGAAAAACGGCAAGGCAGGATTCTTCTTTGCCGGCCTTCGCAGGCTGCGCAAGCAGAACCGGCACTTGGAAAAAAGGAACCGTCTTCCTCATTTGCTCGCCGGTTTCATAATCGCAGTTGAAATTGCAGCGACCGTAATGGCGTTCGGCTGCAGCAGCAGCCAACCGGCGGGTAGTTCTTCTTCCCCCGAATCGGAATCCGCAGCAGAGTCCACGCCCGCGGCTGTAAACCGCTCTGTAAGTCCGGCGTCGTCGCAGCTTTCATCCGGAGCATCGTCGCAATCCGACGGAGAATATGCGCTTCCGGCCGGTTCAAAAGCCCCAGCAGACTCTGAGATCCCAACCGGCTCCAATACTGCACCCGGTTCTACCGCACCGGATTCCAGGGTTCAATCCGGGTCACCGTCCAATTCAGCTGCTGAATCCGCATCACAGCCGGCTGAACAAACCAGTTCCCAGCCGGTTTTTCAATCGGTGTTTGGCAATGACACGGAGTCCGACAATGCCGAAGCGGAAACAAGCGGCCCGGAAATCTCGATGACGGAATACGATAAAATCACCGAAGGCATGACTTATGCGGATGTAAAGTCGATTATCGGCAGCGATGGAAAATTGCAGCGGGAATCAGGAGAAAAGGGCAGCGATCTGTACCTGGCCGTATATCGGTGGGATGGTCCGAATTCCACAGATTCCTATGCCGATTTGACCTTTGAAGATGGAAAACTGGATATGAAAATACAATTCGGTTTGCAGTAAAAACTGCAAACCGAATTTAGCTCACCTGAATCAAATATTTTTATCGCCACTGCGTCTTTTCTGAAGTCCCGCGGAAGATTCATTCCGCGGGATTTGCATTTTTGATTATACTTCGTTGAAAACGTACGATACGATTTTACGAATCGGAATGACGATAACCGTGCCAAACCTGCTGTTATGGCAATCGTCCCAGTTGTTAAAATTGTGCCCGCCCTGGAAACCGAATGGATGACGCGGTGCAGACGGCAAAGATGTGATCAGCTTAATAAAGCCGTGCTCTACTTTTACGAGAAGCCCCGTGAAGCCCATGCCCGAGCAGCCGCCGCTTTGCGTAAACACTGTTATAACTCTTCCTATATTACTGCGAAGATCGTCACACTCGTCATTATCTTCTAATATACCTCCGGGACCATTACCGCAAGGGTTGAATGACATACCATATTCCTCCAAAATAAATTTGAACAAATCACATTGCAAAAGCAACTTTGTTCCATATTGAGACAAATTAATAATTGCAAAAAGCCACTGAAAAGCAGATTCTTTCAATTAATAATTAGATCAATACATAATATGACAAGCTATGAAAAGTAGTGCTAGTCAACTTAAACAGATAATTTCGGCCGGATGTATTGTGGCAGGCGCGAAGGAATATCGTATTATATATTGTTACCTGATTATGATGGGAGCAGAGAATTTTGTTATACATAAAAGATTACCGGGCTCTGGAAGCGCCGGTGTATAAAAATAGCAATCCCTCACCAGGCGGATGGCAGCTGCAGGCGCTGATTGGGAAACGAATCCGCGTCTATGTTGAGGGCGGCGAACCCGGCAATCATTTTACTGGAATATTGACTGAGCTTTTCCCCGACCGGATAAAGCTTGTCACAAGCCTGCCGAGCGAACCGGTGGCGCGGCATAACGGGCCTTGCCGCCGCCCGTGCGGATCAAAGTTCGGAACCGCTGCCCAAATTGTACTAAGCCACATTGTTGCCGTTGAATATAACGAAATCTGAATTTTCACCCTCTGCCCGCACTCTATATATTGCCGGGCGCATTCGCTTGGCTCATATTGACAAGCTGTGTCTAAAGATCATAGTATGTAATACCTCCTAAGAAGGGAGGGATTGGAGAATGTGCTGGAATTGGAATCCTTGTGGATGCTGGCGCGGTTGTGGTAGTTGCTGTGGTTGTTGCCGTAGCTGCTGGGGCTGCTGTAACCGCTGGTTCTGGTAATTAGCAAAATCAACATGGCGCCCGCCGCTACGGACGGACGCCATTGTTTTAAATAAAGAATATTAATCTTTTGTAATTTTAATTGACAAACCGATAAACCTGTGATATTATTTGATTGTATTCTAAATGTACCAATTGAACTCGCATATTTTTGTAAGTCATTGACCGTTTGATGATTTACAAAAATATGTGAGTTTTTTATTTTTACAAATGGATATAATATATTTGGAGGTGCTTTTATGAATAAAGGTACAGTAAAATGGTTTAACGAGGAAAAAGGATTTGGATTTATTTCCAATGACGAAGGCGGAGATGACGTATTCGTTCATTTTTCAGCAATCGTATCGCAAGGATATAAGTCTTTGACTGAAGGTCAGAAGGTTACTTTTGACACAGAAACAGATTCCAGAAACGGCAAACTGAAGGCCGCCAATGTTTCCGTCGTGAAATAAGCACAAAACTAAATCAAAATCCGCAAACCTACCGTCTCGTTTCGAGGCGGTTTTCTTTTTGTAAGCCCCCTGTTCTTTTCAGCAAAGCGTCGCACAAACAAATTTGCGCAACGCTTTGTACTTCAATATTTTGTTTTTGCTATAAGCATTTTATATCAGCGGAGCTCTTTCCTTGGTATGCTTTGCTTTCCCCTGAAGTTCCGGCACAGGTTCCAATTTATTATTGGGAATGTGCGTTTTATGGTTGCTTTCAGTCCCGTGGGGCTCTTTGGGGTCGGGCCGTCTCATTCCTGCTTTTGCCATATGCTTCCTCCTGATCACACATCGTTATTTTTGGATGATTGTTTTTTCGCATTTCGGCTCTGATTTTGATTTTCCCTGGTAATCGGCGTCTGCCCGTTCGGCTTTTTGATTCTGTCCTGTTTGTTGTCGGGCTGGCTGTCTTTCGGCATT
>JAEWBE010000076.1 GCA_023391275.1 Bacillota bacterium | reverse complement strand
GGAAAGAACTGACCAACCCGACCAGGGTGGTTACGTCTACTGTTAAAGTATGCGGAGCCCACCGCAGGCTGCCCGTTAAAACGGACACATCCATTCCGAAACCGATGATTTTTGACGCAATGCGTTTGCTGGACGGAATTGAAGTAAAAACGCCGGTATGGATCGGTGACGTAATAGTGAAAAATATTCTGGGCACAGAAGCGAATTTTGTCGCAACCAAAAACATGGATTAATTTATTTCCGGAGGTGTTTAAAATGGATTTTGATGCTTTTACCGGGGGAATTGAACCGGGCGGACTGAGAACCAAAAATGAAATTCTGATTTTAATTTGTTACCTGCTGGCAAGCGTGAACGCTCCTCTTTCCAAAAATGATATTTTAAACATTATTCAGGACAATGGGCTGGCGAATTATTTTGAAGTGTCCGCTGCTCTTGCCGAGCTGACGGAGCATGGCAACATCATTTTAGGCGGTGAAAACAGCGAGCTTTGTACTGTGAGCGAGAAAGCGCGCGTCATTGCAAAGCAGCTTGATTCCGCACTGCCCCCGGTAGTACGCGACAAAGCTGTCGCCGCAGCGATCAATCTTTTGGCAAAGGCGAAACGCGAACGGGAGAATAAAGTGGAAATTGTCAAGGACGAATGGGGATATAACGTAAGCTGTCATATTTCAGGCGGCGACATGGATCTGATGAATTTTTCCCTGCATGTACCGGATATCTACCAGGCGCAAATGGTGAAAAATAAGTTTCACGACTCCCCGGAAACAGTTTACCGCATGCTGCTTGCGCTGGTCACCGGCAACAGCGACATGGCCGCCGGAATTCTGAAGGAAAAGGGAAAATAGAGGGCAGACGGTTCGCCTACAAGTACATATCAGAAAATAAAAAGACGAACTGCGCCGATCTTTCGCGCGGTTCGTCTTTTTATTTGATTATTTGAAAACAAGATTCAAAAGGAGCAGCATCGTTACTCCCGGAATCCCGGCCGCGCCGGAAATTCCAATTGTCAGCGGACTGAGCGGCAAACTTACTCCGGTGAAAAAACCCGTCAAATTGACCGCGGCAAGCGCGCAAAGCCCCGTGATGACTCCTCCGGCCGCCCGCTGAACCGGCCTGGGTGCCTTAACAATTAACTGAATAATTACCAGTAGCCCAAACACACCGCAAGCCGAAAGCACAATAATCAGGCTTGGCAAAATCACACCCCCGTATTTTTACTTTTGAAAGGAGTGCAGCTTACGCCCTGCTGTCTTGCCGTTTTCAGCAGATAGCGATAGCGGGAATACAATGCCTCACGCTGATAAATACAGGCGTCGATCAGGTTTTCATCGCATTCCAGCTCAAACCAACAGTCGTTGCAAGCGATTAAACGTCCGACTTCCTTTATCTCTTCAAGCAGCCTTTGTTTATCCTGATTTTCCTGAACGGCTGCGCAATCCGTGCGCTGTATCAGCTTTAAAACAGATTCCATACTAACAGCTCCGCCTTTCGGTTAATTTTATGTTAGTATGATGGGCATTTATGCCATAAAATATACCAGATTACGTGAATTCTGACGTGTATCTTAAAAAATTTACAATTTGGGCGGCGTTTCCTGCTGTTCTTCCAAATTGGGGATAAAATCAATCCGGCCGCTGGCAACATCCGCGGCAACTGCCTTGACACCAAGCGATTGGCCGATGGTCAGCTTATCCCCCGTGTTCCGGTCAATTTGGGTAATCAGGCCGTCAAATTGATAGCTTGCGCCCTCAAAGCTGTCGACGGGTACAAAGCCTTCCACTGAATTCGGCAATTCCACAAAAACGCCGCGCTGTGTAACCCCGCTGATAATGCCCATGTAGCACTCGCCGATATGCTGGGTCATATACTCCGCCATGTAGCAGTCTTCCGCGCTGCGTTCGGCCTGCATGGCGCGCACTTCCGCCTGGGACGAACCTGACGCCGCGGCGGCGGCAAAGGTCAGGTAGCGACGGTTCAGCTCTTCCTTGTTTTTCGTTTGCAGCATGGCGGAAAGAATACGGTGAATCGCCGTATCGGGATAGCGGCGGATTGGAGAAGTGAAGTGACAGTAATCAGCAAGCGCAAGCCCAAAATGGCCGATGGGGTTTGTATCATACCGTGCTTTCGCCATAGTCCTGAGTATTTGATGGGAGATTACTTTTTGCGCGGGTGTTCCGGCTGCCTGATTCATAATGTTGGCAAAATCAGCGGTAGTGATGTTGCCTTCATGCTTTAAACTGCGGGGATTCAGCCCCAAAGCGCCTACAATCTGTATTAAACTGTCCACACGCTCCGGATTCGGCAGTTCATGCACGCGGTATACAAACGGGATTCCGTTTTCTTTTGCAAGCTTCGCAGCAGCCTGGTTGGCGGTAATCATCAATTGTTCAATCATCTGCTCGGCTATACCGCTCTGACGCGGCTCCACATTCACGCAGACGCCCTCTTCATTAAGGGTGAATTTTGACTCGGTGCTGTCCAGGTCAACCGTACCGCTGCGCACAGAACGTGCTTTTAAAATATCCGCAAGTTCCTTCGCAGCGTTCAGGGAACGGATGACCGGAGCATATTTCTTTTTCAGAGCCGCGTCGGCGGTTTTATCAAAAAGCTGGTTCACTTCGGAATATACGCCGCGCACTTTTGAATTGATCACGCTTTTTCTGAATTGATAGGACAGGATGTTCCCCTGCATGTCCAGCTCGATGACAGCGGAAAAGGTCAGTTTATCCTCCCCGGAATTCAGGGAGCAAACCCCATTGGAAAGCTCCTGCGGAAGCATAGGGATAACCCTGTCTGCGAAATAAACGGAAGTGCCGCGCTCCATTGCCTCTTCATCGATCGCGCTGCTTTCTTTAATATAATGGCTCACATCGGCGATATGAACGCCAAGCTTGAACCCCGCTTTGGTTCTGCTCACTGAAATGGCATCGTCCAAATCCTTCGCATCCGCGCCATCGATGGTGCAAATGCTGGTCGAACGAAGATCCAGCCGTCCCTTCAAATCGTCTTCCGTAATCGGCTTGGCGGAAATTTCTTTTGCCTCCGCAAGTACCTCGTCAGGGAATTTTGTCCGAATTCCGTTCTGATCAATGATCGCGTCCGAACAAATTTTCGCACTGCTCGATTTTCCGTAAACCTTGACAATATGGGCGGAATATTCCGAAGTACGGGGAATGCGGCGGACTTCCACCTGCACCTTATCGCCGTTCTTTCCATTCATACCGGCCACTCTGTCTATCGGGATATTATAGCGGATTGCGTCGTCGGGGATAAGCTCGTAAAAACCTTTGCCGCGGTTCAGTGTTCCCGTAATCAAACGGCTGCTTTTTTCTGAAACAGCATCCACATCCGCACTGGGACCCTTTTCGCTTTGCTTTACATTGCTAAGCTGAACCGTGTCACCGATAAACGCGCTGTTCAGGTGGTCGGCATGGATAAAAACATCTCCGCCGCCCCCATCCGGGCGCGCAAAAGCAAAACCCTTTGAAAGCGAGACGATTCGGGCCTTCATGGTTTCCTTTTTCTTTGGAAGACGGATTCGGTGGTCCTTGCTAACTAAAACAGCGCCTTCCTGTTTCAGCTGATTCAGTGCAAGATAAAAATTTTTATGATCCTTAATATTCAGTTTCCTAATTAACCCGCGCGATGTAATGCTCTGCGGCGAGTTCTCCATATACTTTAAAATTCTGCTTTTAATTTCCTCTGCCATGTTTCCTCCCTACATTTCTGCTCAACGGTTCCACTTTCGTGCGCCGAAAGCCCAGCTCCATTTCGATAAAAAAAGCCCCGCTGATTCAGCGGGGCTTTAATCAGGAACAATCATTTCGCAAAGTACATGTACGCATTAATTGCGATAACAAGTACAAAAAATCCGATTGCAATAACCTTGGTCCATCTAGCGAGAAAAGAGTCGACCGAACGAGCCTTATTCTTCGAAAGAAAAGTGTCGGCACCGCCTGTAATTGCCCCAAGGTCCTGCTGATGGCCTTCCTGAAGAAGCACAATAACGGTTATAGCGACTGAAAATACGAGCAATATAATTCCAAATATGACTTCAATAGCTGACATAGCGCACCTCCGAAATACATTAAAACAACTTTATTCATATTACCACATAAAGCGCGCCTTTGCAAGCATATTTTATGCGTGCGGCGAACTTTTATGCATAGCAGAGCAGGAATCCGGGCAATCTATCTTTGGACTTATCAGAGCGTTGCGTTTGTCGCTTTGAGCCGTCCTGCCGCTGAATTGCTATTGGCTTTTCAGCGGTGTTTTTTATAATTTTAACTGCTCACCCGCAGTTTCCTCCGCGGCGGGCAGAGAACCGGCGGCCGGAATGTTTTTACGGTAGCGGTTCGGGTTTTTCAGCATGTCTTCTTCAAATTTTTCAGCTTTCAGCAGCCGGCTTCCCTTACGGAACGTCATAACGGCGACCCCTTGCGTGCTGCGGGTCGTTTTACTTTGTATTGCACCGGTATGCACCAAAAGCATCCTCCCCTGCGAGGAGGTCAGAAGGAATTCGCCGTCCTCACGGATGGAAGCAATGGCAACAACCGGGGATTTGTCATTATAAGCGCCCAGCAGCTTACGGCGGTTGGTCTTTGTGGCGTAGGCAGTCATATCCACTTTGGCTGCTTTTCCGTTTTCAAAGAAGAACACCATGTAACCCGCATAATCCTTGGTAACCGCCATATAAATCGCAGATTCCCCTTCGTCCATACCGAGTTTGGCCGGGATGTAATCACCCAGTACGCTTGCCTTGGTATCACCGAAATCACTGGCTTTCACCTTGTAAACCTGGCACCGGTCGGTGAAGAAAAGCAGATCGGCGGAGTTCGTATCTTCAATATGCTGAAGGATCACATCCTCTTCCTTCAGCTTCTGTTCCCCGCTCATGCGCAGGGACAGCGGCGTAATCTTTTTAAAATAGCCATCCCTTGTAAAGAACAAATTTACCGGATAGTCCGGCACATCTTCTTCTTCCGAATACTCTTCGATTTCATCGGAATAAACCAGCATGGTGCGCCGCGGCTGGCCGTATTTTTTCGCAACATCATTCAGCTCGGAAATAATGATGCTCTTAACTTTCGAACGGCTGTCCAAAATAGATTGCAGCTCGGCAATGTCTTTTTCCAACTGGCTGGTTTCTTCCGTGCGTTTCAAAATATATTCACGGTTCAGGTGACGGAGTTTGATCTCGGCAACATACTCTGCCTGTACCTCGTCAATACCAAACCCGATCATAAGGTTTGGGACAACCTCCGCTTCCTCGTCCGTCTGCCGCACAATGGCGACGGCTTTGTCGATATCGAGCAGGATAGCCTGAAGTCCCTTTAAAAGATGCAGTTTTTCTTTCTTTTTGGTGAGGTCATAGCAGGTGCGGCGGCGAACGCATTCAATCCGGAATGCAGTCCACTCGTCAAGCAGCTCGCCAACACCCATAACACGCGGCACACCGCCGACCAGAATGTTGAAGTTGCAGGAAAAACTGTCCTCCAGGGGAGTAAGCTTAAACAGGCGCTGCATGAGTTTATCCGGTTCAACGCCCCGCTTCAGGTCAATCGTGACCTTAAGACCGTCCAATCCCGTTTCATCGCGGATATCGGATATCTCTTTCAATTTGCCCTGCTTGACAAGGTCCACAACCTTTTCGACGATTGCCTCGACGGTGGTTGTCGGCGGAATCTGCGTGATGTCAACACAGTTCGCTGTCTTATCATAAGTGTAGCGCGAACGCACGCGGATTCCTCCGCGTCCGGTACGGTAAATATCATTGATGGCGGCGCGGTCATAAATAATCTGCCCACCGCCCGGAAAGTCCGGTGCAAGGAGCGTGGAGGCAATTTCGTGCTGCGGGTCCCGCATAAGGGCGACGGCAGTCTGGCACACCTCGCTCAGGTTAAACGGACAAATGGAACTTGCCATGCCCACGGCAATTCCTGTATTTGCATTGACCAGCACCGAAGGAAATGTGGCCGGTAAAAGCGTGGGTTCCTTCATCGTATTATCGTAGTTGTCGACAAAGTCAACCGTATCCTTGTCTATATCGCGAAAAAGTTCCTGGCACAGGTTGTCAAGGCGCGCTTCTGTGTACCGGGAAGCCGCCCATGCCATGTCACGGGAATAAAATTTGCCGAAGTTGCCCTTGGAATCCACATAAGGGTGCAGCAGCGCTTCATAGCCGCGGCTGAGGCGCACCATGGTATCATAAATGGCAGAATCACCGTGGGGATTCAGCTTCATGGTCTGACCGACAATATTGGCGCTTTTGGTCCGCGCGGAACCCAGCAGCCCCATTTTATACATCGTATATAATAATTTGCGGTGGGACGGCTTAAAGCCGTCGATTTCCGGAATTGCACGCGACAGGATCACACTCATGGCATAGGGCATATAATTTTGTTCAAGCGTGTCGGTAATCCTTTGTTCGACCACCTTGCCCGCCCCTTCGATTACACCGTGCGCATGGGGCAGTACCGCGTCTTTTTCTGTTTTCTTCTTAGGCATTTGCATTGCCACCTACATTCATTTAGATTAAGAACCGTATTCATTTAAAATCAGCTTACATCTGCCGAATCAATATAGCTGTATCCGTTTTCGGCAATAAAATCCTTGCGCCCGCTCAAATTATCGCCCAAAAGCAAGTCAAAAATATCGCTTGTTTTCTGTACGTCCGTGGGCAGCACCTGAATAAGGCGGCGTGTCGCAGGATTCATTGTGGTCAAATTCATCATGTCGGGTTCGTTTTCGCCAAGTCCCTTGGAGCGCTGAATGGTAAATTTTTTACCCTCAAGCTTTTTAACAACCTCATCTTTTTCCCGTTCCGTATAAGCAAAATAGGTTTCATCTTTTGTCTGCATTTCAAAAAGAGGGGATTCCGCAATAAACACCTTTCCCTCATCGATCAGAGCGGGAGTAAGGCGGTAAAGCATTGTCAAAAGAAGGGTTCGGATCTGAAATCCGTCCACGTCGGCATCGGTGCACAGGATGATTTTGTTCCAGCGCAGCAGGGAAAGGTCAAAGGAAGAAAGATCCTTGTTGGCCTTTGATTTGACCTGAACGCCGCAGCCGAGCACTTTAATTAAATCAGTAATGATCTCATTCTTAAAGATTTTATCATAGTCCGCTTTCAGACAGTTCAATATTTTTCCGCGAATCGGCATAATTGCCTGAAAGTTGGGGTCGCGGGCCTGCTTGCACGCACCCAGAGCCGAGTCGCCCTCCACAATAAAAATTTCACGTTCGTTCACGTCGCGGGTGCGGCAGTCCACAAATTTGGCGACACGGTTGGTAATATC
Organism: Bacillota bacterium; assembly: GCA_023391275.1. Lineage (GTDB taxonomy): Bacteria > Bacillota > Clostridia > Oscillospirales > Acutalibacteraceae > Caproiciproducens. The sequence continues at coordinate 4,323 of JAEWBE010000076.1, read as the reverse complement.
CATATTGCTGGTAAGCTTTTTCTTGCTGTTCAGCCGCGTTTTTTCCGCGTCCTCACGGCTCCGCTTGTTAATCAGCACCTGAATCGCGATTTTATCCGCATCCATCGGATTCTCGATAAAGTAAACCTCAAGCTGATGACGGAGAAATTCGGTCATCGCATCCTGGATTCCCTTGTTGGTGATTGCCTTCTTTGTCTGGTTTTCGTAGGAAGTACGGTTTGAAAACGACGAAATCATCAGGATCAGGCAGTCTTCCACATCGACAAAGGTAATTTTGCTTTCGTTTTTATTGTACTTCCCCGTCTGTTTTAAATAAGAATCGATCTGATAAACAAAGGCGTTGCGCACCGCTTTATCCGGCGCGCCACCGTGCTCCAGCCAGCTGGAGTTGTGGTAATATTCAATCAATTTATTGCGGTTGGAAAACGCCACTGCAACATTGATTTTTGTTTTGTACTCGGGCTTGTCCGCACGGTCGCGCACCTTGCGCTCCGCCTGCCAGAACTGCACCGGGGTAAGTGAATCGTCACCCGCGACCTCTTTTGCGTGGTCAACGATTCCCTGCTGATACACAAACTCCGTTTCTTCAAAAGAGGAACCGACCTGATTGCGAAACAAAAAACGGATTCCGTCGTTTACAATTGCCTGACGTTTGATCGTGTCCAGATAATATTCAACCGGAACGTCAATGTCGGTAAACACCTGCATATCCGGTTTCCACCGGATTCTGGACCCGGTGTCTTTACGGCTGTACGATTCCTTTTTCAGGTCACCGACAGGTTCCCCGTGCTCAAAGTGCAGCGTATAGCGAAAGCCGTCGCGGCGGATGTCAACATCCATATATTCCGAAGCATACTGCGTGGAGCAAAGGCCAAGGCCGTTCAGCCCCAGCGAATATTCATAGCTTTCATCGGAATCGTTATTGTACTTTCCGCCCGCGTAAAGTTCACAGAAGACCAGTTCCCAGTTATAACGCTGTTCGTTATTGTTGAAATCAACAGGAATTCCGCGGGCGTGATCCTCCACTTCAATGGAATGATCCTGATACCGTGTGATAATAATTTCCTTGCCATAACCCTCGCGCGCCTCGTCGATGGAGTTTGACAGAATTTCAAAGATAGAATGTTCGCAGCCTTCAATCCCGTCCGACCCAAAAATAACGGCCGGGCGGCGGCGAACCCGATCCGCACCTTTGAGTGATGAGATACTCTCATTTCCATATATCGGTTTTTTCGTCATATTTTCCATTCGCTCCTACATTTATTCACTACTATTATTAGATATCGACTCCACCGAATACGGATGTGTGCCGGATAATCAGCAACGGTAGCGACGCGTCATTCAGGCGCTGTGCCGTACATCCGCATAAACAGGCTGCCGTTAAGAACAGCAAAAGGGGAAATGCAGCCACATTCCCCCTAATTACTTATTCTGCTGTACCGCTTTCGGCCGGATTATCGAGGCTTTGGCCTTTCATTACGGTTAAGAACTGTTCACCCGACATTTTTTCATTCTGATACAAATATTTCGCTACTTCGTGAAGTTTGTCCATGTGCTCTTTCAAAATGCTTTCCGTTTTATTGTAAGCATTGATCATCAGATCGTGAATTTCCTTATCGATTGCGGAAGCGGTGGTCTCGGAGTAATTGCGGATATGACCCATATCGCGGCCAAGGAACGGTTCGCCCTCGTCCTGACCGTAGGTGATCGGCCCGAGCGAATCGGTCATGCCGTATTTTGTGACCATGCTGCGCGCCAGTTTGGTTGCGCGCTCAATATCATTGGAAGCGCCAGTGGAAATATCATCAAGCGTGAGCGCTTCGGCAACGCGCCCGCCCAGCAAGCCAATCAAATCTTCCAGCATTTCCTTGCGGGTTCGATACGAACGATCCTCCGTCGGAAGATGCATGGTATAGCCGCCTGCCATACCACGTGGAATAATGGAAATCTGGTGAACGGGATCCTGCGTAGGACAAAAATACGCGGCAACCGCATGCCCGCCTTCGTGGTACGCCGTCAGGGTCTTTTCTTTTTCCGTCATTACATGGCTCTTTTTTTCGGTACCGACAACCACCTTAATGGTTGCCTCCTCGATTTCCGCCATGGTAATGGCTTTCAGGGTTTTCCTGGCAGCCAGAAGCGCCGCCTCATTCAACAGATTTTCAAGGTCCGCTCCGGTGAAACCGGCAGTCGATTTTGCGATGGTCTTAAGATTAACATCCGGCGCAATCGGCTTTCCGCGGGCGTGCACCTTGAGGATTTCCTCACGGCCTTTAATATCCGGGTAACCGACCATCACCTGACGGTCAAAACGGCCGGGACGCATTAAAGCCGGGTCAAGGATGTCGGGTCTGTTGGTGGCGGCAATCATGATGACACCCTCATTGGCGCCGAAACCGTCCATTTCAACGAGCAGCTGGGTTAAAGTCTGTTCGCGCTCATCGTGCCCGCCGCCCAGTCCGGCGCCGCGCTGACGGCCAACAGCATCAATTTCATCAATGAAGATAATGCAGGGGGAATTCTTTTTCGCCTGCTCGAACAGGTCGCGCACACGGGATGCGCCGACACCGACAAACATTTCAACAAAATCGGAACCGGAAATTGAGAAGAACGGCACGCCGGCTTCCCCGGCGACCGCACGGGCCAGTAAAGTTTTACCGGTGCCGGGAGGGCCCACGAGCAGCACGCCCTTGGGGATACGGGCACCCAGTTCATTGTACTTTTTCGGATTCTTCAGGAATTCAACGATCTCACGCAGTTCTTCCTTTTCCTCATCGGCACCGGCCACATCGGCAAAGGTAGTTTTGCGTTTTTCGTCGGCCATTTGTTTTACTTTCGCCTTGCCGAAATTCATTTGCTTGCCCGCATCACCCATACCGGTGTTGAGGCGTTTAATCATAAACCACCAGAGCAAAGCCATGACAACCAGGGCGATCAGCATGGGCACCATGCTTGCAATCCAGGAAGTTTCAGCCGGACGCTTCAAATTGCGCACCATATTCGCCGTCGGGTGATCCTTATCATATTGTTCGGTATATGGCTTTATATCATCATACAATAGGCTGGTGCTCGGCGCAACATAGGAAATCTGAGTTTTATCCTTAAGCTTGATAATCATTTCCCCACTGCCCAGATCCATGGAATATTCCGTTACCTGCTGATTTTTAAAATAGTTGATGATATCGGAATAGTTATATGTCTTTTGAGGACGCTGGCCATAAATCAGCGCAATCAGAATAAATAATATAATCGGAATGCCGAGAACCATGGCAATGTTTTTCAGCGTTTTTTTATTATCCAAAATGTTGTTCACTCCTTACTACGAGTTGTTTCGGCATTTGAGTCAATTGGTATAAACCCCGGGTTTTAAAATGCCTACAAACGGAAGATTCCTGTATTTTTCATCATAGTCCAAACCATAACCCACTATGAATTCATCCGGAACAATCGTTCCGACGTAATCTGCTTTAATATTGGCCGTACGCCTGTCCGGTTTGTCGAACAGGGTGCAGAGCTTGATGCTTTTTGGCGAACGGGATTGCAGCAGTTCGAGTATGTAGCTCAAAGTTAAGCCGCTGTCGAGAATATCTTCCACCACAAGCAGGTCGTAGCCTTCCAGATTAATATCCAAATCCTTGGTAATTTTAACGACGCCGGAGGTTTTTGTTCCGGAGCCGTAGCTTGAAACGGACATGAAGTCAATACTGCATGGAATAGTGACCGCGCGCATTAAATCAGCCATGAATACAACGGAGCCTTTCAGCACGCTGATCATTAACAGATTTTTGCCTTCGTAATCTTCACTAATGCGTTTTCCCATTGTCTGTACAATTTCGGCAAGCGTTTCCTCGCTGAATAATACTGACTCGATATCATTTCTCAATCGTTAGCACTCCTTAAATAATTATAATTTCCGCTATGTTTTGAGTGTTATCTGTAACACAAAACTCCTGTGAAGCGCCAAACCCTTCAATCCAGATGATTTCATCATTGCTTGCAAGCATTACAGCCTTTGAGCGCAGCATCGGTTCCAATTTGGCCTCGTTAAAGAGTTTTTTCAAGGTTTTCGTGACGCCTCGCCCCGCCGGGCGGAAAACATCACCGTTACTTCTGTTCCTAACTGAAGTAATACTAAATATTGTATCATAGTTAATTAGATTATTAAATAACAAATTATTAAATTTGCGGCGGTTTTCATAGTCTTTCTTCGGTAATTTTTTAAGGATAAGCGTCCGTCCGTCGGGTAACCGGGTCCCGGCAGGCTGAAAAGGTATATTCCAGTGCTCCATTTTATTTTGACATGTAATAAAGAGAGTATTGCCC
>JAEWBE010000066.1 GCA_023391275.1 Bacillota bacterium | reverse complement strand
CGTCGTTTTCAACAACTATTTTTTTGATCAGTCTTGCCCCAAGCAGCTCGGCCAGCGGATAATTATTCAAATACAGATTATTGGCAAACTCTACCACTCCGGTTTCACGGTTTACGGTACCCGGAGTGCCGACGCCGACCCAGGGAATATCGTCAATTGTTATTTTTGCATTTTCCAGTGCCTCAAGAGCGGTGACTGCAAGCTGTTCGCACAAATCTTCCGGAGCGCAGGGCACCCTGGTTCTTCTTTTCGCCTTTGCAAGAATCTGGCAGTTTTCATCTACTACTCCGGCGGCGATGTTGGTCCCGCCGAGATCAATTCCAAGATAATACATTATTTGGTCCCCCTTGTTTGTGATATCGAATCAACAATTTGTATCAGTATAGCATTTTATTCTGCTAATTGTAAATATATTGGATAGGATATCAGAAAAATTTGTTCTTGTGGGCAAACTTGTGTTATAATGTTCAAAATAAAATGGAATTATAACCCGAATGGAGTAAATGCCAGTGACTTATCAGAAACTTCCCGACAGTATGAAAAATGAATCGATCCAACCTTATTGGGAAATGCTCGAAAAGCGGCGGCTTTCCCTTGCCGCAAAGCGGGTGTTTGATCTGGTGGTTTCTTTTCTTATTCTGGCGGTGCTTTCACCGCTTTTGCTGCTTTTGGCGCTTGCAATTAAGCTTGACTCCAAGGGCCCCGTGTTCTATCGTCAGGTTCGTGTGGGCCGCTATAACCGGGATTTTAAGATTTTTAAATTCCGTACCATGGTGCAAAATGCGGACCGTGTCGGCCCTCCGCTTACTGTTGGGGATGATCCCCGTGTTACCCGTGTTGGCCGGCTGATCCGCAAGCTTCGTTTGGATGAATTTTCCCAGCTCCTCAACGTGCTTGGGGGCAGCATGAGCATGGTTGGCCCAAGGCCGGAGGTTCGCAAGTATGTGGACGTATATACTCCCGAGTATATGGCGACCTTGTTGGTTTGCCCCGGAATCACGGCGACCTCCAGCATTGCCTTTAAGGATGAGGACAAGCTGCTGAATTCCGGTGGCGACCCGGAACGGATTTATGTGGAACAAATTCTTCCGCCGAAAATGGCGCTGAATCTTGATTATATTAAAAAAATCAGTGTGTGGAATGATATTAAAATCATGTTCCAAACCGTAGCAGCCGTGTTCCTTCCGCAAAACGGTTCAAATGGGTAGAATTTTTTAAGAAAAACAGAAGAAATTTTTTCGGGCAAATCATCATGATTTGTCATATTTCACCTTGTGTCTGACAATAATAGACATGAGGTGATTTTTATGTTTCAGCTTAGGCCAGACCCGCCCAAAAGCCAAAAAGAAATAGATGACGAGATCAGAATTATGGCAGCTACTCTGCGCAGCATAAATCAGAGCGATATCCCGGCGGATGTAATGGGGAGTTATACCGGTACGTCGCGGGATGGTGAAATTCCAACGCAGGATGCCGATGATCTTTAAAAAATAAGCTATATTTTCTCATCTTTCATCATAGTAATATGGAGACAGCGAAAGCGGGTGCTTTTTGCCTGCGGCCGCACTGCCTTTATGCGATTCAGGACACCTTATTTTATATACGGAACTGTGGGTGATCGCTTGGCTTACCATATTACGAAAATGAAACGTGTATTTGCTTTTTTGCTTGCGGCTGCCATAATAGCTGCGGGTGTTGCTGTTTCCTGGAATTATGAGCATCCCGCTTCGGTGCAGACGGAAGCGGAAAAAAGCGATTATATCAAGTGGGTTGAATTCAATGTGCCGTACCTTGCTCTGCAGAAAGCGCTCAAAATTGATGTGGACTCCCATGAGCACGGCGGGAATATCAGTTGGATTCAGCTTCTTGCGTATTTGGGTGCAAAATACGGCGGGAATTTTGCCAATTATAAGAGCAATGACATGGATGCATTGGTTACCAAGCTGCAGTCGCAGACGATGGGGGAAATTACTGCGGGAATGAAGTATTATTCCTATTACAATGAAGCCTATACGGCGGTATTGGGCGGACTTGTGGGCAGCTACAAGGTTAACGGGGAAGAAAAATACGGACTGATGGGTTTTTCTCCAATCGCCAAAACGTTTCCTTATGAAGATTACGATGATTTCGGTACACGGCGCACCTACGGCTATACCCGGCCGCATCTGGGTCACGACTTGATTGCCGCCACCGGTACGCCGGTTATTGCGGTGGAATCCGGCGTAGTGGAAGCGCTCGGCTGGAACCAGTATGGCGGCTGGCGCATTGGAATCCGCAGTTTTGACAAACACCGTTATTATTATTATGCTCATTTGCGGCAGAACCGGCCTTACGCCGAGGGACTGGAAGTGGGGCAAACCGTCACTGCCGGCGACGTAATTGGTTATGTTGGTCATACGGGATACAGTACTACGGAAAATGTCAATAATATCCGGCTCAGCCATCTCCATTTTGGCCTTCAGCTGGTATTTGACGAGAGCCAGAAGGAAAGCAACAATGAAATCTGGGTGGATGTTTATCCGATTACCATGCTGCTGCGAAAGAATCAATCGGAGGTTGTCCGCGACAGCGCAACCAAAGAATATCACAGCAAAAATCAAATTGAAATAAAATAGTGCGAAGTTATAAAATTTCATTTGATTTTGCCGGCGCGCTATGCTATAATAGCAAATGTTGAATTTGCTGGTGTGGCGGAATCGGCAGACGCAAGGGACTTAAAATCCCTCGGTGGCAACATCGTATCGGTTCAAGTCCGATCACCAGCACCAATAATATGAGTACCGTTTGGCGTTGAGGAATCTTCGCTAAACGGTATTTCTGTTTTTACGGGTAAATGCCCCCTTAAAGGCATAAGAAAAATTCTGATTTTACCATCGGATACCACAAGCTTGAACTTTTTACGGTAATTTGGTATAATTTTCAAATGACTTTATGATATGCTGATGTTAAAGTCTATCGGCAAAGGTGTAATGAAAACGTTGTAATATGTTTTCATTGGTTTTGCAGTTGAAATCACTTTTGAAATTATAGAAATTGAGATGGGTTGGGTAAAAATTATGAACGACGAATTTATCACATTTACAATCGAAAAACAGAAGACGATCGCTTTAATTGCTCACGATGGGAAAAAGCAGGAATTAATCGAATGGTGTGCGGAAAATCAGGATATTCTGAAGAATCATTTCCTATGCGGGACCGGAACGACGGCGAGACTGGTCGCGGAAAAGACCGGGCTTCCGGTAAAGGGCTACAACAGCGGCCCTCTGGGCGGAGATCAGCAGATCGGTGCTAAAATTGTAGAAGGCAATATCAATTTTGTAATATTTTTTTCCGACCCGTTGGAAGCGCAGCCGCATGACCCGGATGTAAAAGCCTTATTAAGAATTGCGCAGGTTTATGATATTCCAATTGCAAACAATAAAGCAACAGCCGATTTTATGATTCATTCCACATTAATGAATCAGCAGTATGAACACAAAGTAATCAATTTTAAGCAGAAAGTTATTGATCGGGTAAACGATAGAAATCAATTAATGAAATGAGAAAGCATGGTTAATATTTATGATTACTATAAAAATACTGATTAATAGTGTTGAAAAAGTAAAACAATTCTCTTCCATTATCTCCAAAGAGAGTGTGGAATGCGAGCTCATTGAAGGAGTCCATATTCTTGACGCGAAGTCTATCATGGGGATTTTCAGTATGGATTTGAAGGAACCGATTCAATTGAATATACACTCCGACGACAGGAGCATATTAAATAAACTGAAGGATTTCATTGTCGAAGAATCCTGACATCGGCGGGGCTTTTAATGCTGTGGCAGCATCAAAGTCATGGTATGTGGAATTTATATTATATTTGACGGAACGTCATTATCAATCAACGGCTGGGCAAAAGAAGTATAAACTGTTTCATTGACTCTGATAAATATTTATTTTTGTGATAAATCACTTTAAACTGTCTTTTAAACTGAATCCCCTGAATTGCTTTCTGACAAAGCAATCCAGAGGCTACTTCATTTGCAACAGCGCGTTTTGAAATTACAGAAACGCCCAATCCCTTGGCGACAGCCATTTTTATTGTGTCAGCGTTGTTGCATGTCCAAATGACTTTCCAGCTTAAGTGATTGGCGGCCATCGTATCCTCAAATGTTTTACGGGTTCCGCTGCCTTCTTCGCGGATGATAAATTCTTCTCGTTCCAGTTCATGCGGTTCAATTACAGAATGATTTGCAAACCGATGGCCAATTCCGCAAATCAACACCAGTTCATCATCCATAAACGCACGGCTGAGCACATCCGGAGAAGTAGTTTCACCTTCCACCAGACCAAGGTCAATTTTATCCTGAAGAATCAGAGCTTCTATTTTTGCGGTATTATCTTCAATTACTTCAACATTTGTCAGCGGATTTGTTTTCTTAAAATTCGAAACAAGTCCCGGTAATACGTGAGCACCAACCGTAACGCTTGCACCAATACGGACAGTTCCGTTTTGGTGCAGCGTTTTCATGTCATTTTCCACTTCCGTGTTCATACGTATCATGTGGCGCGCATAACCTAATAACTTTTGGCCGGCCTGCGTCAGGTACAGTTTTCGCGACAAGCGTTCAAAGAGCCGAACGCCATAGTGATTTTCCAGTTCAGCAATTGCCTGGCTGACCGCGGACTGCGACATGAAAAGCGTTTCAGCTGCTGAAGTCATATTCATGGTGTCGCACACGGCTACAAATATTCTGTAATGTCGTAAAGTCATAGTTCTACCTATATTATAAGCATTTTCTAATCATGTCTATTAGATAATAATATTTTACTAATTGATTGTCAAGGCGTATGATAGACAGCAAAAGGAGAAGATATTATGAAAATATTGATTAACAAGCTGCCTGGCATTGCGCTTGCAGCGATTATTGCAATCCCTGCATGGCTGATTGGGAAGATGATTCCTGTTGTTGGCAGTCCGGTATTAGGAATTCTGTTCGGTATGATTTTAGCATTCTGGAACAGGCCGCAGCTCTTTAATGACGGCATCAGCTATACTTCAAAAAAACTGCTGCAGTATTCCATCATTCTATTAGGTTTTGACATGAATCTGTTTAATGTTTTTAAAGTGGGAAAACAAACATTCGTTTTAATGGCCTTTACATTAACGGCTGCATTTTTGACGGCCTATATTGCGGGGAAACTTTTAAATCTGGATGGAAATACAAAAACCTTGATCGGTGTAGGTTCCGCCATTTGCGGAGGGTCGGCGATTGCGGCAACCGCTCCTGTAATTCACGCGGATGATGAAGAGGTTGCCCATTCTATTTCAACAATATTTCTTTTTAATGTAATTGCCGCTTTTTTATTTCCCTTTCTTGGGCATGTATTCGGCATGAGTGATCAAAGTTTTGGCTTATGGGCCGGCACAGCTGTAAACGATACCTCCTCAGTTGTTGCAGCCGGCTACACGTACAGTAATTCCGCGGGTAATCTTGCCGTTATCGTAAAGTTGACAAGAACGCTTATGATAGTTCCCGTCACACTTGTTCTTGCAATTTATACCAGTAAAAAGGCAGCAGGAAGTAAAAAGGGCAACTACAGCATCGTAAAAATTTTCCCATGGTTTGTACTCGGATTTGTCGTTGCATCGGTAATCAATACGTTCATTGCCTTGCCGACCGGAATGAGCGCCTTTTTATCACAAACCGGAAAATTTGTAATTGTTATGGCAATGTCGGCGATCGGGCTGAATACGAATCTGGTCAAACTTGTGAAGAGCGGCGGAAAACCAATCTTGCTTGGTTTCATCTGTTGGGCAGTACTCGCTGTTACTTCAATCGCTGTACAGCGCCTGATACTTCACGTTTAAAGCAAATGCAAGCTGTTTTGAAAAAGAATAAAGTATTTAATAGATTATATTAACGAACGCCCGTAAGGTCGGAGCATCATTGCCGGACCTGCGGGCGTTTTTAAGTGGCCCGAACCAGCGGAAAATATTACCTCTGTTCTTTAAATAAACTTGACAGTGATGGATATATGATCTAATATTAGCATACTAAGTATTAGGGTTCTAACTATTAGAACCCTAACTATAGAAGGAGCTGTTTTTATGTCTGCTGAATTGCATATGGCCGTGACCAAGACCTATCACGCACAAAAGAACAAAATCCGGCCGGGCATGGTAGGAATCGGCCTTTCGCCGGGTCAGCCGAAAATTTTAACGTATCTCACCAAAAACAACCACTGCATGCAAAAGGAGATCGCGACCGCACTGGATATTGAACCGGCTACCGTGTCGCAGCTTTTGAACAACATGGCACAGGCGGGCCTGATTCAGCGTTCTGCCCTTGCCGAGCGAAAGCGCGCGGAATCCGTTTCCATTACGGAAAAGGGCAGGGAAGCCTATGTGAAATGGCGGCTGCTCTGCAGGGAAATTGAAGAAATTTCCCTGAAAGGGTTTACAGGTGAGGAACAGGAGCAGTTCCTCGACTATCTCAGCCGCATGTATCAAAATCTTACTGAGAAGGTTTTGGAATAAAGCCGAATTTCGGAGTTTGGAGGGAGAGGTTTGTTTCAGCGTTTTTTTATTTATTTTCATAATTACCGGAAACATCTGATTGGCAGCGTCCTTTGCGTTGCGATGGAATCCGTGTTTGAACTTATCGTCCCGCTCATCATGGCGCAGATCATCGATGTGGGGGTTGTGAACCGAGACAAAAGTTATATCCTGCAAAAAAGCCTGCTTATGGTGGCCTGCGCGCTGGTTTCCCTGCTTTTGGGCGCGCTGTATGCGCGTTTGGCTGCAATAGCCGGTCAGGGGTTCGGAGCGGAGCTGAGGAAAGCGGAGTACCGCAAGGTACAGGGATTTTCCTTCTCTAATATGGATCATTTCAGCACACCGTCTCTGATTACCCGTCTCACGAGCGATATCACCATTTTGCAGAATGCAGTATGCAATGGAATCCGCCCGATGATCCGCGGCCCGGTGATGATGATAATGGCGCTGGTAATGACAGTCGTTATGAGCCCGGAACTCGCGGTCGTATTCCTGATTGCCATCCCTGTTCTGGCCATATGCCTTTTCCTGATTCTGCAAAGGCTTCGCCCGATGTATGGGAGAATGCAGAAAGCATTGGATCAGGTGAACTCCATTGTGCAGGAAAACCTGACGGCAATCCGTACGGTAAAATCGTATGTGAAAGGTGAAAGCGAATCAAAGAAGTTCGAAGGCGTTAACGAGACGTTCCCGGAATCTTCTGAGCTGGCCTTTCATTATGCCGTGATGAATATGCCCTGTTTTCAGTTCGTCATGTACGCCACCATTCTCTGCATTCTGTGGTTCGGCGGCAACTTTATCCACGCCGGCGGCATGCAGGTCGGCACGCTGACCGGCTTTTTAAGCTATGTTCTGCAAATTCTCAACGCGCTGATGATGATTTCCAACGTATTCCTCATGCTCAGCCGCTCCATGACCTCGGCCGGCCGTATTTTTGAAGTGATGGACGAACCGCAGGGAATTGTCGGCGGAACGCAGGAAAGAATGGTGGAGCGCGGGCAAATTGACTTTGAACATGTATGCTTTAAATATCAGGAGGCGGCAAAGGAAAACGTGCTTTCAGATATCTGTCTGCATATCGGGGCCGGTCAGACGGTGGGTATTATCGGCGGGACGGGCTCCGCAAAATCTTCGCTGGTGCAGCTGATTCCCCGCCTTTACGATGTGACTTCCGGAAGCCTGAAGATAGACGGGTACAATGTGAAGGAATATCCTGTCGACCATTTGCGCGACGCAGTGGGCATGGTACTTCAGAAAAACACCCTGTTTTCCGGAACAATCCGGGAAAATCTGAAATGGGGCAACGAAAACGCAACACAGGAAGAGCTGGACTGGGCGTGTCATATCGCGTGTGTGGATGAATTTCTGCCCCGCCTGTCGGACGGCTACGAAACCGATCTTGGGCAGGGCGGCGTGAACGTCTCCGGCGGGCAGAAGCAAAGGCTCTGTATTGCGCGCGCCTTATTGAAACGACCCAAAGTACTGATTTTTGATGACTCCACCAGTGCGGTGGATACCGCCACTGAAGCGAAAATCCGCGGGCGCCTGGCGGAAAATCTGAAGGATACAACGAAAATCTTCATTACGCAGCGTATCAATTCCATTGAACATGCAGACTTGATTGTGGTGCTGAAGGACGGAAAGATTAACGAGGCTGGTACGCATGAAGAGCTGCTCGCGCACAATCCCATCTACCGGGATATTTACGAATTTCAAAGAAAGGGGGCAACAGCATAATGCCACGGCAAATAAGACATGAAAAACCAAAGGATCTTCGCAAGACCCTGGAATTTTTATGGCGTTACCTGAAAAAACATACGGCCGTTCTTCTGCTCATCTCCTTTCTTACCATTGCCAGTGCGGGAGCCAGCGTATATGGTACTTATCTGCTCAAGCCGGTCGTCAATAATTATATCCTTCCCGGAAACATACCCGGCCTTGTCCGGATGCTGGCTTTTATGGGTGCCGTCTACCTTGCAGGTGTAGCAGCTTCATACGGGTATTCTCAGCTTATGGTGAAAATCGCCCAGAAGATTGTTCAGGAAATTCGGAATGACCTCTTCCGCAAGGTGCAGACGCTCCCGCTTGCTTTTTTCGACGCAAGAACCCACGGCGAGCTGATGAGCCGTTTCACCAACGATATCGATACGATCGCGGATGCCCTCAATAACAGCTTTACGGTGCTGATTCAAAGTTTTATTACGCTTGTCGGCACATTCCTTGTATTGATCCTTTTAAATCCTGAACTGTCCGTCATTGTGCTGCTTTCCTTCCTCGGGATGTTTTGCTTTCTGCGGTACAGCAGCAAAAAAAGTCACGCTTATTTTTCCAGACAGCAAAAATTCATGGGCAGCCTGAATGGGTTTATCGAAGAAATGGTGGAAGGGCAGAAGGTCGTCAAGGTGTTTAACCATGAGGACAGGGATTTCACGGAATTTTCCGAACGGAATCAGAAGCTTCAGGAAGCTGCCACAGGGGCGCTGACTTACTCGGGCGTCCTCATCCCCGTGGTAGCGAGTCTTTCTTATTTCAACTATGCAGTTTCCGCCTGCATTGGCGCGTTTCTTGCTATCTCCGGCAGGATGGATTTGGGCAGCCTTGCGTCTTATCTGGTTTATGTTCGCCAGACGGCAATGCCGGTGAACCAGTTTTCCCAGCAAATGAATTTTATCATGGCCGCCCTTTCCGGTGCGGAACGTATTTCCGAAATCATGGGGGGCGTACCGGAGACAGACAGTGGAACCGTGACTTTAGTGCATACCGCTGTCGGCGCGGACAATGGGCTGCAGGAGAGTGAAAAAGGCGAATGGGCATGGCGCAGACCAAATGCGGACGGCACTGTGGAGCTGATACCGTTACGGGGCGACGTTCGTTTTCATGACGTGGTTTTTGGTTACGACCCCCGCCATCCCGTATTGAAAAAAATTAATCTTTATGCGAAGCCAGGTCAGAAAATTGCGTTCGTCGGTTCCACCGGGGCCGGAAAAACGACAATTGCAAACCTGATCAACCGCTTTTATGATGTCACGTCGGGGGACATCACCTATGACGGCATTGATGTCAGAGACATTAAAAAGGACGATTTACGTCATTCGCTTGCCGTTGTCCTGCAGGATACCCATCTGTTCACCGGAACCATTGCCGATAATATCCGATACGGGAATCCGAATGCCACCATGGATCAGGTTATGTGGGCGGCAAAGCTTGCAAACGCGGATTCCTTCATCCAGCGCCTGCCCGATGGCTACGATACGATGCTTTCCGGCGACGGAGCGAACCTGAGTCAGGGTCAGAGGCAGCTCCTCGCGATTGCACGGGCCGCGGTTTCTGACCCGCCGGTGCTGATTTTGGATGAGGCAACCAGTTCTGTGGATGCCCACACAGAAAAACTGATTGAAACCGGAATGGATCACCTGATGGAAAACCGGACGGTATTCGTGATAGCACATCGGCTTTCCACGGTGCGCAATGCGAAGGCCATCATTGTGCTGGAAAACGGCACGATTCTGGAACGCGGCAGCCATGATGAACTGGTTGCCCAGAAGGGCCGGTACTACCAGCTGTACACCGGGCAGTTCGAGCTGTCTTAAAGCCGGGGATATATGGTACAGTGCACCCATATCAAAGAGCAGTTTTACCCGGAAGGGTGGAACTGCTCTTTGGTTTTTTGCATAAAAAAGCCTGTTCAGGAAGCCGATTGTGGCAATCCGGAACAAGCTCGGGTGGGTATCGCCAAACCCGGCAACACTGGCTGTTTTATGCTTGATTTATATGATGGTTACTCATAATTTACATACCGAGTGTCCTCTCGCTATGCTAACGCTCAACTCCATTGTTCTGGCGACGTCCGTTTTCCCGGATTTTAGCCGGTCAAGCATCAGATTGGCGGCATTTTCCGCAATTTCATGCATTGGCTGCACAACAATTGTAAGGGTCGGCCGAATAACGTGTGCCAGCGTCAAGTTGTCGAAGCCGATTAAGGAAAGATCGTCCGGAATTCTGACCCCGGATTCATTGAGTGCAATGACTGCTCCGAGTGTAATTTCATAATTTGCGCAAAACAGAGCGGTTGGCAGATTTTTTAGCTGCAGCAAGCGTTTCATTCCTTCATACCCACCGTTGATTGTCATTTCCCCGCTGATCAGATATTCCTTGGCCAGATCAATCTGATGCTGTATAAGCGCATTTTTAAAACCATCCATTCTGGCTTTCATTGTGAAAATCTCGCTCGGCCCGCATAAAATAGCAATGCGCCGGTGGCCGTTTTCCACAAATTCCTCTACCGCCATTTTTGCGGCGCTGTTGTTATCCACAATAACCGCGTCTGCCTTGTAGTCAGTCACAAGCCGGTCAATCAGGACAACGGGAACATTGCGTTCGTCGGCCAGTTTAAAACATTCTCCGCTTTTATCAAACGGGATAGTAATAATACCGTCAACCATTTTCCCAAGCAGAAATTCAAGCGCTTCTCTTTCCATCTGCCTGTTCAGACGGCTGTCACATACGATAATTCCGTAACCATGCGCACGCAAAATATCTTCTACATCGGCAATGATTGATGTATGAAATGTACTGTTCAATTCCGGAATGAGTATGCCGATTGTTTTGGAACGCTTGCTTTTTAAGCCACGCGCATACTCGTTCATGCGAAAATCTAATTTTACAATCGCACGGTCAATCGCTTTGCGGTTGGCGTCAAGCATATTACCACCATTAAAATATTTTGATATAGTTGAGAGGGACAGTCCAGTCATACGCTGAATGTCCTTATAGGTTGCCGCCATGCTTACCAACTCCTGATTAATAGTCCAAGCAGGAACTTTGCCGCCGCCGGGAAATGTTCCGCTTACGGATACAATGCCATAAAAATGCTTGCGTTCCCGTTTATTCCGCGATTCGAAACGTTTCGTTTTTATCATTGTATTTCTTCTCAAACAGTTTGTCAATAAATTCATTTTCAGACCCAACCCAATTGATCGAAAGCAGCCGGGTAAGCTGCCCAAAATCCGTTTTGCAGGTTCAGCGGTTTCTGCCCATACTGTTCCGGCTGCCGTGCAGGCTTGGTATTAGCATCTCAGTGATTAATATCTGTTATGTATCTGATCATGTCGGATTATTATGGTTCGTGGATAATACTCTGAAACTTATCTGCTATAAATCTGTAAGAGAGGTTGAGAAAGCTGTCGGATAAAATAAACGCGCTGCTGAGATTTTGCTTCCCGGAGTTTGGATTGATATAACCGACACATCGTATACCTGCCCGGTTAGCTGCGACAACTCCGTTTGTTGAATCTTCAATAATAAGGCATTCAGAAGGGGAAACCCCCAGTTCTTCGGCTGTAAGGAGGAAAATATCGGGTGCGGGTTTTGGATTTGAAAGAGTGGCGCCGCTTACAAGTTTAGAAAAATAACTCTCTATCCCAAGTGCTCTTAAGGCTTTTTGGATATCTTTCAAAGAAGAAGAAGAGGCGACTGCCAGCAGAATTCCATGCTCGTAGAGATCGGAAATCAATTCCTTTGCACCTTTAAGCGGGATATAGCCTTCTTTTTCAAATAATTCTTCTAAAAATTCATTTTTTGCCTTTAAGATAGCTGTTGACGGGATGTCTAAATTGAAATCCTTTACCATGTTTTCAAACATTACGCTTGAAGGGGTGCCAATGAAATTCGAATAGTATTTTATATCGAATGTAATATTAAACTTCTCCAACGCCATCATAGTAGCGCGGGTATGGTTTGGCTCACTATCAATTAAGACTCCGTCCATATCAAATATTACTGCTTTTAACATGTAATAAATCTCCTTGTCAATCGTGGTTTATCAAACCAAATAAAAATTCAGCAAGCCTGAAATTCAAGTAAAAAGCATAAGTGTTTTTCGTAAAAGATCACGGCTGTGCAGAGGTACTCAGAAAGCTTCCGCGTTACATATAGCAAAAACCTCCCTTTGATATAATAAGGCTGCGGTTTGCTCGCTGCAACCAGATATATCAAAAGGAGGATATTTGATATGAAGATGAATGATATAGATAATTTAAACCATACGAGTTGGGATTGCAAATATTATACAGCGTTTGCACAAAGTATCTTAGGACGCTCAAAGAGCAGCTGACCGATCAGGGCTTCACAATTGATACGCCGCGGATTATCGCATATGTTCTTACTTCACAGTATTTTTATCTACTTCATCAAAAATGCGCTGGACTGAGCCGGAAAGACTGCCCTTTATGAACGCCGATCATGGCATTGGCAGAAATCCGGTTGCTCAGCATCGGTTCTTCTTAAAACTGCTGCAACTGTTTTAACAGGGTCTTCTATTACCATTTAGGATTAGCAACAATTTCAGGTCCTTTGCCTTGATCTACAATTATTTTATGGTAACCCTTTGTTTCAATTGTACCGTAATCATGGCCGGCATCCCCTGCAAAGGTATAGAAAAGAACCAGAGGAACATTTCCCGTGTTAACGGTTCTATGTGCATATCTTCTGGGAACATAAACGGCTTGCGATTGAGATAACGGCATTTCTATGGTATCGCCCTCAGGGTTTTCCATTACCATATAGCCTTCGCCTTTTAATGTATAATACACTTCGGCAGTTTCCAGCATAGTATGGAAATGCCCCTTCGTCATAAAGTATTCGTTGCCTACTTTTCCGGGGTATAGGATCGTTGTACCAAATGCCAAATCGCCTGCACGTTCCGGGCATCCCAGCTCATGGAATTCATAGATGAGAGGGTCTTCTGTTTTAAGCATGTTTTCTGCAGCTGACACATCTGCAAACATGTTTTTCATCTGAGATAAGTGACGTTTTGTAGTTTCGGCTTTTTTGGAAAAACCGGTGGTAAGATCAAAATCAACTAAAAAACTGCTGTCCCAATTAAAATCATTCATAATATATAATCTCCTTACACAATTAATTACTGTTTTGCAATATCGCTTAATTTTTGAAGGAGTTCACCTTCAATGGAAATATGGAATACTTCGGCAATTACTTGCGTCCAGCCGTGAATAAAGTATATCCAGCCATCTTCGACGTGAAGATTACGGGAATCCTTTTGTTTTAAAGCCTGTTCCATAAATATTAAATTACCGCGATAATTAATTTCCCAAACCAAGCTATCCTTAGGGAATACACAGTTATCGGTCAAAGGTGATCCCGGGCCGTCTTTCCCAAGGCCTGTTGCATTTACAACCAAGGAATGCGGCTTTAAAGAGGCCAGTACCTTATCATTGTCGGCAGGGGATGGGGTGTGAATGAATTCAAAGTTGATTTTAGAGTTAATGCCTTCCAGAATCTTCTTTGCAGACTCTAAACGGGGAACACTTCTATTTGCAATGATAATTTTCTTGGGGACATTATTGCCGAACTTCTCCTGCGCAAAGTATACCGACATTGCCAGAGAACTTCCGCCGGCGCCAATTAACAGAACATCACCGTCATAATCCGTCCAAAAATTGGCAGGAACAAAGTTTTCCAAAGCCAATCCGCTGGAAATAGGATCTTTCGCATGCGCACAATACTTGCCGTCTTTTTTTGAAATAGAAGAGACTTCGCCTAATTTTTCAGCGAAAGGGTCTACATAATCAAACATATCTTTGCAAGTGTTAAACAAATCAATCTTATGGGTAGTAACCAAAGCTCCAAGGGACAGAGGATCATTTTTAATGAATTCCACGGCGTTCCGATAATCGGCTGCAGGAGAATGGGGAGCAAAGTCGATGCCCTTAATAACAGTGTTCTTGAGCCCTAATGCATCCGCCCATTTTGGAAAAACCTTCATAATTGAAGACTTTTCGGTTGTTACTCCTATGAAATAGATGGTGGGACAAGTTGCCTTTTCGTAGTGAATCATGTGGTTGTCATTCCTTCTTATAGCTTATTTTTTGAATAATGGATAGATAGTAACTTCCAATTATTATAACATAGTGATATTATATAGTAGACACATATTAATGTCAAGAAATATTGAAAATAAAGAAAAAGTGCAAATATATGACAAATTTTGTTTACCAAATAAATGTGAAAAATATATAAATATATATAAACATTACATTGAATTTCTATAATATATTACTGGTAATTGGGAAAATATGGGATTTTTTATACTATTATCCATACAAATCTATGTTACTACATAATTATGTTAGGAAAAAGCAGTTCGAATAACGGTCAATAATTGCAGCTGTGCAGGAATTCCCGGAAGATACATTCATGGACCGAATGAAATTGATGGCCACTTAAAAAGTATCCCTCTGTTCCAAAATGTGGTTGTTGATCAATCTGGTTTTTGAATCTTTTGCATTAAAAACGGAAGACAGTACAAGACGTCGAAGAATCATATTTCTGACACGGGGCGGCCCTGGCTGAATGTTTTTCTTGCAAGGTGTACGGTTAATTATTTCTACTAAATCAAATCTGCAGAATTTATAAAGAAAAAATACAACAAATCATGCATATTTAACAGGATATTACCATGAATTTTAAGAATTTTATGCAATAAGTTTCAAATTTGTGGATAAATATGTAAGGTATAATATTTATTAGCGATAAGTCTTTACCGTTACACAGGATAAGATTTAGATTATATTTGCTAATAATGATTTGTAATCATGCTTGACATTATCTAAAATGTACAGTATAATTTTAAATGTACGAATAACTTAATATTGTAATGTTATGACAATATTATGTGATTTATGAATTAGTTTCATAAACGAACAAAGTTATCAGTAGGAAATTACTACATATCTTATCGAGAAAGTTCGCATGCTTTGCCCTGCGGCGTCAGATTCCAGTGACATAAAATATGTTCTGGATGCAGTAAATTTTTCTGATGATATTAATCGGGAAATGGGACTGATTGCTGATTGTGGGGAAAGTTCTTTTAGTCAGTGTTCCTGAAAATAGTAAAATTCGACTTGATTTGAGTAAAGTTCCACACAATTGGGAAATGACCTTCCAGCAGATGCTGTTTAAGAAAAGAAAGCAAAGCATATGTTCAAATTTTGCAATGGGTGAGATCAATTTAAAAGATTATTCCCTGTTATTACAAAATTGAAGATATTTTACAAGCTTTTGAAGCTCTAAATACGCATCAAATGGTTAAGAACTCGATTGTTTCTTGTTTGAAAGTGCCCCACGCATATGAAAATGAGAGATAATTGGACAAAAACAATTCAAACTATGAGAGGAGAAATTTTAAATGTTACAAGCTACTATGGTTCAACCCGGTAAAATAGTCTTTAGTGAGGTTCCGGTACCTGAGGTAAAGGATAATCAAATCAAAATCAAAATGAAACGGATTGGTGTCTGTGGTTCTGACATTCATGTAAACCACGGCAAACATCCTTATACAAGCTATCCTGTGGTGCAGGGCCATGAGGTTTCTGCTGTTGTAGAAGAGATAGGGAAAGATGTCACAAACGTAAAAGTAGGCGATGCGGTTACAATTCAGCCTCAAGTGGTTTGCGGCAAATGCTATCCTTGCACCCACGGCATGTACAATGACTGCGAACATCTTAAAGTGATGGGCTTTCAGACTACCGGTATGGCAAGCGAATATTTTGTTGTTGATGCTGATAAGGCTTTAAAATTGCCGGATGGTATGAACTTTGAGCACGGGGCCATGATTGAACCGCTTGCGGTTGCTGTTCACGCGGTAAGAAGATTCGGCGATGTAAAGGGCAAGGGAGTTTTGGTGCTTGGCGGCGGTCCTATCGGGAACCTTGTTGCACAAACTGTAAAAGCGATGGGTGCGTCTAAAGTACTGCTTTCCGAGCTGAGCGCGTACCGGCTGGAAACCGCCAAAAAGTGCGGAATTGAAACGGTAAACCCCGGCGAAAAAGACTTAAAAGAAGCGATTACAGAATGCTTTGGTACAGATGGAGCGGATGTAATTTTTGAATGCATCGGTATCAATCCGACGATGAAGCAGGCTATTGAATATGCACGTAAAGGCAGCGACATTATTGTCGTAGGCGTTTTTGGTGACCTTGGTACTATTAATATGGGATTCATTCAGGATCACGAACTGCGTTTGATCGGCACGGCCATGTACCGTGTGGAAGACTATAAAACGGCTATTGAACTGGTGAACGAGGGCCTGATTGAGTTTGACGCATTGATTACTCATAGGGTAAAGTTCAGGGATTATTCCAAGGCATATGAGATTATTGATGAGCAAAAAGACAAAGCGATGAAGGTCATGATCGACATGGAATAATGCCCGCAAGTCTGATGTCGGGCGGATATGGGTTTATGTTCCAAAGATCATCTGATCCGTTCCGGGCTGATGCGGTACGTTTTTTGGCATACATAAAATCTAATTGAATTTTGAGTGAGCCTTGTGTTCGGGCTGACTTTGGCGTTTGAGGATGGCTTCATGTGAATAGGGGGAAGCTTTATTCACATGAAAGTCATCATTATATTCAAAGCGGATGGCTTTGTAAGCTGTTCTGCTGTCTCCCGTAAGTCTGTTATAGGAGCTTGTATCAATTAATTTATTTTGTCTATAGAAATCTATTTGGAATACGAATTATCTTTAGATTTGTTAAAAAGCAGCCGGCTTTATAAAATGTTCGATGGCTTTTTTCTGAAGATAAAATATACATCAATTTGGGGTCACTTTTGCGAAGAAAATTTTAGATGTGCTTGCCAGGAGGAGATTCTTGCCATTGGCGAATCCATCTATGTAATATTGGCGTGTGACTTACTCACTGCCCGTTAATAAACCGGCGGTAAATTTTAAGAGCATAAAAAGCATGAAACCGTGAGCTGACTATGCGGCCCAATGCAATTACTTTGTAAAGAAATAATTTTTAAATAACATGTTTTAATTGGAAGAGAATTGGCTGTTTTTTTGACCGGCTTCTTTTTTGCCAATAAAAAGAATTGACACATTATATTGCGACTATCAACGATATTGTCAATCATATAGGAACTATGTTATAATATGATGACAATGTTATATTAAAATCATAATGAATGAGGGACAAATGTATGCTTAATAATGGTCAATTAAATAAGCTGGTTCCAATTCCTTTGTATTTTCAACTGAAGGAATTGATTATGCGGGAAATAAAAAGCGGAAATTACAAAAATGGAAGTATGATTCCCACAGAAAAAGAACTAAGCGAAATGTTTCAGATCAGCCGCACGACGGTACGCCAAGCTATTGCTGAACTTGTGCAGGAAGGCTGGGTTTATCGCGTAAAAAGCAAAGGTACATTTGTTTCTAAACCTAAAATCAATCAGGATTTCATACAGGCAATCAAATCTTTTAGTGATCAGATTATTTCTTCCGGGCGGGTTCCCCGTACGGAAGTCCTTGATTTTAAAGTGGTTACTCCCTCAGAGGAAGTAGTCAGCGCACTTAATTTAAAGCCAAAGCAAAAAGCAATCTATATTCACCGTTTGCGATATGCGGACGACGAGCCTATGGTTGCGGTAAAAACATATCTTCCATACGAAAGCTGTGCTTTTGTTTTGTCCCACGATTTGGTGAATGAATCGTTATATTCTATTTTATCCTCAAATGAAAGAGTAAAGATATATAAAATCAGACGTTTGGTAGAAGCCGTAGATGCAACCGCGTATGATATGAAATATCTTAACCTGAAACGTGGCAAAGCGGTTCAGCTGTTCACTTCTATTGGGTATAATGTCTTTGGGGATATCATTGAATATTCCTTGGCAAGATATCGGGGCGATAGAAACAGTTTCGAGGTCGTTGTTGCTCCAAGTATCTCGTAACCGCTCATATCAGTTTTTAACGCGATATTATCTGATCAGGATTTAATCATAATTAGTTTGGAGTTGTTCATTGATGGCAAAATATATTTTAGCTCATGATTTGGGTACTTCGGGGAATAAAGCAACACTTTTTTCCGATGATGGGAAAATGATGGGAAGTTATGTTTCTTCTTATGATGCTCATTATTTTAATGGATCATGGGTGGAGCAGAATGCAGAAGACTGGTGGAACGCTGTGTGTGTTTCCAGTAAAAAGTTAATACAGGACATAGGTGTTAATGCTGAAGATATTGCAGTTGTCAGTTTCAGTGGACAGATGATGGGATGCCTTTGTGTGGATAGGCAGGGGACTCCGTTAAGACCGTCTATTATCTGGGCCGATCAGCGTGCGCAGTTGCAGGCGGCTCAAATCGGTGAGAAAATTGATCAGAAGGATTTTTACCATATAGTGGGGCATCGCAATACCGCTTCTTATGGAATTCAGAAATTGATGTGGGTTCGTGATAATGAGCCTGAAATATATGAGCAGACTTATAAAACTTTAAATGCGAAAGATTATATTGTGTTTCGCCTTACAGGAAAATTCTATACAGAATACTCGGATGGAAACAGCAATGGATGCTTTGATTTGCTCAATCTGAAATGGTCGGATCGAATCATTGAATATGCGGGGATAGATCCGGATAAACTTCCCGAATTGAAGCCTTCCACTTTTGTTGCGGGTGGCGTAACGAAAGAAGCTGCAGCAGCGACGGGTTTGGCGGTTGGCACACCGGTTGTTCTTGGCGGCGGCGACGGCGTTACGGCAAATGTGGGTGCGGGTTCAATCAGTCCCGGAAAAACGTATTGCTGCATGGGTACATCCGCATGGATTACTACGACGACTGAAAAACCAATTTTTGATGAAGAGATGCGTACCGTAACATGGGCGCATATTATTCCGGGTTTGTATGCGCCGAATGGAACAATGCAATGTGCCGGCGGTGCTTATAACTGGCTCAAAAACACTATTTGCACAATGGAAGTTTATGATGCAAAGGTGCATGGAAAATCACCTTATGCCTATATGGATGAGCAAATTGCAAAAAGTCCTGCGGGCTCTAACGGAGTTATATTCCTTCCGTATCTTTTGGGAGAAAGGGCGCCAAGGTGGGATCCGAATGCCAGAGGGGCATATATCGGTTTGAAATCAGAGAATCAGCGGAGTGATATCTTAAGAAGCACTTTGGAAGGTGTCACTATGAATCTTTCTATTATTCTGAATATTCTTCGCAAAAGCGTTAAGATTGACGAAATCCTTGCCATCGGCGGCGGAGCCAAAAGTGAAGTCTGGAGACAGATCATGGCAGATGTATATGATGCGAAGATTATTGTGCCAACGTTGCTGGAAGAGGCAGGCTCCATGGGCGCGGCTGTAACAGGCGGCGTAGGTGCAGGGCTATTTAAAGATTTCAATGTTATTAATAAATTTTTGGAGATTAATGCTGTACAGCAGCCAAATCCGCAGGCAGTAGCCGATTATCAGCCGGTTAAGGAAATTTTTGATGAGTGTTATTTTGCATTAAAAGATGTTTTTTCAAAGATGGCCAAGTGAAGACTGAGAAACCCTTAAATAAGAAGAAAACCGAGCAGTTGCACGGTGTGTTCCATAGCATTCCGGTTAGATGCGAAGTTTGTGAAAGACTACATAAAATGTTAGGGCCTAAAAGGAGTTACAGTAAATGAAAGCAGGAGTATTGCACGCAAGAGAAGATCTGAGATATGAGGAGATTCCAACCCCTTCACTGTCGGCAAAACAAGTATTGATTAAAGTGAAATATACAGGCATATGTGGTTCGGATATCCCGAGAGTGAACGGAGACGCCTGTCATTTTTTCCCAAATGTTTTGGGGCATGAGTTTTCGGGAGTAATTGCTAAAATCGGAGAAGGCGTAACAAGTTTAAAGGTTGGAGACAGAGTAGCAGGTGTTCCTCTGGTTCCCTGCCTGAAGTGTGATGACTGTCAGAAGGGCGATTATTCTCTTTGCAAGAATTATAGCTTTATTGGTTCCAGAGAATTTGGCAGCTTTGCCGAATATGTAGTTGTTCCGGAAAAAAACGCAATTAAATTTGATGAATCGGTGAGTTTTGATCAGGGTGCGTTTTTTGAGCCTGTTACAGTTGCG
>JAEWBE010000012.1 GCA_023391275.1 Bacillota bacterium | reverse complement strand
TACATTAAGGAAAATACCGGGCTTCTAGTCGACGCTTATTTTTCCGCGACCAAAATCAAGTGGATCCTTGATAATATTCCGGGCGCAAGAGAAAAGGCTGAAGCGGGGCAGCTGCTGTTCGGCACGGTCGATACGTGGCTTACCTGGAAACTGACCGACAAAAAAGCGCATGTGACCGATTATACCAACGCCTCGAGGACCATGCTGTACAATATTAAAGAGCTGAAATGGGACGAGCGCATTTTAAAGGCACTGGACATTCCGGCCTGTATGCTGCCGCGCGTGTGCAATTCTTCGGAAGTATACGGTTACACCAATATCAGCGGAACTGAGATCCCGATCTGCGGAATCGCCGGGGATCAGCAGGCGGCACTGTTCGGCCAAACCTGTTTTCAGGAAGGAAATGTAAAGAACACCTACGGTACCGGCAATTTTATTTTGATGAACACTGGCAAAAAAATAATCCGAAGCCAAAACGGCCTAATCACCACGATCGCTTACGGCCTGAACAATGAGGTCACCTATGCCTTGGAGGGCAGCGTATTTATCGGCGGAGCCGTCATCCAGTGGCTGCGCGATAAAATGAGGTTCTTTACCGACGCCTCCGACGCCGATTACCTCGGGTCGCAGGTGAAGGACACGCAGGGCGTTTACTTCGTCCCGGCCTTTACTGGTCTTGGCGCCCCCCATTGGGATATGTATGCGCGTGGGACCATTTTCGGGCTGACGCGCGGAACGACCCGCAAGCATATCATTCGGGCCGCTCTGGAAAGCATCGCGTATCAGTCCAAAGATGTGATCGATGCCATGTCTGCGGATACCGGCATCGAAATCAATGAAATCAAAGTTGACGGCGGCGCAAGCGTCAGCGATATCATCATGCAGTTTCAGTCCGACATCACGCGGAAGGTACTTCGCCGGCCGATGATCCGGGAAACGACGGCGCTTGGCGCGGCATACCTCGCAGGGATGGCCGTGGGATTCTGGAAGGGCATGGAGGAAGTTCAGCAGCATTGGCGGCTTGATAAGCTGTATACGCCCGACATGGACGACCAAACCTGTGAAAAGTTGCTGAGGGGATGGAAAAAGGCAATAGAATGCGCAGAACGCTGGAAAGAGGAATAAAGGTTGGTGCTCTGAATTCCTGCATTCGTTTAAGACATTGCATAGCCGTGCATCGGGTCCGCCAACGAATCTCTCCATTCTGATCTTAACAAGCGAGAACAGCGACTAATATAACGCCCGTGTACCGGGTGTATGATATGTGCCGCAAACATGGCCGTAAAATATGGACGAGACTAATAATGAGACTTGAAAAATCATTATAGAAGGGATAAGAACGCATCCAGCCGTTCCGACACGTAACCCGCGAATTAACTCCGCCATAGCATCGGCACTTCCATCACGGTAAAATGCATCAAAGGCAGCATTCTTTCGGGCGGAAAATTTGATGTTGGTCTCAGGAAATCCCCTGCGGATCAAATCGAAATTTATGGTCAGCCTTCCTGTCCTGCCGTTCCCGCTGATAAACAGATAGACTCTCAACCCCCAAACGAAACCGGGCAATGTGCGCGTTGGTATTTGGCACAGCGAAAAAAGACATACGCTATACTCCTAAGCGATGGGCCGACAATTCGAATACAAAATGGTCCAATAAGACCGTATCAGAGAACCGTTATGGTTTTCAGATACGGCTTTTTTGTGCCTTTTTGTATTGTAATGAAATATTGATATTCACATATCAGTAAAGGTATCGTGAAAATAGCTCTAAAATAACGAATGTAGCATGTGATCGAAGCCGCCTTCTTGAATACTTTGGATCCGTTGATATCTTTAGTCTTCATAAGAATTTCAATAATATTAGGAATTGACTGTTTGAATAATTTTTTCAACAACGAACAACACCGCAACGCTCAGGTGGTTTCCCGTTGAATCAACGTTACTCCGAAAATTGAACGGGTGGGCAGGTTTTCTTTGTCTTTATCCTGAAGAATAGTACTGATGGCGGACCGGCACATTTGCTCAAGCGGCTGATGTATAGTAGTGATCTTCGGAGTTACCCACGAAGCGATAATCGTATCATCATACCCGACGATTTTCATTTCATCAGGAATTCGAATACCCCGTTTCGCACAAACAGAGATAAGTTGTGCAGCGATAATGTCGCTGCTGGCGAAGATCCCGTCAATATTTGGATCTTGCGATAGGATATGATCCAGCCAGTCGCTGTAATCCATTGACTGGAACTGCGATTCCTCGGTATCAAAAACATGGTGGACGACTCCGGCTTTTTTACACTCGTCCAAAAAGGCACGACAGCGTTCATCAGCAGGCATATTCAGTCCGCTAACGCCGCCAATATGGCAAATGCTTTTGCATCCGCATTCAATCAGGCACCTTGTAGCTAAAATGCCGCCTTGGTAATTGTCGCACGCAACGGATGAAATTTGGTCGCTTATAACACGTTCGAAGGAAACAATAGGCATATTTGACGTGAGATACTGTTCAATTCCTGAAGTACGGCTGGAGATAAAAATACCGGCGACCTTGTTGGAATTCAGCATTTCGATGTATTCGATTTCCTTTTCTTTTTGGTGGTAAGAATTGCACAGCATGATTTTGTGCTGCTGCTTGAATGCGTATTCTTCCAGATATTCGACGATTTCCGCAAAAAAAGGGTTCTTCACTGTCGGGACAATGACGCCGATAATATTTGAGTGCTTCTTGATGAGCGAGCGGGCGGCTTCGTTTGGGTGGTAATTTAGTTCTGAAATTACTTGATACACTTTTTCTTTCGTCTTTTTGCTAATGTGTCCACGGTCGTTCAGAACTCTTGAAACTGTCGTGATGGTGACGCCGGCCTTAGCGGCCACGTCTTTCAACGTAATAGCCATAGAACATTTTCCTTTTCAAAAAAGATAATGTCATACGCTTACAAATTTTGAAATACGCATGATATCAAATATCGCACAGAAATAATGTCGTACATCAAGAAATTATTATAACACATTCTGGAATTAAAAGAAATTGTAATCTGACATGAAATAATGCGTGTGCAAAAAAGTTATTTCGTATAAGATACTGCGAACATATTTTAAAAGGATTGACTATATTATGTATCGCATAATATTATAATAATCGAAAAATCAACATTTAATTGCTAATATATGATAATATTAATGGCATAACGCCCAAAAATATCAAGTATTATTTGCTTTATTACACGATAATTTTTACAAACGATTGACAATTTATAAAATTTCGCTATAATAAACAGCGTAAGGAGTGAAACTCTTGAAATTCAGTAACAAAATCATGTTGATTACATATGCGGACAGCATGGGAAAAAACCTAAAGGATTTGCAGACGGCGGTTGAACAGTTCTTTTTCGATGCCATAGGCGGCATTCATATTCTTCCTTTTTTTCCATCGTCAGCTGATCGCGGATTTGCTCCTACGGATTACACTCGTGTCAACCCTGCGTTCGGAACCTTTGAAGATATTGCGGCTCTGCAGAAGCATTTTTACCTCATGTTTGATTTTATGATTAACCACATATCGCGCCAATCAGAATTTTTCTCGGATTTTATCAGAAATAAAGAGAAATCGCCGTACCGCGATTTGTTCCTGAGTTTTGATCGATTCTGGGGAGACGTTCCTCCTTCCCGAGAAGAATTGGACAAGATCTATAAAAGGAAGCCGCGTGATCCTTTCATTGAAGTGACGTACGGCGACGGAACATCCGAACGGATATGGTGCACGTTCTCCGAAGAGCAGATTGACCTGAATGTTCATTCTGCGAAGACGCATGAGTTTTTTCGCAGGACGCTTTCAGATATGTGCGAAAAGGGCGCAGCGATTATTCGGCTTGACGCATTTGCTTACGCGGTCAAAAAACGTGGGACCAATTGCTTTTTTGTTGAACCTGAAATCTGGCAGCTGCTGGAATGGATTTCGGATATTGTAAGACCCTATGGCTCGATTGTTCTGCCGGAAATCCATGAGCACTATTCCTACCACAAAAAAATGTCCGAGAAAGGGTACTGGACGTACGACTTCGCTCTGCCAATGCTGGTGCTGCATGCGCTGTATTTTGCAAACGGAGAGCATCTCAAGCACTGGTTCGATATCTGCCCCCGAAATCAATTCACTACGCTGGACACACACGACGGCATTGGAATCGTCGACGCGGTTGATCTGCTTTCATGGGAAGAGATTAATCAAACAAAAGCAAGCATCTTTATAAAAGGGAAAAACGTAAAAAAAGAATACAGCACCGCAAACTATAACAATCTGGACATCTACCAAATCAACTGTACCTATTACTCCGCGCTGGGAGAAAACGATCAGGCATATCTTCTGGCACGCGCCATTCAGTTCTTTGCCCCCGGAATCCCGCAGGTGTATTATGTCGGAATGCTGGCGGGCAAAAATGACATTGAGCTTCTGGAAAAAACAAAACAGGGGCGCGACATCAACCGCCATAATTATACCCTTGCGGAACTGGAACGGGAGACACGTCGGCCAGTTGTACAAAAACTGCTGAATTTAATGAAATTCCGCAATGAATGTCCCGCTTTTTCAGGAGAGCTGGTCTGCGGTCTTTCGGAAGACGGAACCTGCCTCACCATGACGCGCAGCTGTGGAAGTTGTGTCGCAAAGCTGTCGGCAAATCTGAGAACCTATGCCTTCGAAATCAGCTGCCCTCAAATGGAGTTCTACTTCTCCTGACCGGATTTCCACTTCCACCCGTCCCAAAATTCACTTCGTCGTTCTTTCCTTTGGAAGGAATCATCTATAATTTAAATTCAGGGAGGATCAGTTATGAGAAAAAGAGTTACAAAAGTTATAGCACTGCTTCTGACACTGGTTATGTCGGCGTCTGTCTCCGCATGCAGTTCGGGCCAAAGTTCGTCGTCCGCCGCAAGTGCCGGTACGTCCGGGGCATCTTCGAGTGCGGAAAAGGTGAAGATCACGTTCGGCTATGACGAAGGGGTCGGCGATGCGACCAGAGCACTCATCAAAGAATACAATGCGGCACATCCGAACGTTGAGGTGCAGGGATACAACCTGCCACAGAATTCAAATAATCTGCACGACGATTTCGTCAACAAGCTGGCAAGTCAGGACACAAGCGTCGATGTTATGGCTCTTGATGTGGTCTATGTTTCCGAATTTGCGACCGCCGGCTGGATCGACAAGCTCGACACCATCGTCG
>JAEWBE010000132.1 GCA_023391275.1 Bacillota bacterium | reverse complement strand
AATCACTTACATATGCAGCTTGAGGTAGGAACAGTTCTGGAAGGAAAAGTGACAGGGATTACAAAATTCGGTGCTTTCGTAGAATTGCCGGACGGTAAAACCGGCATGGTTCATATTTCGGAGGTAGCGCCCACTTTTGTTAAGGAAATTCGTGATTTCGTAACCGAAAATCAAACCGTTAAAGTAAAAGTAATGAGCATCAGTGAAGACGGCAAGGTCAGCCTTTCGATGAAAAAGGCGATTCCTCCTGCGCCGCGTAGCAATGCGCCCGCACCCCGTGTTTCCAGACCGGGCAATTACGAGTGGCAGACCAGCAGAAGAAATGACGCCACAAGTTTTGAGGACATGATGTCCAAGTTCAAGCAGACAAGTGATGAAAAAATGTCGGACCTTAAAAAATGTATGGAGTCGAAACGCGGCGGTTTTTCAAAGCATGGCAATTCGAATCAATCTAAATAGCTTGAGCGGAGTGTACGCACTCCGCTTTTTTACTTTATATGGCAAACAGGGATTCTATAATATTTGGGAGGAAAACGATGTTCATTATCAATGCAAATATTCATACCATGACAGGCAGCCAAATTCCAAACGGCTGGATTCGTACTGAAGGCAGCAAAATCAGCGCGGTTGGCGCAATGCCGGCGCCGCCGACGGATGGCGAGCAAATTGTTGACGTTCGGGGTGCCGGGGTCTATCCGGGGTTTGTTGACGCGCATACACACCTTGGCATGCTGGAGGACAGTCTGACCTTTGAAGGCGACGACATCAATGAAGAAACTGATCCTGTTACCCCCCAGCTGCGTGCAATTGACGCCGTCAACCCGATTGACCGTTGCTTTTCCGAAGCGCTTGCCGCCGGCGTGACCACAGTAGTAACCGGCCCGGGCAGTGCTAACGCAATTTGCGGACAGCTTGCGGCAATCAAAACCTGTGGCTCCTGTATTGATAAGATGATCGTGAAAGCGCCTGTCGCCATCAAAATGGCCTTGGGCGAAAATCCGAAATCCGTTTATCACGGAAAAAATCTTGCGCCTTCCACGCGCATGTCGACCGCCGCGCTGATTCGGGAAGAGCTTTTTAAAGCAGAGCATTATTTGGCGGACTTGGAGCGTTCCAAAACTGATGAGGATTTTGACGCACCTGAATTTGATATGAAGGCTGAAGCCTTGATTCCTGCGCTGAAAGGCGAAATCGAGGTGCATTTTCATGCGCACCGTGCCGATGATATTTATACTGCTATCCGCATTTCGAAAGAATTTCATCTCAACTATGTCATTGTCCATGGAACGGAAGCACATTTAATTGCTGACGGGCTGAAGAATGAGGGAACCCGCATTCTGGCAGGGCCTTTCCTCTGTGACCGCTCCAAACCGGAGCTCAAAAATTTAACGCCTGCAAATCCTGGAATCTTGGCGGAAGCGGGAATCCCCGTCGCTATTATCACCGACCATCCGGTTATTCCGCTGCAGTATCTGGCAACTTGCGCCGGCCTTGCTGTCCGCGAGGGGATGGATCCGGAAGAAGCGCTAAAAGCGATCACCATCAATCCTGCGAAAATCTGCGGCATTGACGATCAGGTTGGTTCCATTGAAGTCGGGAAAGATGCCGACTTAGTCGTATTCGACGCAAATCCATTGGAAATGACGGCAAAGCCGAAATTGGTCATTGCCAATGGCGAAATCGTTCCAAAGGAGTAAGGGCAAGATGAGAGAAATTGGAGTATCCGAAATCATCGGGGCTGTACGGCAGCTCTGCATTGACGCAAACCGTATTTTGCCCGCTGACCTTGAAAATTGCATTGCCGCCGCAGCGGAGCAGGAAACCTCGCCGACCGGCAAAGCGATTTTATCCGATTTGTGTGAAAATATGAATGCGGCGCGTGAACTGAAAATTCCCGTTTGTCAGGATACAGGCATGGCGGTTATCTTTGCCGAAGTCGGGCAGGAGGTTCATATTGCCGGCGGTTCCTTTGAGGACGCAGTAAACGAGGGTGTTCGTCAGGGATATGTGGAAGGCTTGCTGCGCTGTTCCGTGGTCGCTGACCCGATCCGGCGCGGAAATACCGGGGACAATACTCCGGCTGTCCTGCATACCCGCATCGTGCCGGGTGACAGGCTTTCCCTTACGGTTGCGCCAAAGGGCTTTGGCAGTGAGAATATGAGCCGTATTAAGATGTTTACTCCTTCCGCCGGCATAGAAGAGATCATTGGCTTCGTTGTGGAAACAGCCAGAATTGCCGGAAGCAATCCATGCCCGCCCATGATACTCGGCGTCGGTATCGGAGGGGACTTTGAAAAATGTGCGGAACTTGCCAAGCAGGCGCTCTGCCGCCCGGTATCGCAGCCCAACACAGACCCGTTCTATGCCGGTCTGGAGGCGCGTATGCTAAAAGAAGTCAACTCCCTGAATATCGGTCCGCAGGGTTTCGGAGGCGTGACAACGGCGCTGGGTGTTAATATTGAACCATTCCCGACGCATATTGCAGGATTGCCCATGGCTGTGAATGTCGGATGTCATGTAACCCGTCATAAAAATATTACAATATAACAACTTAATGCTTTTATTTCTTTGGCTATTATGTTATATTATAGGGGATGGATTTCCTCTGTAATCCAGATATTTAGGTTAAGGAGATGTTGGTATGAAGATTACTATTACAGGCAGAAAAGTTAATTTAAGAGATAATTTTAAGGAATTGGCGAAAAAAAAGCTGTCACGTTTTGACCGGATTTTTGATGAAGATTCAGAAGCTGTCGTTGTGGTAACAGTAGAAAGAAACCGTCAGACGGTTGAAATAACCATTCAATCCCGCGGCATGATTTATCGTGCGGAATCAACCGACTTCGAAATGAATGACGCGCTTGACCAGGTTGTCAGTTCACTCGGCCGGCAGATCCGTAAAAATAAAAACCGGCTTGACAAGTCAATTCACTCCGCCGCACTTGACCAGTATGTTACGGATTACATGTACAGTGCAGAAGAAGAAAATACGGAAGAATACAAAATTGTCCGCACAAAACATTTCTTTGTTAAGCCTCTCAGCGTAGAGGAAGCTATTTTGCAGATGAACATGCTTGGTCACCAGTTCTTTATGTTCCGTGATGAGACCAGTGGAGAAATTAATGTGGTTTACAAGCGGAAAGACGGAAATTACGGATTACTGGAACCGGATATGGAATAATAAATTACCGCACCCATTATATGGATTGCCTGAGTTTAGTGCACGGTGCCTGATAGATTAATTACCATTTGATCTATGACGTTTTGGGGCTGCGTATCACGCAGCCCCATATTTAATTATTGGAGAAAAATATGGAAGAATTTAAATTAGTTTGCCCCTGCCTTCTCGGAGTGGAAGGTCTTGTTGCTGATGAGTTAAAATTAATGGATGCGAAAAATGTTGAGCCCCAAAACGGCAGAGTCGTTTTTGACGGCTCAGAGGAGCTGCTTGCGCGGGCCAATATCTGGTCACGCTATGGGGAAAGAATACTTGTTCAGATGGGCTCTTTTCAGGCCCTGAGTTTTGAGGAACTTTTTCAGGGAGTGAAAGCGCTTCCGTGGGAGCGCTGGATCGGAAAAAGTGACGCATTCCCTGTAAAGGGAAGAAGCCTTAGCTCAAAACTTACCAGTGTTCCCGATTGTCAGTCTATTATTAAAAAGGCTGTCGTTGAGCGTCTGAAACAAAAATACAATGTCAGTTGGTTCGAGGAAACGGGAACTCTTTATCAAATTCAATTTTTGATCCTGAAGGATCATGTCAGTATTATGATTGACACCTCCGGCGAGGGCCTGCATAAGCGCGGATACCGTGCCAATTCCACCGAAGCGCCGATTAAGGAAACACTTGCAGCCTCCATGGTGCACCTTGCCCGTGTCCGCCATGACGCCAATTTTATTGACCCGCTGTGCGGCTCCGGTACCGTTCTGATTGAAGCCGCCATGTACGCGCTCAATATCGCTCCCGGCATGCAGCGTCATTTTTCCGCGGAACGCTGGGCCAGCATTGATAAAAATGTGTGGCAGCGGGAAAAGGCGCGCGCACAGGATTTGATCCGTCGTGACGCCGCTTTTACTGCGCACGGTTACGATATTGACGGCGCCGCAGTTTCGCTTACCCTTGAAAACGCGAGAAAAGCCGGTGTGATTGCTCAGATTCATGCGGAAAAACGTGACATTGCCGATTTTAAGGCAGTTGGTGAATACGGGTGCGTTATTTGTAATCCGCCGTATGGGGAGCGTCTTCTGGATATCCGTCAGGCGGAAGAGCTTTACAAGATTATGGGTAAAGTATTTGAACAAAAGCATGGCTGGAGTTATTCTATCATCAGCCCGGATGAAACTTTTGAAGATTGTTTTGGGCGCAAGGCCGACCGTCGCAGAAAACTTTATAACGGCATGATTAAATGTCAGTTTTACATGTATTTTAAATAAGATCTTATTGTAATAATGATACTGGGCTTTATCTGATTTATCCTGAAAATCCGCCGGTTTTATCGATCGGACAATGCCTAAGGAGGCGGCGTATGCGCTATGTATTTATTGTAAATCCGGTGGCCGGAAAGAAAAACCCATATAATTCAGTTTTTCCGCTTGTACAGGAGTATTTCCGTCAAACTGGATTGGAGTATACCTGCCATATTACGAATCAGCCGAAACAGGCGACCGAACTTACCAGGCAGCAGGCGGCCAGGGGGGATGCGGTGCGTGTTTATGCGGTCGGTGGGGACGGCACACTCAGTGAAGTTGCTTCCGGTGCAATCGGAATGGAAAATGTGGAGATAGGGGTTTTTCCATGCGGTTCGGGGAATGATTATATAAAAACATTTGGCTCGATTGAAAATTTTTTATCGCCGGAAAAGCAACTGAACGCAAAATCACGATGGGTGGATATGATCGAATCGGAAGGCCATTTTTCCATCAATGTTTGTTCCATGGGGACGGACGCGAAAGTTGCCTACGAAATGGTGAAGTTCAAAAACATTCCGTACCTTAGCGGTCCAACGGCTTATAATCTGGCGGTGGTAAAGGTTTTACTCGGGAAGCTTGGGGATCATTTGAAAGTCACGATCGATGGTGAAAAAGTTTTTGAGGATGATTATTTGTTTGCGCTGGCGGGCAGCGGACGGTATTACGGGGGCGGTTACTGCGGAGCGCCGCAGGCGCTGCCTGATGACGGTCTGCTTGATTTTATTTTAATCAGGAAACCGTCTCTGCTCCAAATTCCTTCGCTGGTGAAAATTTATAAATCAGGGGAACATCTTGAATCCCCGCTTTTCAAGGGAATCCTTACTTTTTGCCGCGGCCGGGAAATGCAGGTTAACGCAACAAAACCGTTGATTGCGAATTATGACGGTGAGTGCCATACCGTTGATC
>JAEWBE010000116.1 GCA_023391275.1 Bacillota bacterium | reverse complement strand
GCCAACAGGAAGACTGTAGCTGTCTTTTCCGGCCTTTACAGCCACCTGATAAAGATACGCTTTCAGCGGTTCCCAAAGATGAACGTTGTCAATTTCGATTTCAGCCAGAGTACCTTCTCCGCGCCCTGCAACAGTCTGCATTTCATCCATTACCGTAACAAAAACATCTTCGTTTCCGGTATATTCCGTAACGACTGTCAGCAAAGCCTTATTTCCGTTTACCTCATATGTAACCGTAATATCTTTGATATAATCCTCGGGCGTTGTGTAAAGTACCACCGGTCTCATAATCCCGGCATAATTGAAAAAATCAAAATTGGGATTATTTTTTACTTTATGCCCGATATCCAGCGCCGATGGAAACATGCCGCCGAAAATTCCTCCTGAAGCATTGCCGCCTACCGGCAATGTGGAATAATCTACCCGGTTATCTACTGCTACGGTCAGCACATTTGATTCCTTAAGCTCTTCCCCGGATATTTCAAACTCAAAGGGCAGAAAACCGCCTTTATGAGTTCCCAGCTTACTGCCGTTGAGATAAACAATTGCGTGATGAGTAACACTGCCAAAACGCAGCACCAGCCGTTGTGAAGCAACCGCTGCAGGCACAGAAAACTCCCTTTGGTACAGCACATAACCATAATGATCTCTTATTTTTTCCTCTGTTTTCTGATCATTATAGGCGGCCGGTACAGCCATTAGTTCATAATCGCCCGGCCACGGTCCGGTATAACTTTCATTCACCTCCAATTCCGTAATGCACTTAAACTTCCAAATCCCTGATAGCTCCAATGCCGTTCTAGATAAATTCATTACAGGATACAACATGTCAACCTCCTTCTTGTCTTACGTGCTATAGAATAGCAAATTCTCTTTAAATATTATAGTCCGATTCCGTTATTTTTTGTATTATTCCGATGTTTATAGGTTTTTTACTTGAACAATGCTTATAAAATTGTTAAAATAAAGCGATAAAGGAGGATTTTATTATGACCTTTGATGAAAAGCTGTCTTTTTCCCAAAAATATGTTGAGGCATTATTAGGCATAAACTTTTCTTACGGCAGCCTTGATTCTCACGATCTGGAAAATACACTTACAGAACTGATTCCTGACTTTTATAACGGCATTGATCTTTTTTATACGGAATTCAGCGCTGTGCCATTTAACCAGCTGTATCATGTAACCGACTATTTTCAATTGGAATATATCTTTTTAAAATGGGAGTCAATCAATGTTTTTATCATGATCGGCCCTTTCAGAACGGAGTATTATTTAGAACAGAAGATTGAGAAAACGCTTTACGACAACCGTGTCCCCATACGAATTACAGATAATTTAAAGAATGTTCTTGCACAGAACCCTGTATGTGCACTGAATAAGGCTCTTGATTCTATTGTGATATTAAATGAGCAGATCGGATTTAGTGATTCTTTGGATTACTTTCACAGAATTTGGAAGAACGACTTTTTGCCCTACATGGAAAATATGTTTTCAAACGATAAAGAAGCCGATCTTTTACAAATTAAACTGATAGAAAACAGATATCAGTTAGAAAACAGCATTATGATAGAAGTTGCTTCCGGAAACATTGAAGGCGCATTAAAGTTTTTCAGAAAATATACGGAAGCAATCAAAGGCGTAAAGAGAGACCCCAACCCTTTAAAAAACAGGCGGGCCGTTTTCAAGCTGGTGAACACAGTCCTTCGGAAAAGTGCGGAAAATGCTCATGTATCTCCATTTTATTTAGATATGTTTTCAACCAATTTTACCTATTATCTCGATCACAGTCAATCCATTGAGGCTTGTGATAAAGTTGGAACCGACATGATTATCGGATACTGCAAGCTTGTCCAGAAGCATTCTTTAAATGGATACTCACCTCATTTAAGGAAAACGCTCAACTACATACATATGCATTTATATCAAAAGATAACCCTAAATGACCTCTCTGAGGAAATCGGCATTCATAAGGACTATTTAGCCTCTATTTTTAAAAAAGAAACCGGAAAAACCATTATTGAATATATCAGAGAACAAAGAATTAAGAATGGCTGTGAGTTCTTAAAGAAAACCAATCTTTCCCTTCAGGATGTTGCATTTCATCTGGGCTATGATGATTACTGCTATTTTGGCAAAATTTTTAAAAAGCAGACTGGAATGTCACCCAATCAATACAAGGAATATTTTTTTACATAATTCCAAATTAATGTTCAATAAAAGAACCACTGGGAAACGTATTTTTCCGTTTGTCAGTGGTTCTTGGTTCACAGCAATGCGACTCTACCGCCGGCTGTTTGATATCCACGCAGCCTAAAACTTCTTTGATGCCGCAACAGATGAAAGCATCTGCTGAATCTTGTCAAAATCCATTCCGCCGACCGCATCAATCGTTGCCACTACTGCCCCTTCAACAAGCGGGCAATCCACCATCGCCACTTTCATGCCGTCCATCGTCTCCAGCACCATCTCGGTCGTCATTACCGCACTGCCCATATCCATCAGCACCAGTACTCCGTCATCCGAATAAACCGACTCGATGGCTGCGTGAATCTTCTCAAAACTCGTACCGAAGCTGCCGTCATCCAGACCGCCGGCCGGTGCGATCCTGGCATCAGGTGCCATCATGGCGGTAAGCTCTACAACACTTTTTGCCAGACTCTCACTGTGCGAAACAATCACAATCCCAACCATTTTTCTAATCCTTTCTATCGGGCAATCACTTCAAGCATATAGGAAAATGACGTCGCACCGGGATCCTGATGCCCCAGCCCCCGTTCACCCACGTAACTGGCCCGTCCTTTGGTGGCGATCAAATCCTTCGTATGTTCCGTACCAGCCCAGGCCGCCCGTACACCGGCATCAAGCATCTCTTTCGCCGAGGCACCGGCGGCGTCAGCTTCCTCCATGGCTATAAGTGCCGGAAGCATTGCATCCAGCATGGTTGCCTCTTCGGCAACCGCCTTGCCTCGCTGCAT
>JAEWBE010000102.1 GCA_023391275.1 Bacillota bacterium | reverse complement strand
AAAACGTAAGATATGGGTAACCACCCCGGTCGTCTTTTGAATCAGGTCGTGCATCCGCCCAAAATCATCAACAAACGCGGCGGGGGTAACATAAATCCGGGAAAGAATATGCGTATAGGAATGCACTCCGATTGCATGGCCGCGGTTAACAATTTCCTTCATCGCCTTTTGATCCTGCTGACTGGTTTTCCCAACCAGAAAGAAAGTTGCTTTTATTTTGTAATGATCGAGCAGGTCCAAAAGAGGCATCGTCAGTTTGGACGGCCCATCGTCAAAAGTAAGATAAACCACCTTGCCCTGTGCCTGAACGGCCGGTTCGGCCTTTTCCGCGTACAAATCCGGATACATTCCCTGATAGACGGCCGGATTCATCGGCGGCACGGAAGCGACCGGTTTTGAAACCACACCGGCACTGCCGGCCGGTTTTGGAGAGGATACAGCCGACGAGGGCTCCGGCACGGACAAAGATGAATTGGGTGAAGAAACAGCCGGGGCGCTTTCCGGCGGCGGATTTGATGCGATCTGCGGACCTGAAGAAACGGTACGAATGATTTGAACCGGTTGCGTTGTGTGGCCTGACATGGTGGCCGCGGCAATCGCACGGGAGATATTCACCGTAATCGTCCCAACAGAACAAACAAGGAGCAGAAATACAAACACAACAACAATGTGTCTGATCGTTCTGCTCCCTGTTTTTCCTCTGAGATGATTCATATTAACACTGCCTTCATCAAATATCGTTATAAACTTACCTATACTAACATTATATACAACATTCGATAGAATGACAGTTAAATATTTGTAATCTTAAGTTTCAATTTTGTCAGCCGATAAATTCCTGTGTCCAATAGTAAACACCTTTGGAATCCTTATATACGCCAATACCAATTTGTGTAAATCTGCTGTTTAAAATATTGGCACGGTGTCCGGGGGAATTCATCCATGCAGTCATAACGGACTGGGCATCGGGTTGGCCATAAGCGATGTTTTCACCCGCCGCGGAATAAGAAACACCGGCTTCTTTCAGCGCGGTAAAGGGGTCCTGACCATTCGGCCTGGTATGGGAGAATTGTGTTACAATTTCAGTTGCTCTGACCTGTGCTGCCTTGGCAACATTTGTGTTCAACTTCAGTGCGCCCAGACCATTCTTTGCGCGCTCGGCGTTCACAATCTGTAAAACCTGAGAAGCCATTGTTCCGTTGGCCTGAGCAGGCGCGCTGCTTGATGTACTCGGTTTACTTGAGGCGCTTGGGGTGCCGGAGCTCGGCTTACTGGAAGCGCTTGGAGCACTGGAGGCAGTTGTTTTACATGTAGATGACTTGCAGGAAGTGTTCTTGCAAGTCGAAGAATTGCACTGAATTACTGCGCAGACATTAGTGCCGCAGAAATTCGGAATGCAGGAAATAGAATTCCCCGATATGATATAACGGGCCGAGTTTTTACAGGAGGAAGCGGTGCTGGGAGAGATGATATAAGTTTTCGTCGTTCCCGCGGAAGTGGAAGGAGCTGCATTCGGGCAGGAAGACGTGCTTCCGGTATTTACCGCTTCTACTTTTGCGTTGTTAGCGGTCACTGCATTGTTGCCAGCGCTTTGCGAAGCCGCAGGGGTCGTTGACGCCTTTGGAGCGGCCGACACCGTATTCCCTGTTTTGCTGCAAACAGCCTTGGACTGAACCGCGGAAGCAACGGCATCCGAAATACTGACCTGGCCTGCACCGGATGCTGAAATATTAGAAGCCGTCAGGTTTGAAGTGACAGCTGTGCCTGCGGCGGAAGCGGGCTGCGTTTGCGCAACTCCGGAACAGGCCGCAAGGCTGGATGTCAGCACCAAGCTGAGAAGCATCGGAATTACTTTTTTCTTGTTCATCTTGTTCATTGCATGTTCTCCTTTTTGTAAAAGATTTGTCTAAATTATATTCCAGCAGTCCGAGAAGTTCAACACCCCATCATTTTCCAGACAAAAAAGCAGGATTATTTTCTCCTAAAAAGTTTTTTATTCCGAAACAGACGAAACTCAGACAGCACATGGGTTTTCCCTGAAAATGAGCCTGTGACAAACAGGAATGAACTTGTTGCGTTTTTAGCCAGCAATTCCCTCGCAAAAAATACATTTTCGGGCAAAAAACGACGCATTTTGGAGCAAATCGTGTTTTAAAAGCATTCATTTTTCATGATAAAATCAAACGATTTGCAGATAAAATAAATCCAAATTTTATGAATATTTTGAACATATACTTAATATATGCTTATTTTTAACTGCCGCCGGTCACTGATTGCCGGCGGTGACTAATTTTAATATACTATTTATATACTTATATATGCTTTACGACGTTTTTACAGGAGCCGTCAAATTTTCATGAAGGAATCTTAAAAACGACTTCCAAAATTATCAAAATGGTGGATTAGTTAACAAGAAATTCATTTTTGCTTGAATTTCAGAATTTGGCATGATATACTTATAGGAGTTTATATTCACCCCTCCGGCTTGTTTCAGCGGCTTTTGCGGACACAGACGGAGAAAATCAATCTGACTGAGGAGGAATTTAGAAATGAAAAAAATTGCAGCATTCCTGTTGGTATTGGTCATGACGGCTACTGCTTTTACCGGGTGCAAAAAGGTTGACACTGCCACGGGTACCACGGCGCAAAGCGCCGCCAGCAGCGGAACCATTAAAATCGGCATATTCGAACCGCTTACGGGCGCAAATGCAGCCGGCGGTGAAGCGGAGGTTGAAGGGGTTAAAATTGCCAACAAGCTTTATCCGACCGTATTGGGTAAAAATGTGGAGCTTGTTGTTGCAGACAACAAATCAGACAAGGCGCAGGCAACAACAGCTGCGGCGCGTTTAATTGAAAAGGATAAAGTATCCGCAATCATCGGCTCCTGGGGTTCCAGCCTTTCCATGGCTGCGGGGGAACTCGTTAAAAAGAACAAGGTTCCGGCGGTAGGCGCTTCCTGCACCAACCCGTTGGTAACCAAAGGCAATGATTACTACTTCAGAGTCTGCTACCTTGACCCGTTCCAGGGTACTGTTATGGCAAACTATGCGTATAAGAGCGGCGCGAGAAAAGCGGCTATTATTCAGGAAGTTTCCAACGACTACGCAGTCGGTCTTGCTACATATTTTAAAGAAGCTTTCGTAAAACTGACCGGCGACGCAAACTCTGTTGTCACCACGGTAAACTACAACACGAACGATCAGGAATTCGGCGCTCAGCTTTCCACTGTGAAAGCCGCGAACCCCGACGTGGTCTTTGCTCCGGGTAACTTCACAGAATCCGCTCTTGTCATGAAGCAGGCCCGTCAGCTCGGCATTTCCGTTCCGTTCCTTGGCGGCGACACTTGGGATATTGATGAATTCACAACCGTTGGCGGCAAGGATGTAGAAGGCGCAACCATTTCCACCTTCTTCGATGACGCGGCTCCTGTAACAAACGAAGGCAAAAAGTTTGTAGAAGCCTATAAGAAAGAATACCCGGGCAAGAATATGGCTGCCGTTACCGCATTGGGGTATGACGCATATCTGGTAATTATTAAGGCAATTGAAGCGGCGAACTCCTCCGAACCAACCGCAATCCGCGACGCGCTTGCAAAAACAAACGGAGTCGAAGGCGCGACCGGCGTGCTGAAATTCACCGCCGACGGCGATGCCGACAAAAACTCCGCAATTATAAAGGAAGTAAAGAACGGAAAATTCACCTATAAGGATACTGTAACAGTTGCAAAATAACGAATTAATGGATTAGGAAGTTTTGCTATGACGATCGAATTGTTCTTACAGAATTTAACAAATGGAATTGCCGTGGGGAGCCTTTATGCGCTGATTGCCGTCGGTTATACAATGGTTTACGGAATCCTGCGCCTTATCAACTTTGCGCATGGCGATATTTTCATGATGGCGGCCTATTTTACCTTCTTCGGCATTGCAGTTTTTCATTTGCCGTGGTACTTTGCATGCATTCTGGTCATTGTGTTTACCGCAGTACTCGGAATGCTGATTGAAAGGGTGGCCTACCGCCCGCTGCGCGATGCGCCAAAAGATTCTATTTTAGTTTCCGCAATCGGCGTTTCCTTTCTTCTTGAGAATCTGGCCACCTACATTTTTACCGGAAGACCGAAGGCCTTTCCGGATATTATGGGGATGATGTCAACCGTAGAAATCGGCACGGTATCCATTCAGAAGGCCTCCCTTATCGTGCCTTTTGTTCTGGTGGTCTGCATGGCGATTCTGTTGTTTGTCACGAATAAAACAAAACTGGGCATGGCGATGCGCGCGGTTTCAAAAGATTACGAAATCGCGCGTGTCATGGGAATCAACATCAATGTGGTTATTGCGGCCACCTTTGGAATTGGCTCCAGCCTTGCGGCGGTCGGGGTTATTTTGTGGGGCATGAAATATCCCCAGGTTTCCCCGCTGATGGGCGTAATGCCGGGACTGAAGTGCTTCGTCGCCGCGGTAATCGGCGGTATCGGCAATATTAAGGGAGCTGTGCTCGGCGGATTCATCCTCGGGTTAATCGAGGTTATGCTGGTTGCTTTCTTCCAGCCGCTTACAGGCTATCGTGATGCCTTCGCCTTTATCCTTTTAATTGTGATTCTTCTGATCAAGCCTACCGGCCTGATTGGGGAAAAGACGACGGAGAAGGTGTGACGTGATGATGAAAAACAAGAAACGCAATCTGATCTGCACCGCGGTTCTGGCGGTGGTTGTTTTGTTCCTGATTAACTTTGCAAACGACAATTTGGACGCCTACATAGTAAGAATCCTGAATTTATGTGCGATTTATACAATCATCGGCCTCTCCATGAACCTGATTAACGGTTTTACAGGCCTGTTTTCATTGGGTCAGGCAGGATTTATGGCAATTGGGGCTTACACGGTGGCAATTTTCACACTGCCGCTCGACCTGCGCCCCACCATCTATTATATGGCACCGATGAACGGGGCGATTGCCAACATCCACCTCGGCTTCGTGCCTGCACTGATTCTTGGAGGCATACTGGCGGGTGCTGCGGCATTCCTGATCGGAGCGCCGGTTTTGCGCCTCAGAGGCGATTATCTTGCCATTGCAACGCTGGGATTTTCAGAGATTATCCGCATTATTCTTACCAACTGGCAGGACGTGACAAACGGTGCGCTCGGAATCAATAAAATCCCTGATAACGCCAACAACATGTGGTGGTCGTTCGGGGTAGCGATTATCGTTTTGATTTTGACAGCTCTTTTAATCCGTTCAAGTTACGGGCGCGCGTTCAAAGCCATCCGTGAGGATGATATCGCGGCCGAGGCCATGGGAATCAGCCTGTTTAAGCACAAGGTAATGTCCTTTGTCATCGGCGGTTTTTTTGCCGGCATCGGCGGCGGCCTTTACGC
The DNA here is from genome assembly GCA_023391275.1 of Bacillota bacterium. Lineage (GTDB taxonomy): Bacteria > Bacillota > Clostridia > Oscillospirales > Acutalibacteraceae > Caproiciproducens. The sequence continues at coordinate 55,433 of JAEWBE010000102.1, read as the reverse complement.
TTCCCTGCTCGGCACGGTCGACCCAAAGCAGTTTTATTTCACCTTAACCTACAATTTCCTGCTGATTATCGTTCTGGGCGGCATGGGCAGCCTGAGCGGTACGGTAATTGCCTCCTTTATTGTAACCGGCGGTCTGGAACTGCTGCGCTCTTTTGACGAGCCGCTGACCATCGCTGGTTATGAAATGTCACTGTTCCGCCCGGGTTTCAGCATGGTGATTTTCTCCGTTTTGCTAATGGTGATCGTGCTGTTCTACCGCAAGGGTCTAATGGGAAGAACCGAACTGTCATGGGACAGAATTTTTAACTTTTTCGCTGCCATAAAAACAAAACTGTTCGGAAAAACAGCAAAGGAGGGCGGTGCGAAATGAGCAGCCATACTCCTGTTGCAGATCCGATCATCGACAAGAATGTCGTTCTAAGAACGGAAAACATGACAATGCAATTCGGCGGCGTTGTTGCTGTCGACAACCTGAATTTAACCATTCGTGAGCATCAGATCGTCGCATTGATCGGCCCGAACGGCGCGGGCAAAACAACAGCCTTCAACATGATTACCGGCGTTTACACGCCGTCCAGCGGCAAGATTTTTCTGCATGGCGAGGATATTACCGGCCTGTCACCGGACAAAATCACCCGAAAGGGTGTTGCACGGACTTTCCAGAATATCCGCCTGTTCAAGGATTTGACAGTTTTTGAAAACATTATCATTGCCAAACATTTCGGTATGAAAGGCAATGTAATCAGCGCAACTTTACGCCTGCCGGGTGCGGTTCGCGAAGAAAAACGCATGCGCGAGGAAAGCGAAGCACTTCTGGAAAGGATGGGTTTGGCCGATGTAAGAAACGACGTGGCCAGTTCTCTTCCCTACGGCCAGCAGCGCCACCTTGAAATTGCGCGTGCGCTTGCCACCAAGCCGGGCCTGCTGTTGCTGGATGAACCGGCGGCAGGTATGAACCCGCAGGAAACCGAAGATTTAACTGCCTCCATTAAACAAATTCAGCAGGATTTTGATCTGACCGTTTTTCTGATTGAGCACCATATGGATTTGGTTATGGAAATATCGGACAGGATTTACGTGCTCGATTTCGGCCAGACAATCGGCAAGGGCACGCCCGAGGAGACACAAAATAACCAACGCGTGGTCGAGGCGTATTTGGGGGAGGATGACGATGCTGAAAATTGAGGACCTTTATGTATCCTACGGCGGTATTGAAGCGGTTAAGGGAATTTCATTTTCCGTGCCGGACAAAAGCATTGTTACCCTGATTGGTGCAAACGGAGCCGGAAAAAGTACAACGCTCCGCACCATAGTCGGCCTTGTGAAGCCGCAGAGCGGGAAAATCACTTACAACGATGCGGATATTACCGGAAAGCAATCTCAGGATATTGTAAAACACGGGATTACGCTGGTACCGGAAGGTCGCCGTGTTTTCCCTAACCTGACCGTTTATGAAAACCTGAAAATCGGGGCATACATGCGCAAGGACGATTACTCAAATGATGTGAAATGGGTTTATGACCTGTTTCCCCGTTTAAAGGAACGCTCCTGGCAGCTGGCGGGGACTCTTTCCGGCGGTGAACAGCAGATGCTTGCGGTTGGCCGCGCGCTGATGAGCAAGCCGGAGCTGATTATGATGGATGAACCGTCGCTTGGCCTTGCGCCTTTAGTGGTAAAAGGTATTTTTGAAATTATCAAGGAAATCAACAAACAGGGTGTAACCATTCTTTTGATTGAGCAGAATGCAAATCTGGCTCTCCGTATAGCGGACGCCGGGCATGTTCTGGAAACGGGGCGCATCATCCTTTCCGGCAAAGGCCGCGAACTTCTTGAAAACGCAGATGTGAAAGCGGCATACCTTGGCACGAAGAAAAGCCATGCCCCGGCATAAAACTTATAACGTATAAAAAATCGGCACCCGTTTGGGTGCCGATTTCTTTTTTCAGATTAAACAATGAGCTGAAAAAGATTTACTTGTTCAGCGTTTTCTTCGTCACTTCAACGATATGGGAAGCGTTAAGTCCGAATTCGTCCAGCAGGTCGGCGGCCGGGCCGGAATGGCCGTACGTGTCGTTGACACCGATTTTAATTACCGGGGTCGGGCATTCTTCGGAAAGAACACCGCACACCGCGTCGCCAAGACCGCCGATTACGTTATGCTCTTCCACAGTAATCAGCTTTCCGGTTTCCTTCGCTGCTTTGACAATCAGTTCACGATCAATCGGCTTAACTGTGTGAATATTAATCAGCCTTGCATCAATTCCCTGCTCCGCAAGCGTTTTGACCGCTTCCAGTGCGCGGGATACCATCAGGCCGGTTGCAACAATGGTAATATCCTTGCCGTCGCGCAGGGTAATACCCTTGCCAAGCTCAAACTTATAATCGTCGGAATTATTGAAACTTTCCACAGCGAGCCTGCCAAGCCGGATATAAACCGGGCCGTAATGCTCGACTGCCGCTCTGACCGCCGCTTTCATTTCGTAGTGGTCGGACGGGTTCAGCACAACCATACCCGGAATAGTTCTCATAAGGGCCAAATCTTCACAGCACTGATGGGTCGCTCCGTCTTCACCAACGGAGATACCGGCGTGCGAGCCGACAATCTTCACATTCAGGTGCGGATAACCAACAGAGTTGCGCACCTGCTCATACGCACGGCCGGTTGAGAACATAGCGAAAGAGGTTGCGAACGGAATCTTCCCGCAGGTTGCAAGGCCCGCGGCAATGCCCACCATATTACACTCCGCAATACCGCAGTCGATAAAGCGGTTCGGATTCGACTTTTTAAAAATACCGGTTTTGGTTGCTTCCGCAAGGTCGGCATCCAGCACAACCACCTGCGGGTATTCCTCTGCCAGTTCAGCCAATGCCTGGCCGTAGCTTTCTCTGGTTGCTTTTTTTACCATCTCTGCCATTATTCTGCCTCCAATCCCGCCAGCACCTTGTTCAGGTCCAGCATTGCAACTTCATACTGCTCTTTGTTGGGGGCGGCGCCATGCCAGTTCACTTTATTTTCCATAAAGGATACATCTTTCCCTTTTATGGTCTTTGCAATGATTGCACTGGGCTTGCCCTTCACGGTTTTTGCATGATTGAAAGCCGCTTCAATTTCATCGAAATTATGGCCGTCAATGACCTGTACGTCGAAGCCAAAGGAACGGAACTTCTCGTCAATCGGCTCCGGACCGCCCACTTCACTTACCGGGCCGTCGATTTGCAGACCATTGTTGTCCACAATCACACAAAGGTTGTCAAGCTCATGGTGCGCAGCAAACATGGATGCCTCCCATACCTGACCCTCTTCGAGCTCACCGTCGCCCAACACAGCGTACACACGGTATTCCTTATGATCCAGCTTACCGGCAATTGCCATGCCGCAGGCCGCGGAAACGCCCTGCCCGAGCGAACCCGTACTCATATCAATTCCCGGGGTGCCTTTCATATCCGGATGACCCTGAAGCATTGCGCCGATATGACGGAGCTTTTTCAGTTCATCCGTTGGGAAATATCCCTTTAAAGCCAGCGTTGCGTAAAGTCCCGGAGCACAATGCCCCTTGGAAAGCACACAGCGATCCCTGTTTTCATCCTTTGGGTTTTTTGGATCCACGTTCATTTCTTTAAAATACAGATAGGTAAAAATATCTGCCGCCGACAAGCTTCCGCCCGGATGCCCGGACTTTGCATTGTAAACGCCTTCAATTGCACCCATTCTGACCTTGCATGCCAGAATCTGCATATTCTTCTTTTCCCTTTTATCCATGCTAACCACCTGAATTATCATAATATTGCATATTAATTATACAACACGGGAACAAGTTATTCAATACTTAAGAAGCAATTACGAAGCTTTCACCTTAGTCCGCAACCGCAAACTGACTGTTGTACAAATTGGCATAAAAGCCGTTTTTTGCCAGCAGCTGTTCATGCGTCCCCTGCTCGATGATGCTTCCCTGATTCATAACAAGGATCAGGTCTGCTTCCCTGATTGTGGACAGGCGATGTGCGACAATAAAGCTTGTCCGTCCTTCCATCATTTTGGTGAATGCCCGCTGAATCCGAATTTCGGTTCGCGTATCAATGGAGCTTGTAGCCTCATCAAGAATGAGAATCGGCGGATCAACCAGCATCACACGCGCGATACAGAGTAGCTGCCGCTGGCCCTGTGAGATGTTTCCCCCATCCTCTGAAATGACGGTATCGTATCCGTACGGCAAACGCATGATAAAGGAATGCGCATGCGCCGCTTTTGCGGCCTGGATCATTTCCCCCTCGGTGACGCCGGCTCTTCCATAAGTAATATTGTCGCGCACCGTACCGGAAAACAACCATGTTTCCTGCAATACCATTCCAAACATAGAACGCAGACTGCTCCGGGTTATATTCATCACATCGTTTCCGTCGATTTGAATCGTTCCGCTGTCGGCATCGTAAAAACGCATCAGAAGATTGATAATCGTCGTCTTGCCGCATCCGGTTGGGCCGACAATGGCAATACGCTCCCCTTTGTGCGCGGAAAGGTTCATATCCTGAATCAGCTTTGCCTCCGGACGATAGGAAAAATACAGGTGGCTGACAAAAACATTGCCCTCGCAGTTTTGCAGAACCCTCGCGCCGGGCGCATCGGGTGTTTCTTCCTTCTCATCCAGAACACTGAACAGGCGCTGTGCGGAAGCAAAAGCGGTTTGAATCTGGGTAATCACTGCCGTAACCTCATTAAAGGGTTTGGTGTACTGGTTGGCGTAGGCAAGGAAACTGGAAATCTGCCCGATAGTCAGCGGCCCCGGGCGGCCGGTTACCGCGCAAACCGAACCAATCACTGCGACGGAGGTGTAAACAATTCCATTGACGAACCGGGTGCTTGGGTTTGAAAGAGAGGAATAAAACTGCGCTTTTACCCCGCAGTTATAAAGACGCTGATTGATTTCATTGAACTTTTCTTCCGAACGGCTCTCATAATGAAAAGTTTTTACAATTTTCTGACCGCTGATCAATTCCTCCACATAGCCGCTGAGCTCGCCCTGCGTCGCCTGCTGTTCAATAAACTGCCTGTGAGAAATTCTTGCGATAAACCCGGCCACAAAAAGGGAAAGCGGAGTTACCAGCACCACCACAACAGTTATAACCGGACTGATGGTGAGCATAAACACCAGCGTCCCCAGAATCGTGACAATACCGGTAAATAACTGGGTGAGTCCCTGCAAAAGTCCGTCGGATACCTGATCTACATCATTTACAATGCGGCTGATCAAATCACCGTGAGCATGACCGTCAATGTATTTCAACGGCAGTTTATTCATTTTCTGATACGTTTGAATCCGGAGGTCACGCACCGTCTGATAGGTAACCCTGTTGGTGCAGTACGCCATCACCCACTGAAATACGGCGCTGACCGCAATGGTGAAAAAAAGTGTGGCCAGAATTGGAATCATGCCGCTGTAATCGACATTTCCGGCACCGATAATATGATCGATCGCCTTTCCGATCAGAATCGGGCCGTAGAGCGTGAGAGTAATGTTGAGAATGGCACTGGCGAGGGCGCCGATTAAAAATCCGGCGTATGGTTTTGTATACCGCATTAAACGTATGAGAACAGATTTTTTCATTTTTTGTCCACCTCGTCCCTGCTGAGCTGCGACAGGCAAATTTCCTGATACGCTTCACAGCTTTCCATCAGCTGCTCGTGCGTTCCGATACCCGCCACCGCACCGTCATCCAATACGATAATCTTATCCGCACGCCGGATGGTGCTTGCACGCTGGGAAACCATCAGCACGGTCATTCCTGTCGTTTCACTTCGGATGGATTTTCTTAACGCGGCATCAGTCGCAAAATCGAGCGCACTCGCACTGTCATCCAAAATCAAAATTTCCGGACTGCCAACCAGTGCGCGCGCGATGGTGAGGCGCTGTTTCTGACCACCGGAAAAATTTTTTCCCGCCTGATTGACTGGGCTTTCAAGTTGCGCCGGCATGGCGGAAACAAAATCGTAGGCCTGCGCAATTTTCAAGGCCCGTTCCATATCCTCCCTGGCAGCATCTTCCCTTCCCCAGCGCAGGTTGCTTTCAATGGTGCCGGAAAACAGCGTGGCTTCCTGCGGAACCATTCCGATTTCACCGCGAAGCTCCGCAAAAGAATATTCTCGCACATCCACACCGTCAACCAGAATTCTCCCTTTAGTTACATCGTAGAAACGCGGAATGAGATTCACCATGGTAGATTTTCCGGAGCCGGTGCCGCCGATGATGCCGACTGTTTCCCCTGCAAAAATGCTCACGCTCAAATTTTGAATCGCGTACCGGTCGGTTCCATTATAGGAAAAACTGACATCCTGAAATTCGATTTTCGGCACATCTTCCCCCCTGACAACCGGCAGCGCATTGATTTCCGCAATGGAGGTGACAGTGTCAAACACCTCGTTCACCCTGGAGGCGGAAGCGGAAGCCTTGGTAAAGGTTACGACAAGGTTGGCCACGACGATCAGCGCTAAAAGCGTCTGCGTCATATAATTTACAAACGCAATCACTTCGCCCTGCGTCATACCGCCCGAATCGACGCGCCAGCCCCCGAACCATACAATCGCGATAATGGCAAAATTCATAATCGCGTAGGTCAGCGGGTTTAAAAGCGCGGAAAGCTTGCCTACTTTAATCGCCGTAGCGGTTTGGTCGCCGGCCGCGGCATCAAAACGCTGCTGCTCATTTTCCTGCTTCGAAAACGCCCGGATCACACGTACGCCGCTCAAGCCTTCGCGCGTAACCAGTGAAATCTTATCCAGCTTCTTCTGCATCGTGCGAAAATACGGAACTGAACGGCTCATGATAAGATAGAGCACAAAGACGATCAGAGGCGTCGCAATCAGAAAAACCACAGCCAGCTTTAAATCGACCAGCATAGCCATTACAATGGCGCCGATTGCCAAAAAAGGTGCGCGAATCACAAGGCGGATCAGCATGGCAACTGCAAACTGAAGCTGATTCACGTCATTTGTAATTCGAGTAATCAGGGAAGGCGTGCCGAAGCGATCAATTTCCGAGTGGGAAAAGGTATTGATATGCCTGTACAGCTCACTGCGAACCACCGTTCCAAAGCCCTGGGAAGCGATTGACGCAAGCTTTTGACAAATCAGCGCGCTGCAAAGCCCGGTAATCCCAAGCAGAAGCATAATTCCGCCCATATGCCAGATATAGGGAACATTTCCCTTCCTCACTCCATTGTCAATCATTTGAGCTGTAATGAGCGGGACAATCAGTTCAAAAACAGCTTCAGTCAATTTAAAAATCGGCCCTAAAATCACCTGTACTCTGTAACGCTTTAAATAGTGTGCGAGTCTGAACATTTTCTTCCATCATTCCTCTTGTAATATGATCTCTTTTTTTCGTGTTATTACAGCATAATAAAATAAACATGAATAAAGCCCATCCGCTTTTACGGATGGGCTTGCTTAAAACAATTTCATTGCCGTTTAAAAGCTGATTTCGGCATGCCGCAGATTGGGCAGACCCAGTCGTCAGGAAGTTCTTCAAAAGAAGTGTCCGGATCGTTGTACACGTAACCGCAGACGGTACAAATCCAGCTTTCCCCGTCATTGCGGTCATCCTCCGCCTGCTGTGCCTGATATGTCGGGGCGTTTTTCGGAGCCTTTCCCTTAATCACTTTATGATAATAATCATAAGTCATAGGCATACCCTTGGCCTCGTCGCTGCCGGCAGTAATCTCTGCGATAAAAATCGTGTGTGTTGGGGTTTCCACGCTGTTGACCACGCGGCACAGGAACCAGCAGCAGATATTTTCTTTAATTACGGGCACACCCTCGGCTAAAATCTTATGATGCACATTCACGAGCTTATCCGCATTTCGCCCGGAATTGAAACCAAGCGCCCCGATTGCGGCACCGGACGTGTCCTCCGACAGGACGGAAACAGTAAAGATACCGCTTTTTGCAATACACTCATGACTGTAATTGTCACGGCTCATACTCACGGCAATCATATTCGGCGTATTTGTAACCTGAACGACTGTATTTACGATGCAGGCGGAGGCTTTCTCTTCGTCTTTTACGCCAATCGCGTACATACCATATGTTAAATCAAACAGAATTTCATCTTTCATCTCACATGCCCCCAAACTGTATTGCCTATATCATAGCACCCGACGGAAAAAGTTACAAGTATTGTCCATATAATTAAGCCAATTTCTACTTATTATTTCCTTTAATTTTATTCCAATATTCCCGAAAAGCCTGCTCGTTTTTATTTTGTCCATACTCGTAATACCGGACATTCTTGAGTTCGTCCGGCAAATACTGCTGTGCGACCCAGCGGTTCGGAAAACTATGCGGATACTTGTAAAACTGGCCTTTATGCGTATTGTCTTCCCCATCGTAATGTTTATTTTGGAGCTGGCGCGGAATGTTGCCGATTTTGCCCTTGCGCACATCATCCAGTGCGGCATCAATGGCACAGTAGGCCGAATTGGATTTTGGCGAATTGCAGACCATGATGACCGCGTCCGCCAGCGGGATGCGTGCTTCCGGCAGGCCGACCTGTAAGGCGGCGTCAACAGCCGCTTTCACAATCGGAATAATCTGCGGGTAGGCAAGCCCCACATCCTCACAGGCGCAAACCATCAGCCTGCGGCAAATGGAAGGAAGGTCGCCGGCCTCCAGCAGGCGGGCAAGGTAATGCACCGCCGCGTCCGGGTCGGAACCGCGCATGGACTTTTGAAAAGCGGAAAGGATGTCGTAGTGCTCGTCGCCCGCACGATCATACCGGAGCGCGCTACGCTGTGTCAGCTCCTGTGCTTTCTCCAGAGTGACCAGACAGACATCGTCGGCGATTTCGCCGGAAAGAACGCAGAGTTCAACCGCGTTCATTGCCTTGCGCACATCGCCGCCGCAGGCCACCGCGATATATTCCGCGGCACCCTCCTCTACCTGAATTCTCCGATTTTGTTCCTGCTCCATAAAATGAAACGCACGGTTGACGGCCAAAAGCACATCTTCTTTTTCCACCGGTTTAAACTCAAACACGGTGGAGCGGCTGAGAATCGCATTGTAAACATAGAAATACGGATTTTCAGTCGTTGAAGCGATCAGCGTAATCTGGCCGTTTTCAATGAATTCCAGCAAAGTTTGCTGCTGCTTTTTATTAAAGTACTGAATTTCATCCAAATAAAGCAGGATACCGTTTGGCGCCGCGAGGGTATCGATTTGACTGACCACATCGCGGATATCCGCAGTGGAAGCGGTTGTTCCATTCAGCTTGTAAAGGCTGCGGTTGGTCTGCTTTGCAATAATCGAAGCAAGGGTAGTCTTGCCGATGCCCGCGGGGCCGTAGAAAACCATGTTGGGGATCTCACCGGATTCAATGATGCGGCGCAGCGCCTTCCCTTTCCCCAAAAGATGACGCTGGCCAATCAGGTCATCCAGTGTTTGGGGACGAAGCCTGTCTGCTAATGGCGCTGCCATAGAGATTCCTCCTTTTCCGATATCGGAAATTTAAAAAGGAATATCATCCGAATTCAAGTCGTCGTGGTAATCCTCTTCGCCGTCGTAATAATTATTATCGTTGTTATTCCCGCAGCAGATCCCTTTTTTGACAGGAGCAAGCAGGAAGCCAATAATTGCACCCAGAAGCAACATCGTAGTGGAAAGAAAAAAAACAGCACTCTTTCTCAATTGAATTCATCCTTTCTAAATTTCTAACCGAAGTATATGCTTTCTCAGAGAACTCTAATCAGCAAAAACTCCTGTTGCCTATACTTGTAACTGGAATCCGATTATTGATAAAGCGGATAACGGTCACAGATTCCTTTTACCATAAGGCGGATTTTCTCCTGGCTTGCTTCAAAGTCGTTGATTGCCAGGCTGATGCACTCAGCGATTACATCCATATCCTGCGTATTAAGGCCGCGGGTGGTAATGGCCGGTGTGCCAAGACGCAGGCCGCTTGTAATAAACGGGCTGCGCTGCTCGTTCGGAACCGTATTTTTATTTGCGGTAATATTCACGGCGTCAAGACGGTGTTCCAGGTCTTTTCCCGTCAGTTCAAGACCGCTCAGGTTAACCAGCATAAGGTGATTGTCCGTTCCGTTGCTCACCAGCTTAACCCCGCGGCTCATGAGCCCGCCGGCCAGCGCGGCGGCATTTTCCACGATTCTGTGGCCATACTCTTTAAATTCCGGTTTCAAAGCTTCACTGAAACACACGGCCTTACCGGCAATCACATGCATCAGCGGACCGCCCTGTGTTCCCGGGAAAATGGCTTTATCAATTGCTTTGGCAAACTCTTCACGGCACAGGATCATACCGCCGCGCGGGCCGCGCAGGGTTTTGTGCGTGGTGGTTGTTACAATTTCCGCCCACTCGACCGGATTTGAATGCTCCCCGGCAGCAACGAGCCCGGCAATGTGCGCCATGTCCACCATCAGATACGCGCCGCAGGCATCGCAGATCTCACGGAACTTCTTAAAATCAATTGTCCTCGGATAAGCGCTCGCACCGGCGACAATCATCTTCGGCTTTTCGGTCACAGCTGTTTCATAAAGCTTTTCGTAATCGATGCATCCGGTTTCGGGATCGACTCCGTAGGGAATAAAATTAAAATATTTTCCCGAAAGATTAACCGGCGAACCGTGGGTCAGATGCCCGCCCTCCGCCAGACTCATACCCATTACGGTATCCCCCGGATTTAATAAAGCAAAATAAACGGCAATGTTAGCCTGTGCACCGGAATGGGGCTGCACATTTGCGTGTTCGGCGTGAAAAAGTTCACAGGCGCGGTCACGCGCCAGATTTTCAACAACATCGACATACTGGCACCCGCCATAATACCTTTTTGCCGGGTAACCTTCGGCATATTTATTGGTGAGAATACTGCCCATTGCAGCCATCACCGCGGGAGAAACCAGATTCTCGGAGGCAATCATTTCAAGGTTGGACTGCTGGCGTTTCAATTCATCATTCATTGCCGCGCCAAGCTCCGGATCCGCCTTTGAAACAAAGCCTATGGTATCCATCATATCACTGTACATCTTTCATTCCCTTTCCCAACGTGTTTTTTTATAATTATACACTTTAGCGCGTTAAATGACAACCTTATGTACGAAATATAGGAGCAATAAGTGTACCGGATAAAAAGCATAAAAGAAATATTTCCACTTCAGTTTGCCCTTTTCACCGCCGTACAGTAAAATAGGAATTCCCGACGCAACAGCGAAGATTTCAAGCGATGAATGCAGCAGACTGTAGCCCGCAACAAGCGCGGAAAACACAAAAACACCTTTGGTACGGAATTTCTTAAAACAATAAAATATGATTACCGCCGCCACGCCGAACCAACCGTAGTCTGTATGAAAAATTTCCGCCAAAAGCGCCATGGAGCAGGCAAGCGCAATCGCGATCACTGAATTTTCCGCCAGATAAGTCTGTAGAAAAATGATGGCGGCGAGCCCCAGAAAAAGCGTAAAAAATATATTTTGACCCGCAGGGTAAAAAAGGGTTCCGTGAAACGCCAAATCAAACGGGACTTCCGAAATCAACGCAAAAAGGAAAAGCCGCCAAAGATACTTCCGCAGGTTTGAAGTGTGAAACATCCCTTCGGAAATCAGGAAGGCAAATATAGGAAAGGACAACCGTCCTATCATGCGAAGAATGACGACTTGTGGGAACAGAATCGCGCCGATATGATCAATCAGCATGGTGACGATTGCCAGAATTTTAAGCTGGAATCTGCTCATATTTTCCCCGCCTTCCAATTTGTGCTGTCAATACCATAATAATATTTGATATCCGCATGCTTGTCAACTTGTAGTTTGCGGCAAGATGAGATATGATTAAAGTATAGATAGAACAGTAAACCACTATCGGAGGAAATTTCACATGACAAAAAAACAGCGCGCCGCGCTCGCGGTGGAAGCATTAAAAAAAGAATATCCGGATGCACTCTGCTCCCTGACGTATACCAATCCGCTCCAACTTCTGATTGCAACGCGGCTTTCCGCACAGTGCACCGATGCGCGGGTAAATATCGTTACCCCGGCTCTGTTTGCCCGGTTCCCCACGCTGGATGCCTTTATCGATGGCTCGGCAGAGGAAATTGAAAAATATATACACTCCTGCGGGTTATATAAAACAAAGGCAAGGGATATTTTTGCCATGTGCCGGATGCTGAAATCCGAATTTGGAGGCGTGGTGCCGGACAGTATTGAAGAGCTTACCAGGCTGCCGGGCGTCGGCAGGAAAACAGCCAACCTTGTGGTGGGGGATATTTACCACAAGCCCGCCGTCGTGACCGACACGCACTGCATCCGCATTTGCGGGCGGCTCGGAATCAGCGAGGGCAAAGACCCGTTCAAGGTGGAAAAGCAGCTGCGCGCGGTACTTCCGGCTGACGAATCCAACAAATTCTGCCACAGGCTGGTGCTGCACGGCCGTGCAGTCTGCACCGCCCGCAGCCCGCAGTGCGAAGCCTGCTGCATGAAGGAGTTCTGCAAATACGCAAAAGAGCAGAAATAGCGGCATCGATTGTCATTCAATCCCGTGTTCTCCCTCCTGTTCCTTCCCCATGGTGCCTTTTGAAACATAAAGCTGGCCGGAAGAATCCAGCCCGGCGTAGAATACTTCTTCCGCATTGTTGATTCCCATGCTTTTCAGTTGATCCAGCAGCTGGACTTCCGTTAAACTTGTAAATTTTAAATTTTCACGCATAATCTTTCCGTCGATGATAATATCGCTTGTCAATCCCTTTTCCGACGGATTAAGCTGCATATCTGATGGATTAAGCGGCATTTTATTAGCTTTGAGCAAAACGGAAAGCTTTCCGCTGTTCTCCATTATGGCGTAATTTACATCGGATATATTAAAAATTGATTTTGTTCTGAGCATTGACGTCAATTCGGTTAAAGTGATCCTTGTTTTTACCATATTTTCTTTTACGATATGTCCTTTTTCTATCAGAATCACGGGTTCCGAATTAATCAACTTTCTCATGCGAAAACTTTTTATGTGAATAAAATCCGTAAGAACCCCAAGGGTACCTAATGTAATCAGCGCGGTAATTGTTGAAGCCGGGGATTCATCCCCGGACAGGCTTACATGGGACGTTAAGGAGCCTAAGGTAATCGCCAGGGCAAAATCAAATAACGTCATTTGTGAAATCGCTTTTCTCCCCAGGAGCCGTACTATAATCATTAAAAGGATATAAGCTGCCGCTGTCCTTAAAAATACAAAAAACACAGTCTGAAACATATTACCTCCGCCAAAGGCCAGTGATTTTTTACGTCCCTTTATTTCTTTGAACTGTTTCATAATTTTGATTATTATACCCATAAACACCGTGCTTATAGTAAACCGAGCCATACTGTGGTTTGAATAGTAATAAGAAATAACAAGGGTACGGCAAAAGCCGTACCCTTGTTTGCGAATGTTGACATTATCGTTTTCTAACCGAATTTATAAATCAAATGATTACAATACTTTTCGCACGTTATACATTGATTCTATTACAAGCCAGTTTTGCGGGAAGAAACTGTTGATTGTCCAGTAGCTCACGCCGCCCAAATTGTATTGATTCACCAGTTTCAATTTAGCCTGAATGCTTCTGGCGTCTTCAAACCATACCTCATGCTGTCGCCGGTTGGTGTCATAGTAGCGGAAGAAGGGGGACTGCGCCGTGGTATCATAGTGGATTTGCGCATTGACTCTGAGAGCAAGGCTGACTGCCGCGGTATGGGACAAAGAACGCGCGGACGACCCCTGCACAAAGGGAAGCGTCCAGTCATAGCCGTAATTGGGTATCCCCATCAGTATTTTTTTGCTGGGGATAACCGAGACGGCGTACTGCAATACCTTTTCAACCAAATCGACAGGAGCCACCGCCCGCGCCGGACTGTAGGTGTAGCCCCATTCATAGGTCATCAGGATTACATGGTCAACAAGCGCCCCCAGCGCGGGATAATCATGCGCCTCATAAAGCAGCCCCACCTGACCGGAGCTTGTTTTAGGAGCAAGGGCGATTGTCACGGTGTAGCCCAGCGGATGCAGTGTGTCCACCGCTTTTTTTACAAAACGGCTGTAGTTTTCCCGGTCACTCGGATAGAGGTATTCAAAGTCTATATCCAGCCCGTAATAGCCTTTGCCCAATGTTTTGATAATATTGTCGAACAAGGTGTTCTGCACCTGTTCGTTGGTTAGGATGGTGTGGGCGAGCGCACTGTCGAAACTTGCCCCTTCTTTAATATTGGTGATGACCATCAGGGGGGCAACTCTTTGCTGACGCGCGCTCTGTATCACAGGGGTATCCTGTATGGGGGCCAGGCTGCCGTCCGGCCTCACCTGATAACTGAATATGCTGATATAAGTAAGATGGGGCAGCGTATTTGCAAGGGTATTGCTGTTGATATTGGGAAAAGCATATCCATTCACATCAATGGTACCCAGTTTGGGTTCCGCGGCGGGAATCACAATGACTTGCCCTACATGGATTCTTGCAGGATCAGTAATTTCCGGGTTGGCAATAAGGATTGCTGAGACCGTGGTATGGTAGTTTCGGGCGATTGAATAAAGCGACTGCCCCGGGGTGACCGTGTGGTTGATATTGTCCGTAATCACCACGATTGTTTGCCCGACCACCAGGCGTTCCGGATTTTCCAGCTGATTGTCATCAATTACTTTTTGCATGGGTATGCCGTATCGTGTTGCGATTGAATAAATAGTGTCCCCCCGCTGCACGGTATGTATCACCAAACTGATCACACCTTTCCATAAAATCATATTGGAAATGATTTTTTACATAATACGTCTTCTCAATATATGTAAATCAAGGGCAGTGTATTACTGGGAACAGGCATTTCACCAAGTTTGAAACGCAAAAAGCCGCAGAAATACAAAAATCCAGTATTCCTGCGGCCTTATTAAGTTAAAAAAGAAATTTTAAGAAATCCGTACAGCGGTTCCGGAAGCGGTCACCATAAGCATTCCGTTGTCGGCGCCAAGCACCTCATAATCAATGTCTACTCCGACCACGGCATTCGCGCCCAGCTGAAAGGCACGCTGTTCCATTTCCTTCATTGCATTTTCCCGGGCCTGAATAAGTTCTTCTTCGTAGCTTGTGGAGCGTCCACCGAAAAAGTTTGACAAACCCGCTGCAAAATCTTTTATAAAATTCACCCCGGAGATTACTTCCCCAAACACAACACCTTTGTATTCGGCAATTTGCTTTCCTTCAATTGTTGGTGTGGTAGTAACAATCATTATGATGCCTCCTTATAATAAAACAGGTTGCTATCATTTTATCACAGATTGTGAAAAGGTCAATAAAAAAGTGCGCCCCGAAAGGCGCACCAAAATCCACGATTTTATGGTTTATCTTCTATTCGCAAAGCAGTCACTGCAATAGACCGGACGATCATTGCTGGGTTTGAAAGGAACTTTGCAGGTTTTTCCGCATTCTGCACAAGTTGCCTCGAACATCTCACGGTTGCCGCCATTGGAGGAACCGCCTCTTGCGTTTTTACGTGCATCGCGGCAAGCTTTGCAGCGCTGGGGTTCATTTGTAAATCCCTTTTCAACATAGAATTCCTGCTCGCTTGCAGTAAATTCAAATTCAGCTCCGCAGTCTTTGCAAATTAAAGTTTTGTCTTCGTACATGTAGTAGTATACCTCATTTATAAAAATATATGCCTAACGCACGGTCAAGCACTATGTATTACTATACTCTAAATATTTGTATTTGTCAAATGATAAAATTGCATAATTAAAATTTGCAGAATTCACCGTTTGCCCAACCACTTCCTCTTTTCAGCAAACAGCAGATTTACCTTTTGGGCGCCCCGTTTTTTGCGTGGCGGAGCGCCCCTTCCCGCACTCGTAAAGGAGGTAATTAATTTATGCTCTGGAACGGCTGCACAAAAGCCTTTCAACAATGTCATCAAGCAAGCGCAAATCCTGATTATTTAAATCATCCAGTTGAGAAAGGATTCGTTTAAGAGCGTTTGCACTTTCACTGTCACAACCCTTACTGCAGCTATTACCATTAGAAGTATTGGTGCCCGATACATCTCCATTATCATTAGAATAACGGTACAAACTCATCGTGTCACTCCTTTCATGAAAGGATACTACATGTTATGCGGGTTTGATAAAGCTTGTCAATACTGGATTTCAGAATGTCAATGCATAAAATTCTGAGTGAATTCCGATCGAAATCAAGATTTTTTCAACTTTGTAAAACCGATGGAATACCGGGGCTTCTCCTCATGGAAAAGCCAGTAACGAAGATAATCGTCCAGTACAATTCCGACCACCGATAAAAAGTACCACCCGATGCTTGATAACACACTGATTTGCCCCCACAAATTAAGCGGCATATGGGAATAATCCCAAACGTTCCACCCAAAATAAATATTTACAATCAGACCCGTCACAAATTCCAGTACAGTAATCATCACCATGCCAATCAGCATTTGCAGCGGCAGCGGTGTCGCCCATGACAAAAATTTATTGATATAGCCAAGGGACAGGAAGCAAATTCCTCCCAGTATAAACATACTCCAATGGGAATAACCTCGGTAAAGAATCTCAATCAGTTGATAAATATCACCGCCGATCAGAAGCAAGACCATATTTTTTAACAGAAAATTTCCAATCCGATTCAAGGTTAAATCACCCTAACATAATTTGATATTAGGATTTTATTCTTTAAATGACGCCGATATGCTTTCTTATTTGGCGGGTTTGGCGGAATTTCAAGCATCCTATAACAAACTCTTTAAGCAACCGCTTCCGTAATTTTCATCTTTTAAAACAAATCTTTTTGTAAAAACTAACCATGAGGTGAATTTTATGTCTGACAGCATCTTTTTTCAAAATATCGATACTAATCAGTATTTTCAGTCTTTGCCCCCTCATATTCAAGAAACAATTAAACAGGGAGGCCCGAAAATTACTTCGGAAGAGGATTTGCGCCGGTGCGCTGATAATTTAATGAAGCAAAAATAAATGAAGCGGAGCAGTAATGCCCCGCTTTTCGTACTTTATTTTCGAAGGAGGTGATAGAATGCCAGATACTTTTTATGAAAACAATCCGGATTTGCGGGATTACTTTGAGTCGCTGCCAATCCAGATAAAAAACCGCATTCTGGAATCAGGAGCCGAAATTTGCACTCTGGGGGAATTGATGGAAGTTGCGGAACATTTCAAAGCGACAAATTAAAAAAGCAGATTACCGGGTTCTGTTTTAATAAATAAAAATTATTTTACAATGTTTTGTTCAGCCAGCTGGGCTTCCCTTGCAAAAATAAAACTGATGTCTTCCACAACAGATTCCTCAATAAGATGATGCTGTGCCATGTTCCGCATCATACTGACCGCTCTCTGGTGCGACATGGCTTTACGGTAGGGTCTGTCTTCCGTAAGCGCCTGATAAATATCCACGCAGCACAAAAGACGGGAATTAAAATCCAGACGATCTTCATCCAGCCCGTAAGGATACCCCCCGCCATTCAGTTTTTCATGGTGATTTGCCGCCCAATCGGCGATTTTTTCAAACCCGGTGATAATCTCGAGCGCCCTGCGAGTAAAAAAAGGATGCGATTGAATTACCGCAATTTCGGAAGAAGTCAACGCGCTCGGTTTGTCGAGTATTTTGTTCGGAACCATTAATTTTCCCAGATCGTGCAGGTCGGCCGCAATCCGCATCATCCAATAATCATCTTCATCAAACTCATAGTACTTGCAGAGAATTCCGGTTTTTTCACTGATTCCGCGCGAATGAGAACCGGTAAACGGTGATTTTGCATCGATAATACTGCTGAAAATCTGGGATACCGAACGCATCTCCCTGTAACTGAATTTTCTGATTACGCTTGGCATGATATGATTTAAAGCGCCATACACAAAGTCATCACTCATATTCAGCCAAAACTCAATATTGCGGCTTAACTCCAGGAAAATTTCGACTAGATCCGAATCAAAAAACACAATTGTTTCTTTGACCGATTCAACAATATCATTGTTATTTTTAACTTCTGAAAATTCTATGGCAATATAATCCGCCAGTGCGATAATTCTGGAATACAATGGAATCTCTTTCCCCGCAATTTTAAAAAAGCCACTGCCGTCGTAATGCTCATGATGATAAAGAATCACATTGGGGATTTTTACAAAAAAGGGAAATACCCTTATATTTTTTTCACCTTCAATGCAATGAATGCGGTTCAACTCAATTTTGAAAAAATCATCTGCCGTTTTTACCTGAAGCAGCGATTTTGTAACTCCGCAGTCATGCAATAAAGAATAGGAGATAAGATCAAAAAGATCATGATCGGATAACTTCAGTTTTTCGCCAATCCGTGCCGCAATATATGCCACGCGCCTGCCGTGATTGGTCACATTGCTGATTAAGTCATTCTCGACATAATCCAAAGTAAAAGAAAGTGAGTTTAATAACTCGTTCACATTAAAATTCATCGTTAAATTCTCCATCGTTATTTCTTGTAAGATTATAGCATTTTTAGTCACAAGAATAAACAGTAAATGCAGCTTTTCCCAATTCTTTTTATTTTTCTATTTTTAATATATAAAAATTTCACAAACAAAACCTGTTTTGTTTGTGGTGCATAAAATGGGATAAAACGGCCCGGAAAATTGGGATTAAACAGCCCCGGCAACAAAATGCGGCAAACGGACTGCAGGCGCAAAAAAACCGCCTGATTTTATATCGGGCGGTTTTTTATTTAATTTAATGTTCAGATCGAAATCGTATGCGCAATATCGTATAAATGTTTATCAAATTCCCTTGTCATGTTGAGCGCCTCAGTGATGTCAAGATCGACTATTTTACCGCCCCGCATCACGATAACACGGTTGCTGCTGCCATCATGCAGCAGCTGCGCGGCATAATAACCCATTTCACTGCCGACCACACGATCGCGTAAAGTCGGCGAACCGCCGCGCTG
Organism: Bacillota bacterium; assembly: GCA_023391275.1. GTDB lineage: Bacteria > Bacillota > Clostridia > Oscillospirales > Acutalibacteraceae > Caproiciproducens. The sequence goes on along the minus strand of JAEWBE010000102.1, from coordinate 36,479 downwards.
AACATGGCCAAGCACAGTAGCCCTGGTTTCGATACCCGTTTCAGCTTCGATATCTTTTGCAAGCTTGTCAACCTTGCCGACGCCCTCGGCGACCACGATAATGAAGTGCTTTTTACCCGTCTTCTGGGTATACCGCATCCGGTCAATAATGTCCTTCTGAAAATCAAACGGAACTTCCGGAACCAAAATGGAAGTTGCACCGACCGCGATGCCGGTTTGCAGAGCCAGATCACCGCAGCGCCTGCCCATTACCTCAACCACGCTGCAACGGTCATGGGATTCGGTTGTGTCGCGCAAACGGTCAACCATTTCCACCGCAGTATTCATAGCGGTGTCAAAGCCGATTGTGTATTCGCTCGAAGCAATATCGTTATCGATAGTACCCGGAACACCAATGCATGGAATGCCCGCACCGGTTAAGTCCCTGGCGCCGCGGAAGGAACCGTCTCCACCGATGACCACCACACCGTCAATACCCAGTTTACGGCAGTTATCAGCCGCTTTCTGCACGCCAGCCGGCGTGTTAAACTCCGGGCTGCGAGCGGTAAACAGTGCTGTGCCGCCATGATGGATGATGTCGGAAACACTGCGAAGATTCATTTCGAACAGATCCCCGTTTAAAAGCCCGTTGTATCCCCTGCGGATACCCATAACGCGCATTCCAAATGCAATTCCCGTCCTTGCCACTGCACGAACTGCCGCGTTCATACCCGGGGCGTCGCCGCCGCTGGTTAAAACAGCGATTGTCTTTGTGCTCATGATGTTTTCCCCCTAATGTTAAAAGTACACAGACTATATATAATATTATAATCTATTTGACAAATAATAATCAACTCAAAAATATGGATTATTATCCCTGCTATATGGATTATTGTTGCATTTCAGAAACCAGAGCAACATTTTCATTTCCAAGCAGCTTACGAAGTTCCCTCAACAATACATCATTCACACTTACGCGCATAGAAGCAGGCGCACGCAGCAGTTTTTTTGTATCTTCAAAATAGAGATACAGCGGAGTCGGGCCGTCAAATATGGCAAGGTATCTCTTTGCACGGTCATATTCCTCGCTTTCCTCGCCGGGCACCTTGAGATAAAGCCCGGGGCGGTTCGATTTGGATTTTCTGTCGGTCTGCCGCCCGTCCGAATGAGCCGGCGGAGCGGGGGCCACCGTTTCACAGACAAGCTTTGCATCCTCGTCTTCACGCATGCTGATTCTGCCGGAAAGTTTCACAATTTTGCCTTCGGCAATCCATTCGCCGTACTGGGAAAGAATTTTCGGAAACACCAGAACCTCCATGGAACCGTACATATCCTCCAGTGTGATAAACGCCATTGTACTGTTACTTTTAGTGACCTTTAACTTCACCGAAACGATAATACCCAGCAAAGTCGCGCTGTCACCGTCATGGAAGCGTCCCTCCTGTTCCCGCGCGTCATCCAGAATCTCCCCGGTTCTGCTCGCATGGATCGCATCATACAGATCAATGTATTCCGCCATCGGGTGGCCGGAAAGGTACATGCCGGTCACTTCTTTTTCCATAGCCAATTTATCAGCCATGTTCAGGTCGGGCATGTCCGCCACGGTATATTCCTTCTCAGCGGAGGCGGCCGCACTGTCGAAAAAGCCCATCTGGCCATCCACATTGCGCCGTTTATCCGCATCCAGATAGTCCATGATTCCCGTTACGCTGGAAATCATCTGCCGGCGATTCAGACCGAGGCCGTCAAGTGCGCCGCATTTGACAAGGCTCTCCAGCGCGCGGCGGTTCAATTCGCCGTACATTCGCTTGCAAAAACTGTAAAACGAGAGAAACGGGCCGTTTTCCGAACGGTCGCGCAAAAGGCTGACAATAAAACCCCTGCCAAGGTTGCGCACCGCAAGCAGCCCAAAACGGATATCCTTGTCGGAAACGGTAAATCCGACGCCGCTTTCATTCACATGGGGCGGCAAAACACGGATTCCAAGGCGCAGGCATTCCGCAATATAAGCGGACAGCTTGTTGTTGTTATCCAGCACACTGGTCAGCAAAGCCGCCATATATTCGCGCGGATAGCAGCATTTAAGCCATGCCGTCTGATAGCTCAGCAGGGCGTAGGCGGCCGCGTGGGACTTGTTAAAGGCATAGGATGCAAAGCTTTCCATCTCGCCGTAAATTGTCTTGGCGGTCTGCTCGTCCACTCCACGGCGGATACAGCCCTCCACCTCGACCCTGCCTTGTTCATCGGTAAGGCCATAAATAAAAATTCTGCTCTCCCGTTCCATTACGTCGGCTTTTTTCTTGCTCATGGCGCGGCGCACAATATCCGCGCGGCCAAGCGAATAACCGGCAAGGCTTCGGAAAATCTGCATCACCTGTTCCTGATACACAATACAGCCGTAGGTTACGTCAAGAATATTTTTAAGCAGAGGATGACGGTAAGTCACCTTTTCCGGATGATGGCGGTTTTCAATATACCGCGGGATACTTTCCATAGGCCCCGGGCGATACAATGAATTCAGTGCAATCAGATCTTCAATATTTTCCGGTTTCAGCTGCATGATTACGCTGCGCATCCCCGACGATTCAAATTGAAACACGCCGTCCGTCGCACCGCTCGAAAGCATGTTGTATACTTTTTTATCGTCAATCGGAATATCTTCTATTTGAAAATCCGGTATCTTCTCACAAATCATTTCCTGCGCGTTGCGAATCACCGAAAGATTGCGCAGCCCGAGAAAATCCATTTTCAGCAGACCCAGTTCTTCCAGCGTGGTCATTGTGTACTGCGTTACCACTGAGTCGTTGTTTTTTGCGAGCGGCGCATACTCCGCCACCGGTCTGTCCGTAATAACAACACCCGCCGCATGGGTGGAGGCATTGCGCGGCATACCCTCCAGTTTACACGCCATGTCAATAAGCTCATGCACCTGCGGATCGGTGTCGTACCGCTGTTTCAGCTCATTTGACGTTCTGAGCGCCTTTTCCAGCGTGATGTTCTGTTCCATCGGCACAAGCTTTGCAATGCCGTCCACTGTTGCGTAAGGGACGGCCATGGCCCTGCCCACGTCGCGGATAGAACCGCGCGCGGCCATTGTGCCGAAAGTGACAATCTGCGCGACATGGTCGGCGCCGTACTTGCGCACCACATACTCAATCATTTCCTGACGGCGTTCGTCGGAAAAATCGATGTCAAAATCGGGCATGCTGACGCGCTCCGGATTCAGGAAGCGTTCAAACAGCAGGTTGTACCGGATAGGGTCAACCCCCGTAATGCCGATACAGTAAGCAGCAAGGCTGCCTGCGCCCGAACCTCTGCCGGGGCCCACCGGGATGCCGGCCTCTTTGGCATAGCGGACAAAATCATGCACGATCAGGTAATAGTTTACATAGCCCATTTTCTGAATCGTATTCAGTTCGTACTCCAGCCGATCGACAAGTCCCTGATCGGGCTGTTCACCATAATACCGATGCAGCCCCGCGTAGCAATGTTCGCGAAAATATGCTGTATTTTCCTGCCCGTTCGGAGTATCGAAATGCGGCAGCTTGGTGTTGCCAAATTCAAATTCAACGTTACAGCGCTCTGCGATACGCACTGTATTGTCCGCGGCCTCTGGGTGGTCGGGGAAAAGGGCGCGCATTTCCTCCTCGGTTTTATAATAAAACTGATCGCTTTCTAACTCCATGCCGTCCTTATCTTCAATGGTATGGTTCGTCTGAATACACAAAAGGATATGATGCATTTTGCTGTCTTCCCGGTTAAGGTAATGACAGTCGTTTGTGACGACAAGCGGAATTCCCGTTTCGGCAGACAACCGGATCATGGAAGGATTAATCCGCTTTTGATCGAGTATGCCGTGATCCTGCAATTCCAGATAAAAATTGCCCTGACCGAAAATACTGTTGTAGCGCAATGCGGCCTGCTTTGCTCCGTTATAATCATTCGCGGTAAGCGCGCGCGGGATTTCACCCGCAAGGCAGGCAGACAACGCAATCAAGCCCTCGTGGTACTGTTCCAGCAATTCAAAGTCCACGCGTGGTTTGCTGTAAAATCCTTCCGTCCACGCCTGCGAAACCATGGCAATTAAATTCTGATACCCTGTGTTATTTTCACAAAGCAATACCAGATGACGGTGCTCGGCATCCAGCTCATGTATCCTGTCAAAGCGAGTACGCTGCGCAACATAAACTTCGCAGCCGATAATCGGTTTAATCCCGCGTTTTTTCGCGGCTTTATAAAAATCCACCGCACCGTACATTACACCGTGGTCGGTAACGGCAACCGCAGTGTCCCCCCGTTCGGCGGCAGCGGCAACCAGCTGATTAATACGGCACGCGCCATCCAGCAGACTGTATTCACTGTGCAGATGCAGATGAACAAACATGTGCGCACCCTCCTTTTCCATAATAATTTGTGCGTTATGTGGGCGACACGAATGACTTTAAATCCGCAAATTCCACCAAAGAAGCACCATTGTCAGGCAGTATCCCATTTAAACCTTCATTAAGCGAATCCAAGGACTCCACCCCATTACATTTCATTTGCAATTTCTACAATACGCCGAAGGCGGTGATTAACACCCGAACGGCTCAACGGTTCGGAAAGGGCTTCACCTAGTTCGCGCAGCGACATTTCGGGGTTGCGGTAACGCAGCATGGCGAGTTCCTGAAGCTCCTCCGGCAAAACGGAAATCCGCGATAAATTCAGAATTTTTTCAATCGCAAGAACCTGAGCAGCCGCGGCCTGTGCGGTTTTGTCAATATTGGCAGTTTCAAAATTTGTTTTTCGGTTCACGTTGTTGCGCACTTCCTTGAGCATTTTTGCCTGCATCAACTCCATGGCGGCATTTCCTGCGCCCATAAAAGTGATCAAGTCGGCAACACGCTCGCTGCCCTTCAGGTAGACTACATAAGAACCCTTACGGTTAAGCAGGCACGGCTGCAAATCCAGTTCATAAACCTCACGAATCAGTCCTGACAAATCTTTTGCCAGATTCATAAAAGGCACCACGAATTCAAGATGATAATCCTTCTGCGGGTCGGTGACAGTGCCGCAGGAAATAAACGCACCGCGCAAGAAGGCACTGGTACAGCATTCATTTTCCAAATTGGCGCGGTTAATCCGCAGACTGATTTCATCGCCCGTATGACCAAAGCGGGAAAGCACCGCCTCACGCTGGTCGGCACCGGAAACGGAAACCGCGTAGGAATTCCGCCGTTCTTTCTGGTGGGTTACCGAAACATCCACGATCACACCTGCGATTTCCGCAGTAAGCTGTGCCGCCCGCCGGGCCGCCGCACCGTTGGCAGTCGTAATAGTAACCCCGTTTTTTGAAAAGCTCCTGCCAAATAAAAGGAGGCCGTAGCACTCCGCCTTACGGCAACAGGAGTCCTGCGGCACAGCCTTGCATAATTCCGTTTTCAGTTCGGACGCAAATGACATTCAATTCGCCTCCTGATATTATTGCTTGTGTATATCGCGGTGATTTACACTTGTCCTCATATTCTTTTCGATTAAATGATTGTATAAAAGCTGTGCCAAAGTAACAGAACGGTGGTGCCCGCCGGTACAGCCGACAGCAACAACCAGCTGGCTTTTGCCTTCGTCGCAGTAAAGAGGAATCATGTAATCAATCATATCAAGAAAACGGCTGACAAATCCTTTTGTCTGATCCCACTTCATGACATAGTCCCTGACAGGCTCGTCCAGACCGGTCAGGTTTTTGAGTTCCTCCACATAATATGGATTGGGCAGACAGCGCACGTCAAACACCAGGTCGGCCTCAGTGGGAATTCCATATTTAAACCCGAACGATACGCAGTGAATCATCAAAGCGTCCGAGGAATCCCCTAAAAACAGGCTGGAAATGCGTTCCTTCAGCTGCGCCGGAGAAAGGGATGAAGTGTCGATGATATAATCCGCCTTCTCACGCACCGGCTTGAGCACATCCCGTTCCAGACTGACCGCCTGTTCAAGTGAACCGAGGCAGTTTTCGGCAAGCGGATGCTTGCGCCTGGTTTCTTTAAAGCGGTTGATCAGGACATAATCATTCGCATCCAAGAATAATATCTTGTATTCCTTGTCCTCACTTTTCAACTTGTCCAGCGTTTGAAACAGGCTCGAAAACATATCGCCGCCCCGGATATCGGTAACAACCGCGACGCGGGAAAGCGTGCCCTTTGCCTGCTGAGAAAACTCATAAAAAGTTTCAATGAGCTTTGGCGGAATATTATCCGCGCAAAAAAAGCCAATATCCTCCAGTGCATCGATCGCGCGGGATTTTCCGGCTCCCGAAAGACCTGTGATAATCAAGAATTCCATGTTTCCTCCAGAGTTATCCAAATGTTTTCACTTCGCATTCAAGTGCAATACCTGTCTGTTTTAAAACGGTGTCTTTAATAATATCGATCAAATCGAGTACATTTTTACAGGTTGCGCCGCCCATATTCACAATAAACCCCGCATGCTTTTCACTGACCATTGCTCCGCCGACCCTGGTTCCCTTTAAGCCGCAGGCTTCAATCAGCGTGCCGGCAAAATTTCCCGCCGGGCGCTTAAACACACTTCCGGCGCTTGGCAGTTCCAGCGGCTGCTTTGATTTTCTGCGGTCAAACAGGTCATCCATGGCCCGTTCAATCTGATCTTTTCTGCCCCTTTCCAGCTGCAGCGTAAGGGACAGTATGATATGGCCATTCTCGGTATAAGCGCTGCGGCGGTACTCCAACGCCAGTTCTTCCCCCTGTAAAGTGCCAAGCTCCCCCGCTTGGGTTACATGGGTACAGGCGGTCAAAACACTTTTCATTTCATTATTGTAGGCCCCCGCATTCATGAAAGCCGCGCCGCCGGCCGCGCCGGGAATGCCCCACGCAAACTCAAGACCGGTCAGCGAATGTTCTTTCGCAAAGCTGCAAAGCTGAGCAAGCGTTGCCCCCGCCCCGCATTCAATGGCAGTGTCGCCGGCAAGCCTTATTTCCCTGAACTCACCCGCCAGAGCAATAACCGCGCCGCGAATGCCGGAATCGCTCACCAGCATGTTCGAGCCATTTCCAATCGCCATACATGCGATGCCAAGCTCATTTGCCGCCCGGTATACCCGCTGAACCGCTTCGCGGTCAAACACCGTGATGAACAGGTCCACCGGTCCGCCGATTTTAAATGTGGTGTGAAGACTCATCGGCTCATTGCGCAAAACCTGGCAGCCACTCTGTTCGGCCAGATGAGCAAATTGATCAATTTGATTCATCATTTCCTCCGATTAATCATGATTTAAAAGGGGATCTTCAAAAACATGGGTATACTGCTTCAGATACTCCTGAAAACGCGCGACTCCGGAATTCACCACCAATTCTTCCGGAAAGCCGATTTCTTCCAAAAGATTCAGCGAATTCTGAAAGCACCCAACCTGTGTTGAAAAATGCGAATCAGTATTAACAATCACCGGTACACTGTACTTCTTACAAAGCTCCATAATTTTCTTACAATTCCGCAAAGACTTTTTCCGGTTAAAAAAAGTTCCCTCGTTAAGTTCCACCAGTTTGCCCTGACGGCCAAATTCCGGAATTACGGCGTCATAATCATATTGGTACTCCGTGGAACCACTGTGCCCGATTACATTAATTTTTGGATTTCTGGCAATTTGCATCCAGGCATTTGTGACGGATTCCACGGTTGGTTTCTCTTTCGGCATGCAAATTCCATGAATGGAAGCGACGATCCAGTCAAGATCGTTTACACAGTCCGGTTCAAGATCAATCGTCCCATTATAATCAATAAGGTTGGTTTCCTGCCCGCGCAAAACCAGAACACCCTCAAGCCGATGAGGAATCACCCTCATATTATGGAAATACCATGTCCCCGGCGCAGCCGGCATATTGACGCCATGATCGGTAATTGCAACCGCGTAAAGTTTTTTCAGCGCGGCAGCGTGAACCATTTCCTGCAAAGTGCTGTATGCATGCGTTGATGCAGTCGTATGCATGTGTGTATCTGCTATAATATTCATTTTTACTCCCTGTCTCTATGCGTCTTCTGAAATTGGCATTAAATTATAAATCCAAATCCAGCTTTTTCTCCTGTTCCTGCATGGCGGAAAGATCCATGCCGAGGCTTTGCAGCAGCTCCTGCGCCGCATTGTAGCCCATCTTTTTCTGGCGGTTGTTCATAGCGGCAACCTCGATTATAATGGCAAGGTTCCTGCCGGGTTTTACCGGAATAGTCAAAACCGGCACTTTAATCCCAAGGATCTCAGTGTATTCACTGTCGATGCCCATGCGGTCGTAAACCTTTTTATTATCCCAAATTTCCAGGTTAATGACCAGATCAATTTTTTCAGTAAGCTTTACAGCGCCCATACCAAAAATTCTGCGCGCATTGATAATACCTATGCCGCGCAGCTCAATAAAATGCCTGATATTGGAAGGAGCCTGTCCAACAAGGGACTTGGCTGAAACGCGGCGGATTTCAACCGCATCGTCCGCAATGAGGCGGTGGCCGCGCTTGATCAGTTCGATTGCGGTTTCGCTTTTGCCCACGCCGCTGTCCCCGACCAGCAGAATCCCTTCGCCGTAAACTTCGACCAGCACACCGTGGCGGGTGATGCGGGGGGCAAGTTCCACATTCATAAAAGATACCAATGCGGCAACCAGGCTGGAAGTTGTTTCAGCGGTGCTCAAAACAGGAACTCCGTTCGCCTTGGTGGCTTCCAAAAGTTCGGGCATTGGAACCAATCCCCTTGCAATGATAGCGGCGGGAGGCTTTTTTGAAAAAATTTCACTTAACACTTTCAATCGTTCCTGACTGGAGATAGATGTCAAAAAAGCGGTTTCCGCATTTCCGAAAATAAGAATACGATTATTATCGTAGTAATCATAAAACCGGTTCAATTCAAGCCCGGGACGATTTACATCTGTGGAGGAGACCAGCATTTTTTCGGGATCGCCCGGCATATCAATTACATCCAGTGAGAGCTCCTGAATTACTTTGGACAATGGTACGGTAAAATTGGCAGCCATTAAAACACCCGCTTTCCAAATTGTTTAATATATTTATTATATCTCAATCATTGAGGAGTTTAAAGCAAATAATAAAAATTTATACCATGTTATTTCCAAGTGGTCTTGTCTGATCAATAAAAATCTTTGTACTTAAACCGAAATCACCAAGACTGCTGTGTTTACATACAGAGCCTGAATCAAAGGCTGCGCAAAAGTGAACAGAATCTTAATAATTAAAGCAAAAAACACCGGCGTGCAAATTGCACACCGGTGTTGCCTGCTATTTTCAGAATGAAACTATTTTGCTTCTGCAGCCTTCTGCGCCATTTTGTGATTTTCCCACATAACATAAAGCGGGCCGGCGATGCAGACGGAAGAATAACATCCGGTCACAACGCCCACCATCATTGGCAGGGCAAATGTGACAACACTGGTAAGCCCGAAAAACTGACCGACAACGTACACGGTCGCAATTGCCGCAAAAGTACAGCCGGCGGTATAAAGCGAACGGGTAAAGGTCTGGTTGATACTGGTGTTAACCAGCACGGAATACGGTGTTTTGGGGCCTAGAAGCCTGCGGTTTTCCCTGATACGGTCATAGATAATAATCGTATCGTTCAGTGAATAGCCCAGAATCGTAAGCACAACGGCGATAAAGCTGTCGTTCAGTGGAATCTGGAAGATAATAAATGTGAAATAAACCATTGCAACGTCGTGCAGAAGGGCAATAATAGCCATGATACCGGCGGTCATACCGCCAATCTTCTTGAAACGGATCGCAATGTAAATGATAAGGAGAATAAACGCAATCGCCACGGCGGCCAGGCATTTAATAAAGAAGCTATGCCCCATGGTCGGATTAACGGAGCTGGATTCCACAAGCTGGAAGCCCGCATTCGGGTATTTCGCAATCAGCGCTTTTGCGATTGCCTGCTGGCTGTCCAGTGAAATGGATTCGGTACCCGCGAAAGAAATGGAAACATTATTCTTTGCAGCAGAACCGTCGGCAGATTTTACATTTTCAAGGATACGAACGGTAACATCCTTTTTCGCAGTATCCTGTACGATCTTTTCTACTTCTTCCTGCTGAATGGAGCCCGCATAAGAATACTTGATTACAGCGCCGCCGGTAAACTGAATATCGAGCTTGGTCCCGAAAATGACGTTAAAAATCAGCCCGATTGCCATAATGCCGATTGAAATTCCGAAGAAAAGCTTTCTGTTTTCAAAGAATCTGATTTTAAAGGTTTTCATTTTGCCGCACCTCCAAATAACCATTTGCTGTTGCGTGCAAACTTAAACCCGGCAAGAGATTTCGTCATCAAACGGGTTGCAGTCACACCAAAGACGAAGTTGCCAATAATACCAATCAGCAAAGTGTAACCGAAGGAATAGATGGAGCCTGTTGTTGACGGCCCAAACAGCATGGAAAGAATATTCGTTGGCCCGAACACGCCCATCAGAATCAAGGCAACGATGATAACGGTGATATTACCGTCAAAAATTGCCCAGAAGCTGTTGTCATCGCCTTTTTGAATGGCTCCGTCAAGCGTTTTGCCCGCCCATATTTCTTCTTTAATTCTGGATGCTGTAATGATGTTGGCGTCAACACCCATACCGATTGAAAGAATAATACCGGCAATACCGGGCAGAGTCATGGTGAAGCTGTTGACAAACGGGAAGTAACCCGAAACAGCCGCAAAAGAAAGGCCAATCTGACCGAGCAGCGCAATGATTGCAACAAAGCCCGGAAGACGGAATACCAACAGCATAAACAGGCAGATCAACGCAAACGCGATGCAGCCTGCAATCAGCATGGCGCGCAGGGAAGAAGAACCGAGCAGCGGGCTGATTGTGCTGAAGTTTGTTGTGGTAAGTTTAAACGGAAGCGCACCGGCATTAATCTTATTGGCCAGAGAGGAAGCTTCCGCCGCCGTAAAGTTACCCTGAATGGAGCATTTGCCATCCGTAATGACAGCGTCCACTCTCGGGCTGGAAATCATGACGTCATCCATCCAGATGGAGATGACCTGACCCTGAAGGTTCTGAGTCGCAGTGGCAAACTTCGTTGTGCCGCTGTCGTTTAGCTCAAGGCCGACCTGATAGCTGGATTTTCCTGTTGTCTGATCCTGCGACATTTCGGATTTAGCGCTTTTAATATCGCTGCCCTGCAGAATAATGTTTGTCGCAGTGGTTCCTTTGGGCGTTTTATACACAGGTTGTCCATCAGAGCCTGTCGTTGTTGTCGTATACTCCCCGCCCTCGCGGAAGGTAAGCATGGCAGTTGCGGAAAGTTCCTGAATCGCACTTTCCGGATCAAAAGTCTTTTCGCCGTTTTTCCATGGGAAACGAACAATAATACGATCATGGTCATAATCGGTATAAAGTTCATAATCCGTAATGTGGCCTGAGGTTAAGCGAACCTCAATAATTGCTTTTGCCGAATCAATTTGTTCTTTGGTCGCCTTTGTTGTGGTTTCCGGGCTAAATGTAGCCTCGACGCCGCCGTTAATGTCAATTCCCCATCTGATGTCGCCGACACCCTTTATGTAGGAGGTCGAATTATCCCCGTTTTGCCCCTTAATACCAAAGGTTGCGGTATAGGTTAAAAACAGTATGAGGAGGGCGACGATGAAAAATACTGGCTTTGCTACTCGCTTCATGCGTATATCCTCCAATGCGATGTTTTTCTGTGAATCCTCGCAGACGTAACAAAGTTAATTATATTGTCATTACCCGAAAATGTCAATCGATTTGAGAAGAATATTAGTATAAGTTAGCAAAAAAGAAGGAGGAGAATTTCTCCCCCTCCGTTTATTCCTTTAAAAGCTTTTCCACAGCGGCAAGCTGCACACAAATACAGAACAAATTCATGGCCTGCTCCAGTTCCTCAACCGGCGGATAAGTGGGCGCCACCCTGATATTGCTGTCGTGCGGGTCTTTGCCATAAGGGTAGGTCGCGCCCGCCCCGGTCAGGATTACGCCCGCCTGCCGGCAAAGAGAAACCACGCGTTTGGCACAGCCGTCCATTACATCCACACTGACAAAATAGCCGCCATTCGGATTCGTCCAGGAAGCGATTCCCTTTCCGCCAAGCGCGGCCTCCAGTTCATCCGTCACCACTTTAAACTTCGGTTCAATAATGGCACGGTGGCGTCTCATCTGTGCTTCAACTCCGGCCATATCCTTGAGGAAGTAGATATGACGCAGCTGGTTAAGCTTATCCGGCCCAATGGTCTGAAAGGAATAGTGTTCCCTCAGAACAGTAAGATTGCTTTCGCTTGCGCCCATTGCCGCAACCCCCGCCCCGGGGAACGTAATTTTACTTGTGGAAGCAAAGAAAATCGGCATATCGACATTATGTGTTTTTCTGCATTCATGCCATAAATTCAGCAAAACGTCCGGCGTATCGTTCAGGTCGTGAACACAATACGCGTTATCCCAGAAAATTTTAAAGTCCTTTGCCGCGGGTTTTAAAGCCGCAAAACGGCGGACAGTTTCATCAGAGTAGGTAATTCCGGTCGGATTGGAGTATTTGGGCACACACCAAATTCCCTTAACGGCCGTATCATTTGCAATCAGCTTTTCCACAACATCCATATCCGGGCCTGTGGAAAGCATGGGAACAGTGATCATTTCAAAGCCAAAATATTCTGTGATGGCAAAATGCCGGTCATAGCCGGGCGATGGGCACAGAAATTTAATGTGGCCCTGCCTTCCCCACGGTTCACAGCCTGCAAATCCGTGTGTCATTGCACAGGAAATCGCATCGAACATCATGTTCAGGCTCGAATTGCCGCCCACGATAATATTGTGATCGTCCACGCCCATCAGTTCTGCAAACAGCTCCCGCAGCTCCGGCAGACCGTCAGGCAAGCCGTAGTTGCGGCAGTCGTCTCCGGTTGAAGAATGCATATCGGATTTCGAATTCAAGCTGTCCAGCATCTCCATGGAAAGCTCAAGCTGTTGGGTGGAGGGCTTCCCCCGTGCCATGTTAAGCTGAAGCTTTTTCGCCTGAAACCGGCGATAACTTTCCTCCAACTCCGCTTTGATTCCGTTTAAATCCGCAGCCGACATTGACAAGAAATCCAATATGAGCATCTCCTTAATATAAAATGCAAAATCAATACCAAAACATATATTATTGTAGTATACAACACATTAAATTGCAAGTCCAAAATATATATCCTGCATTTTTCTCGATTTTGCTTATTTCCATAGATATTATATGCTCATTTCTGTATATCTCGTCAACAGAATTCGCCGATGGGGATCTTTCCCATCGGCGAATTTTTAATGAATATAATTTGCCAGCTCCGTATCCACCTTCTGAATATGGTTTAAAAGCCAGTCCATTAAGAAATAATTTGTTTTGGAAACAACACCGACAGATGCGCCGTGCTCCAAAATATCTTGCTTCAGATCCGCGATTTTCTTTTTGAAAAACTCATGCATCTCTTTGTGCTCCGCGACCTTTGGGTAAGAGCTGCTGCGCTGGAGTTTCTCTTCATCGGAAAAATGCTTAATGGTGTAGGATTCAAGGAACTCCAACGTCTTAATAATTTCATCCTTTCCTTTGCCTTGATTACAGGCGGCAAAGAGCTGGTCGATCCGATCACACAGTTCCTTGTGCTCACTGTCGATCAGGGTTACGCCGATTTTTAAACTTTCTTTCCACATTGCCATAATTCATTACTCCCTTTCTACATTCCCACCCATGCCCGTATTTTACATCTAAAACTCCGCGGTTCCCGTTGTACGTGGGAATGGGAGGACATCGCGGATATTTGCAATTCCGGTCAAATACATTACCAAACGTTCAAATCCAAGGCCGAAACCGGCATGCCTGGTACCGCCGTAGCGCCTCAAATCCAGATACCACCAGTAATTTTCCTCGTTGAGTCCAAAGTCTTTCATCCGCTGCTGAAGCACTTCCATACGCTCCTCGCGCTGGCTGCCGCCGATGATTTCGCCAATGCCCGGCACCAGCAGGTCAACCGCCGCAACCGTTTTTCCGTCGTCATTCATACGCATATAGAAAGCTTTGATCTCTTTGGGATAATTGGTTACAAACACAGGCTTGCCGTACACCTGTTCCGTCAGGTACTTTTCGTGCTCGGTTTGCAAATCCGTGCCCCACTCCACCTTGTATTCAAACCGGTCGTTGTTCTTCTTCAGAATATCCACTGCTTCGGTGTAAGTGACGCATGCGAAATTGGAACTGACCACATTGCTCAGACGCTCAACCAAACCATTGTCCACAAATTTATTGAAAAATTCTATGTCGGCAGGGCAGGTATCCATAACATAGCGGATCGCAAATTTCATCATATCTTCAGCCAGCTTCATGTCGTCCCCAAGATCGGCAAACGCGATTTCCGGCTCTATCATCCAGAATTCCGCCGCGTGGCGCTGCGTATAGGATTTTTCCGCACGGAAGGTCGGGCCGAAGGTGTACACCTTGCCGAAAGCCATTGCCATGCATTCTGCCTCCAGCTGGCCGGAAACAGTCAGTGAAGTATGCTTTTGAAAGAAATCCTGAGAATAGTCCACAGCACCATTTTCCGTACGGGGAGGATTGTCCGCATCCAGAGTGGTCACAGTGAACATTTCACCCGCTCCTTCACAGTCGCTGCCGGTAACAAGCGGCGTATGAACATACACAAAGCCGCTTTCGTTAAAAAACTTATGAATCGCATAGGCCGCTGCGGAACGCACCCGGAACGCCGCGCTGAATGTGTTGGTACGCGGGCGCAGATGCGCAATCGTACGCAGGTATTCAAGCGAGTGGCGCTTTTTCTGGAGCGGATAGTCCGGCGTGGAAAGGCCTTCAATTTCAATCTTTTCAGCATGAATTTCAAACGGCTGCTTCGCTTCCGGGGTAACAATCAATTTGCCGGTTACCGTAACCGCCGAACCAACATTCAGTTTTGCCACTTCAGCAAAATTATCAACCTTATCGGCCTCAAATACGATTTGGACTCCTTTAAAGCAGCTGCCGTCATTCAGTTCAATAAAACCAAGTGCCTTTGAATCACGAATTGTGCGAACCCAGCCGCAAACCGTGACGACCGTATCGCCAAACTCCGCAGTTCTGGAATATAATTCGGTTATCTCCGATCTTTTCAAACGAATACCTCCTAGATTTGGAATGGAATATAGGAATATATTATAACACTATGATTTGCTGTGCAAGGGTTAATCAGCAGATTTCCATAAAAAATCAAATATCTGCAAATTAGGGCTTGATTTTTTTCTGAACATTCGATATAATATCAGAGTTGCTTGATAAAGCAGCCAACGAATTGCCATTTGGAGAGGTATTCTAATGGTAAGGAGCCACATTGGAAATGTGGTGTGCCGCAAGGCATTGTGCGTTCGAGTCGCATCCTCTCCGCCAAAAAAGTCCATCAGCTTATGCTGGTGGACTTTTTCTTTTTCCTCATGGATACTGGGTTTTTTAGGCTTTCATTCCTCTTGCCCATCTTTATCACATCCTTAAAAGTGTTCGATTAGATATCTTATCCATGTGTAATTTGATTCCAATTTTGCATTTTGGTAACCAAATGGTGACCAAACCCCATAAAAGTCCTTAAAGGACTATAGAAAATCATAAAGAAAAACTACCTTTCCATCTCCTTTTTATCCCTGTTCAAAGTTTTTTTTGCATCCTTTTGTGGATGCAGCGCATTGTGATATGCATCTAAAACCGTCTTTTTCCTTTCCAGCCGTACATCAACATATCGCTCTGTGACGGCCTCTAAGGTAGACGACATATTGAGTTGGATTCCCACGCCTTTTAAGCTATGTCCTAAAATTTTTCCGACGGTATAAAAGTCGCCTGTAAGCTGATGCATGTTTGTGGCCGCGGAATGGCGCAGATCGTGGAAACGGATGTGAGGCATATTCAAACGGCGTAAAAGCTGAGCAAAATTTACTGTCACACGCTCCGCGCGCATGGGCATTCCGTTAGGTTTTGAAATAACAAGACGGTTGTCAAAATACTCCTGCCCGGACAGCCTCGCCATCTCTTTTTGTTTTTCTTGCAAAGCAAACTGCCTTTCAAAGTATGGCCTTGTTACTTCCGTAATTGGCAGGGTTCGTTCTTCTGACTTGACTGGAGCCATCAATTCGATACGCTCCGTTCCGGACGGCACTTTATATGGCAGCTGTTCTATCACGCCAAATGTGTCGTTTTTCATGTCTACATTATCCCAGCGCAGCCCTAAAACCTCATTGCGCCGCAGACCATACATACCGCTTAGAACAACAATCATTTCCCATTGCGTTCCCATTACGTTCCCCATAAGCTGTTGCATCTGCTCTACTGTGTACGGATCAGGTGTCTTGCCTTGCTTGCCAAATTTAGTAATAATATCATTGGCAGGATTGGTATTAATGTAGTGGTACTTACGGGCAGCCTCCAGCGCGACACTTAAAACACATTGTGTGTATTTAACGGTGCTTTGCGAAAGACCTTGGTCAAAAAGTTTTTGGTACATTCCATCTATGATTTCCGGAGTTAATTGCCTTAACTGCACTTGTCCTATATTGGGTACAATATGGTTTTTAATCTGACTCTTATAATTATCAAATGTACCGGGTCGTAAATTGGCTTTTCCATGACTCTGCACCCATTGTTCCAAATATTTCTGAACCGTCAATTTAGATTGCTCCGCAGAGAGTGGTTTGTATTCAGGAGCAGACAATTTGACTTTCATTTCAGCCTCATGTGCTGCAGCTTCTTTCTTCGTCAAAAAGCCTTTTTTACCATAAACTTTTCTTTCCCCATTTATTTTGTACTTGATATTGACATCATATACGGTTCCGGGCCTGCCAGTCGGCATACCATTTGCATCACGTTTGTTTTTGACTTGCCTTGGGCTTATCGACATAACTCGCAGTCCCCCTTCACCGAAAGAGAACGAGGCATAACACGATTGCGAATATACCAGTCCCAGATAGACTGATTACTCAATAGCCGCCGGTTTCCATTTTGGACATACTCGATTTCTCCTTTATCCATCAGCTCACGGAGTTTATTTTCTCCCAGCCCGCTAATTTTGCTCATTTGCTCTACGGTTTTCAGCATGGGCATAGGTTCTGTTTTTACTACGGTTTGTTTTGTGGCCATAATACATCCTCCTTCTTTACTTCATCCATCTGTATGTATAAGAAACAAAGCCGCGACGTAACTTTGGCTCGCTGTCCCAAATGGGTGTCGGCTTTTTCGGCGCGGCTTTCCTTCTCTACACGTTTTCGTTCACTTATAGACAATCCGGACGGCAGCGGGCCGCTGCCTCATGGGTATTTCACCCCTTCCCATACTGATGGGTGTGCCGTCCAATGCGGTGATGCGTTCAAGACGGAAGTATCATTATGTCGGGACGCACGATCTTCGCCAACAGGCCTGCCATGACCTGCTTACGGCACGGTATTTATCGCTCGCTTCCCCAAAGAAAGGTTATGGCGTACCTGCCGCACGGCTGCCCCATTGGGCGCGTATCCCGAACGTATCCGGGTTTGTCCTATTCAATTTTCAATGTTCATGGAGGGGAAGTCTTTTTTTACCCTCTCATCCTATAAAGGCGTTTGGGAGTTCTAAAAAGCGGACTGTTTTGAAAAATTTTTTAAGGAAATGAGAATTCTCAGGCTAATAAACTGCCTCAAATCCTCATCTACCTTCTCGTTAATTCGGCTGTATCGGCCTATCAATGGTTCATAAAGCAGTAAAAGTTGTTCTATGGCCTTGCGGTCACCCTGCCGCGCCATATTAAGCGTGGCGGCAAAGTCTGTCATGTTCAATCCTCCCCTTGTTCTAAAGTAGTACGAAGCTTGGATAATGTGCGTTTTTTCAGCTTTTGTATCCAATTGATGGTTACGCCCATTGCCAGCGCAGCTTCTTTTGTGTTGTGTCCCAATATAAAAAGCTGGTACAACACTTCCTTCTCCGTCGGAGACAAACTACGAATTGCCTGATACAGCCGTTCCCCGGTGGCTATCTGCTCCAGTGTGGCTGCCGTGACCGTCGCCAGTAGAAATTTTTCGTCTAGTATCCCATCATCAGCTTGTTCGGCGCGCTCCGGCACTTCATCGACCAATTCCTCGTGGTCGTAGATGCATCCGTGGTGGCGCAGGTAATCGATTCTGGCGTGAATTATCACTTTTTCTATGTAACTGGTAAACCTCCACTCCAAAGGCATATCATTATTATTTTCAAACATTGTACTTCCTCCGTTTTCGTTTCAATTTGAGTAAACGAAAACGAAGAAGGTGGGCCGCGGATATGAGGAGTGCGTCCAGAGTATAAAAAAACAGCGCAGTTTTCTCTCCGGTTCCGAAGAGAAATACACGCTGCATAAAAACGTATTAAATGATGTGAGGCTGCGCCATTATGACGACGATTATCCGTTGAAAGGCATAGTTCATTATTGGATAATCCAATAATGCTAAAAGCAAAATGTAAAATGATGTTCGCTCGTTTACACCAAACCGCTACTTAATAGCGGCCTCTGAGCATACCCCAAAAACACATATACCCCTCCAAACCGTAAAGTTTGGAAGGGTATATAATGGATAGGCATGGAGATAACCCCGCCGAAACTCACGTTTTTTTTGTTTGGTAGGGATACTTTTACTGAGGTAATCTAAAGTTGTTTTCGACACTTGAAGGTGTGCTATTAATGACGTTATCTTTAGTACATTCAGAGGTATGTTATGATAGACTTAGGAAATTGAAACAAATTCAGCACTTTGCATGGAATAATGTAAGCGTCAAAAAAACCGCACACATGGATTCTACGTTTTTTTCGTTTGGTCAGTGTGAACTTCCGTCCGAACTTTCCAACTTGAAACTTTCCGCTATTGATTCCGCTGTGTTATGATCCACCAGACTAGAATTAAAATTCAAATCGTATGCAACTGTGCTATTTTCCGGTATGAAAAAATAATGAAGTTCATCAACAAATGACAAATCACCTGTTGCTGCGGGTTGAGTCCGCCGCAAGGTTACTTTTATTGCAGGTATAGATAAAGTGTTAACTTCTTCCGAATTAATTACTTCATAATGATTTCCATATAGTTGAGAAATTGGCTCTGTTGGATAATAGCCTAGCACAACTATACCGCCAATTTGTTGATCTCCTTTTTTAAATATGACCTCTGGTTTGGTTTCACTTGCCCACTCTTTGGGTACTGAAACAGTAAAAGAGTCGGCTTGAATTGTTTTGAAACTGGATGAATTATTTACTTTGCAAGAGGTGAATATACTTATAACGATAAATACTGTAATAAAAACAAATATGCCTTTATTGATATTATGCAACTTATCTGCGCCGTAATTTCTTAATGCCCAACTTTTCATTATTTAATTCCTCCCACAAAACAGCTATAGTTTTACATAGAAAACATATTCCGTATGAGTTTATACACTTTATGAAAAACACACCTTTTTAAGATTTATCCATCAGACTGGCTTATATCTTTTTTATGAACTGTTCACAGAGATCATAAGATTATTCTTCAATGTGTTAGATTAGGCAGTTTTATCTATCTGACCGGTGATGTTGGCAATGCGGGCAATCTGGTTTAAATTGTTTCCGATGGCGTGAAGCTCGGCGGCCATGGCATGGTAGTCGGCAGTCGGCATTTCGCGGATAGCCGAACCCTCAATCAGCAGCCGGACAACCGCCGACATAGACTTTCCTGACTTTTCGGCCAACATTTCAAGACGACGGCGGGTACCGGGGTCTAGTCGCAAATGTTGGCGTTTGGTAATTTGTTTCATAGTAGGCTTTCAACTCCTTTCTGCCAGCAAATGATTGGGGTTTCAGGGGATTTCCCCTGACAAGCGAATTTGTGGCGTACAAATTCAGTGCTTGCTAAGACAGGACAGCCGATGGCTGCCCTTTCTCGTACCTACTGGGTTAACGCTCGTCACGGCTTGGTTGTGGTTTATGTCTTTGCTCCGGGTCATGCTTTTTCTGCGGTGTTTTCTCCCGTTTTGGATAGGCGAAAACTTTGTATTCGTCTGGGATTTCTTTACCGTCATAATACTCTTGGAAGCCATCGCCGTTATTCACGACGTAGCCGCCTTCTGTAAATGTGCTGCTCTCATTCATGGCAATATCCCGCCCAAATTTTTCATAGTCGATGTACGCCGCCCAATTTTCCGGCACCTCATAACAGCCGCTTTCCTCAATCCAGTAGCAGCCTAAATCTTCCTCATTATGAATGTCCGGGTAATAATCGTAGCAATCAAGGTTCTGCGCCAGATTAATAATATCTTTGACGCTGCCTGTATGGTCACCATACTCAACGGCGGCCTCCAGTTTTTCTAAATCATCCTCCGGAAGTTCATCCAGAACCGACGCAAGGTAGTTCAATTCGTCAAGATTGGCGTACTCCGGTAAGATATTATACAGGCCGTTGACGGAGGTTTCGTAGTCCGTGATGAAATATTCTTCGTAGCAGATGCCGTCGATTCCGATATTCTTTAACGTCTGCTGCATCTGCTCGGTGGTAGTGGGCAAGGCCAGCCATTCGCCCGCTAAAATACCTTCGTTGTACTTGCCTAAATTGGTGATATAGGCATTGATAGCAGGCTCATTCACGGCCTATTTCCTCCTTTTTCTTGGGATGCGGTTTCTTTGGCGGATGCGCCTTTACAGAATGAATCTGGCCTCCAGCTTGGAAAAACAGCTCGGGGCTATAGAACTTATCTTTGTACTTCGCCATCAATTCCGGGGACAGGGGTGCGAAATTATCTTCGCTTAAGCCACAGATAAAAAAGGTTCCAGCTATCACATCGTAGTCCTCAATGCTGCGGTTCAGAGGCAGTCCGTCAAGTTTTCCCTCATCGTTGCAAACAAGTGCAACCGGGTCTTGGTAGGGATAGACGGCCTCTATTGTGCCGCCCACAATCTCCTGCATAGAATGTAAATCGTCCCCGATTTCAGCCTCGCGGGGTACTTTTTCAGGTACCACAATCAATACGTTCATTTCTTAAACTCCTTTCAATAATTCCGATATTCCTGACATAATATATTCGGCGCAAGGCAAGACAATGGAGTTGCCCAATGCCTTGCACCGTGCAGCATCGCTGATTGGGTTTCCGTCATACCCGAAGGCTGTCCACCCCTCGGGCAGGCCCATGAGCCGTTCGCATTCGATTGGGGTAAGGCAGCGGATGAACCCATTATGATAGGCACTACCCTGCCAACATGCGAATATACTTGGCTCGCTTGCTAACAGGGTGGGAAAAGGGTCAGTTGGTTTTCCAAAACTTGCAAGGAATCCTTTTGCATCGCATTCTCTGGCCGCGCCGCGCATTTTTCTTTCTTGAAACGGGTAAATGACGGGTATTTTCCGCCCTGCTTCATTAGAAGATATTCGATTCCCGGGGGCAGACTGCACCCGGCTTGCCGTGACAGGCGAAGAATCTTTGAACAGGGCATCGGGCCTAAATAATATTTGCGCGGCACGCTGACCTCGATAATCTGCCACGAGAAAGATTCGGTTACGGCGCTGGGGGACGCCCCAATATTGGGCGTCCAGCACGCGCCAAACGATGTCAGGCTGATACCCTCGCACCATTCCGGCATTTGCCCATCTGCCCGTAACAGGCATTGGAACTTCGGTACCTGTAAACGACTGTAGCACGGCTCTAAAATCCATCCGGTCATTTGAAGAAAAAGCTCCCATGACGTTTTCCCAAACAGCGAAAGCTGGATATATGCCATTGGTTGCCTCCCTCATTTCCTGTATAATCCGGGTTGCTTCATGGAACAGGCCGGATTGTGCGCCCGCAAGCCCGGTACGCAGTCCAGCTAAGCTTAAATTTTGGCAGGGTGAGCCAAATGTCAGAACATCACAAACGGGGATTTTTCTACCGTCAATCGCCGTAATGTCGCCCAGGTGAGCCATCCCGGGGAAGTGCCTTTTGGTAATCGAGATAGGTGCTTTCTCTATCTCGCTTGCAAACACGGGAGTAATTCCGTGACGGGATGCAGCAAGAGGAAATACGCCGATGCCGTCAAAAAGACTGCCCAGTGTAACCGGCGTATCAGGCATTTTCCTCAACAGCTTTTGGCGTCCGTCCCTGTGCTTTTACGGTCAAAATGCCGTCAAGCGTAGTGGCCGTGATGTTCAGCCGTCCGGCCATTGCGATTTCATTCATCATCCCGTCGCTAATACTGTCGCCGCAGACAACCAGCACATGACAGCGGCGGAGCAGTTGGCACGACATATCCATACCGTCCTTGCGTTCTTCCGGGATGGCGTCGTTTAGGAACTGCGGAAAAAAGATATGCGGTGCAATCGGGGTATATCCGGCCTCGTAAACCTTGCGGCAGTATTGGCGGGCCTTTTCGGTGTTGCCAGGGTAGTTCCCCCTCAGTGGGGAACAAATGTAGGCAAGTGGTCTTTTCATAGCGTTTCCCTCCTTGTTATTTGTTCCGCACAGGAGATTCCTGCACGGCTTCGGCTGTATACTCCACATACTCCCTGACATTGGCCGGGATGTTTTTTTCATATAGCTTTTGAATGGATTTTTGTAATTCGTCCTCTAAACTGACATTGCTTTTCGCAAGGTGAAATTGCAGCGCGTTCAGCTTTACGGCGTCAAATTCTATTGTAATATTCGCGGTTTTCATCTGGCAATACTCCTCTCTGGTTTAGCTTGTTTGATCGTTTGTTTCTGTTGAGCCAGCACAGATAACAGATATTCGTTGTAGTCTTTGCCAATAGGCGGTGGCTCCGTGGTGACAATGTAATTACGAAAAATTTCATGCTTCCATAGAAGGCCCTGAATTTTTATCATGTTTTCCAGCCCGGTTTTGTCATTGTCCAGACACAAATAGACATGGTCAATTTCAGGATGGCCGGTGAGGTATTGCATCAGCGGCAGTGGGGAGCAACCGCTGAGTGAAAGGAAATGATATCTGTCCCACGCCCTGCTTTTCATCTTGCGCAAGGTGGCATGGGATAGGGCGTCGATGGGGCTTTCAAACACTGCTAAAAATCGACTGCTGGGTTGTGAGGACGGCACGACGAAACTGTACCGTTTGTCGCTGCTCTCGACATCCTGCTTGAAGTCGCCGTAGGTACCTCGCATGGAAGCAAAGTGCGGTGTTCCCCCGCTGTCCCTGCCCACAAACACACAGTTGTGATGATCCCGGCTCTCGTACAGTGTTCCAGCGTGAATGCAAAGTTTGATGATATCCGGGTCGATACCGCGGTCTATCAGGTAGTTGGTAACAACCTTGTGGTCACTGTTGCCCTCTGGCAATTCAAAGGATTTTGGCGGTGGCATGGGTTGTTTTATCTGCTGGGCAGGAGCTGATATTCCCTCACAAAGCAAAAGGGCTGCATCTAAAAATTGCATTCCCTGCACATGAATCAAATAATCCAGCGCAGTTTTGCCGCCGATCCCATGACTGAACCAGTGCCATTTGCCGTTGCTGATTTTCAAACTGTCATGCGTGACGGTGCAATACTCATGTGGGCCTGTTTTCTTCAATTCCTGCGGTTCACAGGTTTGCAGATACGAAAGCAGGTCAATTTTTTTTGCTTGCGCAAGCTGTTCCGGAGTTATATATGGCATAGATTTGCCTCCTTTCAGGCATAAGAAAAGGCGCTCATTTCTGAACGCCCTTAACTCTTCATTTTCTTTTGTATTGGTCATACTCCCTATTCTTTTTTCAGCAGGTAATCCCTGTTACCAGCTGGTGAAAAGGGGGGTTGGGGGGAAAAGAAAAAGGCCAGCATGCTCCTGTAACAGACAGACTTCCCCCTGTGGCACTATCTATATAAAAGCGGTCAATGTACATTTTTGCAGTTAGTTATTTGAATAAAAAAACGCCATCCATCACATACCTGCGATGAACAGCGCCTTATCAGTTTTAATCTATATATTTGTCTTTTATTTTAATGTAACCTGTACTTTTTTCCCCAAGGAACTAGCCACTTTAGTCAGAAAGTCAAGTGATGGGTTGTATGTTCCGCTTTCCAAACGACTAATGTTGGATTTCTGAGTGCCAACGCGAAGCGCCAATTCTTCCTGAGTAATATTCTGGCTTGATCGCGCTTCAATGATTTGAGAAATTACGTCATAGCGCGGCTTCAGCTTTTCGTACTCCGACTTGAATTCTTCGTCTTTCATCAAAAGCGCTTTTACTTCGGAAAACTTTGCCCCTGCTTTACTCATCATTACACCTTCTTTCATAATCTTCTTTATACCTAAGCGCCCGTTCAAGCTCTCCTGAGGGCGTATGCTCTGTTTTTTTTGTAAAACCATGCAGCAAAACAAAAGTATTTTTGTTGTATGTGAAATAGAATATTCTACTGATACCGGATGCAAATTTTATTCTCAGTTCAAAAAGCCCTCTGCCTTTCTCTCCTTTGATCGGTTTGACATAAGGCTCTCTCAGATTTGAGCCGTGCTTTTCAAGCAACTCTATTTCACTAAAGGCTTTGGCACGCATTTTTGCGTCCAATGATAGCAAAAAATCCAACACGGGAATGCTCCCGTTTTCCTTTTTGTAGTATTCCACTTGCCAGTCCATCATACACTTCCGTTCATAGTATATGTTTTACTTTATCTTTATGTTATCATTTACGATAACATTAGTCAAGAGACTTTAATGGGAAACGATATTCTCTGGTATTACATCTGTCCCAATATGAAGCTAAGATTATAATATTCGGCAAAAAGCACGTTTTTTCATAAATCTCAGTAATTATCATATTGAATTTTAACAATGGAAGCGGTACAATTATTCAATAAACGTAAAATTTTAATATTTTATACGGGATATTGGTATTTATAAAACATAGCCTTTGCAAATTGTAAAATTAGTTAATTGCACGAACACCCAGGTTTGGCTATACTACGAGGCTGGCACAAATACATAGTTTAGCAATAATGGGAAGCTCATTAATGATACAATGTTTGTGAAATTAAAAATACATCTATTAATGGAGAGAATATATTATGGACAATAAAATAACCATTATCTCTATTACAATTAAAAATTTTCGTTCAATCAGACGTGAAAGTATTAAAATTAATGATTTTAACATTTTTGTGGGGATGAATGATGCTGGAAAATCCAATGTGTTGAAAGCACTTAACTTGTTTTTTAATGGTGAAGTTGATAGTGGTGTCCCATATAATTTTCAGCATGATTTTACATATTTGTATCCGCCTAAAAGCAAAGAGGCTAAAGCAATTACAGTTTCCATCCTATTCAGTGTCCCAAAGACGTTTTCCGATGGTGGATTATATAAATGGGAAAAAGTTTGGAAACAAGATGGTCTGATTTCGGATTTGGTTACAGATAAAGATGGTAACAAACCGGGATCTCGATCGAGAATACCAACTGCGTTACGGAGAATCAAATATAGATATGTTCCAGCAGTGAAAAGTTTAGATTATTATAAAACATTGTTATGCGACTTGTACACCTCTGTTACAGCATCTCTTGGAACAACTTTTTCAGATTCAGTTCAATCATTTTCGGAAGCACTAAGTGGTTATACTCAAAAGATTACAATCGATGTGGCAAAAAGATTAAATTTGAAAAGCGCATTGGAAGTTCCAGAGGACTTGAACGATATTTTCAAAGCACTTATTTTTCGAACTAACAGAACCGTTTGCGGAACAAGTGTACCCTTAACTGCCAGAGGTGATGGAATTCAAGCTCGCCACATCCCAATTATTTTAAGATTCATTGCGAGTGAAGACCAAAAATCAAGGAACCAGGGATCTGCAAAAATAACAACAATATGGGGATTTGAAGAGCCGGAAAACGGATTGGAACTCTCAAATGCCTTTGAACTTGCTGATGAATTTTTTGAATATTCAAAGGATATTCAAATTTTTATCACCACGCATTCTCCGGCCTTTTATATGAAAAAAAGTGAAGAAGGTGTATCTATATTTTATGTTGAGAAAAAAGAAATTGGTAGCGAAGAAACAAAAGTTGTCACCGGAAAAAGCAGTGCTAAAATTGCGGATGAGATGGGGCTTATGCCATTAGTTGCACCTTTTATTGCCGAACAATCACAACAACTGGATAAGGCAAAAGAAATTTACAACAGAAATATATTGACTGATGTTCCAACAATAATGGTAGAAGGCGAGACAGATATAGCGTACCTTAAGATGGCAATCCATACTTTATCACCTGCGTTAGATAACCTCGTTACCAGTAATGCGCTGCGGATCATCTGTAAAAATGACGGAGCAGGTACAACACAACTTTGTGATTGGGCATCTGCATGGCTTTATAGCGGATTTAGTAGCCTTCTTTATGTTTTGCTTGATAAAGATTACGCAGGAATACATGCCAGAGACTCAATAGTCAACAGTGAGGTATATAAATTAAAGCATCAGAACATGCCGGTAAAAATTGCGAACATCCAGCCAAGTGAGGCTATTGTTAGCTTATTTTCTATCAATATCAAGATGCTGTTTGAAATAGAACACCTATTCTCTTACGATGTTTGGTGCGCTTGGAAAACTCAGGACTATGTTGTCCTACGTTCTGATGAGGAAATGCGCTCAATGTTTGAGGGATTGATTCCTCGTGATAAATCATTTGATAATGTAGTAGATGAACTCGTAACTGACATTTCTATTCGAGATACAGTGTTATCATTTGAACCGCGGAAACTCAAGAAGAAAAAAATGGTTGATATTGTTTGCAATGGATTTGTAAATGAGGCAGGAACATTTGATGGTTTCAAGCGGACAATAACTGATATCGAATCTTATTTCGCTGGGCTGATTGAATAGAAGCTAACATTCAATTGCCCATTATGTTTATGATGTTCGTTGCTAGCACGATATGGTTATTTATATAATACGTTGCTATGAGTACTCTCTGAGCTGCGTATTAGACCAGCAATGGTTATTTATATAATACGTTGCTATGAGTACTCTCTGAGCTGCGTATTAGACCAGCAATTGATAGCTCAAGCAGGTATTCAAACTTCGCTTAAGGCTTAAGCCACAAGCAGCTTATAACTGCAATATATTGTCCTAGTTTATGAATAGGAGAATTAGAGTATGGGAAAAAAGCGAAAACTTTTCTGTGAGATATCACCATTTACATATAAAATATCTTTACTGAAGTGCCGAGTTATTCGCTATATTTTCAATTCGTTCTCCTTTAAAAAATTCGCTGTAAAAAAAAGTAGTGAGATTTTGCCCGTTTTAGTATACAGTCATAAATCCTTAATTCGTCGAAAGCTGGGAAATGTAGATGCACAGCTACAAGAAAATAAAGCGGTGAATTTAAGTATTGCCGCACCTAAAGTGTCAAATGTTATAATACGTCCCGGGGAATACTTTTCATTTTGGAAGTTAGTAGGCCCATGCACACAAAAAAAAGGATATAGAGAAGGTTTGACCATCAATAACGGGCAAGTAGGGAAAGATATTGGCGGCGGTATGTGCCAATTCACAAATTTAATACATTGGATGATCCTACATACCCCTATGCAAATTGTGGAACAACATCATCATGACGGGATGGATTTGTTTCCGGATTATGGCAGGCAGATCCCTTTTGGAGTGGGGACTTCTATTATGTACAACTATCTTGATTACTGCTTTAAAAATACAACTGAGAACGTCTTTCAGCTCATCATCTATACTACGTCAGAATATTTATGTGGGGAACTACGGACCGATAAGGAGCTTCGATACAAATATCATATCAAAGCGGAAGAAGAATTTTTCTCTAAAGAGCAGGGCGGAATATTTCGCAACAACTGTATTTATAGAGAATGTTTTGATAAGAAAACAGGTAAGCTTTTCACAAAAGAGTTGATTAAAAGAAATCATGCAAAAGTTATGTATGATGCCAATAAACTATTGATAGAATGTAAGGAATGAGTATGGATTCAAAGTCAGGTTTTGAATGGACCTGAAAAGCTCGAGCGCACGGAACTATGAAACTCATGGAACTACATTTACAAAGCGCGAGAACGAACTCCGCATAATGTTTATGACACTCATTGAGAAACACTATCTAATTATTTATATTTAAGGATGGTACCAATATGGACAAGAATTCTGTTAATAGAACGAACATTATAGGCGCTGGCGAGGTTAGCTGTGCCATCTCAATCGACATGGACAAGGATACTATTCATCAAACAAACTGCCACTTTTGGGGTACAAAAGGAAATGATATTTTAGGAACTACTGCGCTCCCTAAATATGGAGCATTTGTCTCAGAAGAAAAATGTCAGCTTTTTGGCGATGTCTCCGGAAAAAAGATACTGGAGATAGGTTGTGGAACCGGTCATTCCTTGCAATATCTGGGGGAACATAAAGCATCTTAACTATGGGGTATAGATTTGTCAAAAGAACAGATCGAAAAGGCGAAGCAACATTTGGCGGCATTCGGTCTTTTAGCAAAATTGATTTGTTCCCCCATGGAAGAGGAATGTGGCATACCCGTGGATTATTTTGACTTTGTTTATTCGGTTTATGCTATAGGATGGACCACCGACCTTGAGGGTACATTTTGCCGAATTGCTTCTTATCTAAAAAAAGACGGCATATTTATTTTCAGTTGGTCTCACCCTATACATAAATGTGTTGCTATAGAAAATGATATGCTCGTTTTTAAAAAATGTTATTTCGATGAATCTTGGTACTCTGTATCTCTTGATAAAAGTGTGCTCGCACTATCAGATCGTAAACTATCAACCTATGTGAATGCGCTTGCAAAAGCGGGATTTGTAATTGAGCAAATGATTGAGCAATCTGATGATGAAATGATGCAATCGCGGGACGACGATTTTGCAAAAAAAGCAAAGATGCTTCCTGTAACTTTTGTAATCAAAGCAAGAAAATTATAAAAGTACAAATATAAGCACAATGTGTTCGCTTCCCTTTATTTTAACTTCCCATTTTGTTTACAAAATACTATACAATCTATTGGCTTCATATCAGCCCGAAAAGTATAAATTTACAGAAAAGTATGGTAACGATTAAAATCAATAAGGCACTGGATAATTTTATTATGAAATATCCAAAAAATCCATCTTTATGGTGCTATTATTATAACCTTGGATATGAAATATGGTCTATTTCATATCATCAGTAGGAGCCCGAATCGACGCCGCAAACTGGACGATACCAGGGTTTATTGCTATACCATATCTCACAAAAATAATCGACGAGAACCTCGACCCCGCGGCAATCGGTACTGAGTTTTCACAGCGCTTTTTGACAAGCTATGAAGAGAAAATAAAGGCTCTATACTTCTATACCACAGGACCTTGAGTAGAAGTACCAGGTAGCCTTTGATGAAATAATCTTCGTATATGAGAACCAGCGCTATATTGCTCGCACGGCCCTGCTGTTTCCAATACTTGAGGGAGTCGTACGTTAAAAGGAGAGCAATTATATGTCTGAAAAATTTAGTACGAGCCACAAAAATTATAGTAAAAATAAGGTCATTTATCATTATTGCAGCTTAGATGTATTTAAACTCATAATTGAAAGTGCTTCACTCAGAATGACAAATATATCAAAATCAAATGACTTTGATGAAATACAATATGCTTATGATATTCTTTCTGACGTCATTTATTCTACATATAAAAAAGAAGCCCGATTAAGAGATATCCCCTATTTAGATAATATTATTAACAATTTTGACTTTGGAGATTTTTTTGGAAACTCGATGAAAGAATCAAACCTTACTTATTATGCAACTTGTTTTTCTGGCAATGGGGACTTGCTAAGTCAATGGCGAGGATATGCCAATGATGGTAACGGAATTGCTTTAGGATTTTATAAGGGGGTTTTTGAAGATTTTAACAGTGAGAGTAACCCAATGTTTGGTGATGTCATATATGATGTTGATCAATTAATTGTTAATACAAAAAATTATATTAAAGTCCAGTTGGACTCACTATCTCAGAAAGCAGAAGCTTCTCAATCAGACTATGATAATATTCTTCTTCATTTGTTATCTAAATCAATTTATTCATCCGTTTTTTATAAGAATCCAGCTTTTATAGAAGAGGATGAAAAAAGGTTTGTGTACTACCCATTTGGAAATATTCTCAGTTTAAAGAAAAGAACATCTCACACCGATGATATTTCCAATTATCGTTATTTTGATAGGATGCTAGAATACTTTGAACACGAGGAGAGATATAAAAATTTTATTATATCAAAGCCTTCTTATTTTATTCGACAGAACCAATTAATATCTTATTTTGATATATCCTTTTCACAAATAAAACCATTTTTTCTATCAGAAATAATTCTGGGACCAAAGACTAACCTTAACGATAATGACTTAAGACTTTTCCTACTATCAAACGGTTATGATTTAAATTTCCTAAATATTAGATCATCCATTGCGCCTTATAAATAATAGATGAATCTTTATTTAGCATTTAAATAATGAAACTATTAAATGCCACAGGTGACTGGCCGTTTTATCTCAGATCCATCAGTAAAACATGAAAGTTGAAGCTCGTATTTGAAATTTTGCTATAGTTTATTAATGATTGAGGAGAATTTAAAATGGAAACTGATAGAAAAAGAATGAGCGAATATTTTTCGAGTAGTGCGGAGCATATTGACATGCCATCGAGAGTTTATCATTATTGCAGCGTAGAGACGTTTTTTAAAATGATAAGTACCTCTTCAATCCGCCTTTCAAATATCGCAAAATCGAATGACTCAGAAGAGCTCATATATATCAAGCCATTTTTATGCCAAGTGGTAAAACAAATGACCTTAATTTATAATAATATGCTACCAAAAGATTATAGAATCGCTGAAAATACAATTGACTATTTTATTGATGAAAGTTTCAATGAGCTATCAAAAAGCTATTATGTTGCTTGTTTTTCTCAAGAAAGAAGTC
Organism: Bacillota bacterium; assembly: GCA_023391275.1. Taxonomy (GTDB): domain Bacteria; phylum Bacillota; class Clostridia; order Oscillospirales; family Acutalibacteraceae; genus Caproiciproducens. Next base: position 5,602 of record JAEWBE010000102.1, on the reverse strand, counting down.
TTCTAAGCCAGTGGGCTCGGTATGGTGAAAATGCTATGGGAATCTCTATTGGGTTTAATACTGATGAATTTGTAAGATTACAAGTTTCTCCGTACACTGGATTTGTTTTTGGAAAGATAGTTTATGATACATCTCAAATAGGTCAGGTTTTGGAGAACATTTTTAAGAAAGAGATTGAGCCATCCTGGATAAATGGGAATGATTCATATAACCAAAGTCTGGTTATTAATTGCATAAGTAGTATTGTAAGTACCATGTCATACTACTCCGCGCTATATAAAAATCCTTTTTTTTTAGAAGAACGAGAATGGAGATTAATATATAACCCATTTGGCCGAATTCGAAAAATAAAAGATTCATATCGCTTTTTGGACCGTATCAACGATATCAATCAAGATAATGTAATTGTACAGGGCTTCAAACGTAAATCCATCGAATCGGAATATCGAAATCATGATATATGCTCCTATGTTGATTTGGATTTTTCTTTGATTAAACAATCTTTAATCAAAGAAATAATAATAGGTCCCGCTTCAAAATTGGATATATACGATAAAGATTTGATTATGTTTCTAAATAGTAATGGATATACTATTACAGATTTTGAAGGAGATGGAACAGTAAAAGTCACAAAAATAAATGCACCATATAGGCCGAGCTAATATATTAGTCGCTGTAAAGGGACAATAATACTAAGATTGACTGGATTATTTTGTAATGTCCCATTAGGAGCCAAATCTGGGCAACTCAGAGAGGCAAAAACGAGCTTCGCATAATGTTTAAACTTTCAGATACTTTTGATGAATGGATGGAATTAGAGATGGGACTATTTGATAAGATCAAAGAGCCAGTTATCCTTAAGAAGGAAAGTAGCGCCAACGCTCAACTCGAGCAACTACAGCAGATGCTCGGTGTAGCTACCGATGCGAAAATAAAAGCAGCACTGGAACAAGAGATAAAGCTAGTGAACGCCGGGATTTTTGGTGAAAACACCATCCTGTTTGAGCTTCAAAATAGTTATATACCTATGTTTGTTTTGCATGACCTCTATTTGGAATACAATGGGCTCTCGGCACAGATTGACTTTTTGGTAATAACCAGAGGGCGATATTTTGTCATTGAATGCAAGAACCTATACGGAGACATTACCATCAATAATTCTGGAGATTTTATCCGGACGGTATGGAACCGGAAAGAAGGTATTTATTCTCCAATCACGCAAGGCCAAAGGCATTTAGAGCTCATTAAGCAGATCCGTAGCAATGAAAAAGGGAACTTCTTAACTAAAGCTCTTTTTGAACGTAATTTTTATGAGAATTACCGTTCCGTTGTAGTGTTGGCGAATCCAAAGACCGTGCTAAACGACAGGTACGCGCCAAGAGAAATCCGTGAGCAGGTGATTCGCGGGGATCAGCTTATCCAATACATAAAGAAGGTTAATTCTGAATCCGGGACAGTCTTTTCCAGTGAAAGCGACACCAAAGAGATGGCATACTTCTTTCTAAACCAACACAAGGCCCAAGAAACAGATTTTCTTGAAAAATACCGAAACATGTTTTCATCCGCTGAACTTACTGTTGAAATAGCCACCGAATCTTCTGCGAAATCTTCGACAGAAACAGAAACAGTCCGGAAGGAAATTCAGCCAACGGCAACCACTTTGGAAATTCCAGAGACTCCCATATGCCCAAAATGTGGATCACCCATGGTTAAGCGAAAAGCTGCCAAAGGAGAAAAATCCGGAACTGAATTTTGGGGCTGCTCCCGATATCCTCATTGTCATGGTATAATTAATATTTAGCATTTAAAGCAGTCAAAATGTGTTGTCTTTTCTCTGCTACGAGCTGCTCATTATGTTTATGATACTCATAGGTTTACAGGAATTTGGTGTGCGGAATGTTAAATTTGCATGAGGTGTAAAAATGCTTCCTTTTGAATTAGAGCACTGTGGTAATTCGCTTATAATTTCTGATTTTCAATATAGCCAAGAGGATGTTGAATCAAATAATCCATACAACGCAACCTTTACTATTGCGGTTGTATCGGAAAGATTCAGAGGTTTTGGCGAGTGCGAATATGACATAAAGGATTTTCGGGAATTTGCAAAACAAATCAATGAGCTTTATGAATTCCATCGTTTTAATGCTGAATTACGAGAAATTGGTTATGGGAGCCATGTTTCATTTGATATGGATAGATTAGGTCACATTACGGTCAGCGGGGAAATATTCGGTCATGGGATGATTCACAGTATAAAATTTGAATTTGTAGCTGATCAATCATCTCTTAAGCCATTTGCAGATTCGCTGAATCAGATTAGAGAGTAATCAAATTGCAATTTATCACGAAGCTTAGCTTCCCATTATGTTTAACCGTTTTCGTCTTCCCTACCTTTTGAACTTCGCATAATGTTTACTTAATTCCTACATACAGGTAAGCGGAAAACTGAGCAACTCGGGTCGCCTCCCGAACTTACCATTTTTATTAAAAACGGAGAAAATAACTATGCCAAATCTTAATTGGGACGAATTAAACAATTTACAAGTGGGCCGATATGCAGAATATTTTGCAAAAATGGAGTTTGCTTCATATGGATTTGAAATTTATACATCTGAAGTTGACGATCATGGCATAGACTTTGTTATGAAAAAGGGTAACAATCCTTTTTATGAAGTCCAAGTAAAATCACTTCGGGAATCAAATAATGGCAATTATATCTTTATGACTAAAGATAAATTTAACATAAACAATGACAGACTATTGTTATGCTTCATTCATTTTCGAATTGGGAAATTACCTTTTGTTTACATAGTTCCTTCGGCCGTTTGGAAACATCCAAATGAAGTTTTTGTCAGTAGATCCTATCAGGGCAAAAAGAGTAGACCGGAATGGGGTCTCAGCTATTCAAAAATCCATCGAGACTCTATGAAAGTCTATTTAATAGATAACTATATTAAAAACTTATTATAGGGTACTTCATATAAGCGGAATAATAGGCATTCCGGTTCTAAGTATGTCTTAGCAATAATGAAAGTTCTCTTTGAAACATAAATCTTTTAAATATGTCAACTTAAAGATAATTGAAATAATACGCACCAATAAGTGTAACAACAAAAGCCCGTATTCACAAGCTTTTTGATTGCTTGTAAAAACGGGCTTTTTTAATTCGATACGGTGGCTACCTAAAGTGTTTGCTTGTCTACATAATAAATGCTTTTCAAATAACCGGAAACCTGTTGAGTTCAACCTCGGTAAAATCGGTTGCTTCATCCTGCAGACACTTTTTGCCTTGGTTTTAATCATATCGTAAGATTAAATACTTGAGATAAATTGCGCTGTTCCGCATCCCACCTGTTCAGCATTTCCTCGGCTTGTTGCTGAGTGCAATCTGCAAAATAAGCAATAGCATTTTTGGTATCACCTTTTAAAAAGCCACCGGTATATGCACTGCTAAGCATGTATAAAATATTTACTTGTTTTTCTCTAATAAAAGTCTCGTTTTGTATTGAATATTCAGTAATTGAATATGGTTCAATTCGGTCAATGCCTTGGCTTTTTATTAGCCTAAAATACTCTCCGACGACCGATTGACTAATATATCCGTATCGCTTTAGAGCCACTATCAATGATTGAAAACTGATTTGGAGTTTGAGCTTTACAGGTATGCCTGCCCTGAGTAATTCATTAAGATCACTTTTTACTGCTAAAAAGGCATTAGCATATTGAGACAAGATCTTTTCCGGACATAGTAAATAGCCTGCAAAACAATCTGCCATTGAATCAAGAAGATTTTTCTTTTCTCCGTTCTCACTATATTGACGTAATCTGCGATGATAAATGGGTCTGTGTAAAATAATGTGTCCATATTCATGGGCAACTGTAAAAAGCTGTCGCTCCGCCGTGATGCTAGTGTTGGAATTTACAAAAATATAACACCCACTTGTCTCATCACAAATGGATAGACCAGAAATCTCTGATGTTTTCAGATCAATAAATATTACATTAACTCCTCGTGCTGTTAGTGCTGGAATCAGAGAAACAGCTCCATTATCACCTAAACCCAAAAGTCGGCGTTGTTCATCGGCAATCCTAGCAATTTCTCTGTCCATGTTTTCGTCAACTTTTAACTTGGTGTCAAAGTAATTTTGACAATCAAAATTAACATCAATAACATTATTCTGATACATAACCATTAAATTGTATTGCTCTGGAAAATAACAAATGTTCTTGCGGATTTTGCGTGCAAGATTTTGGTAAGCTGCAAGATAGTCTGTAATTTGTTTTTGCACTCCGGCTATTGCTTCACTGTAATTAAGTGCTGTTCGAAAAAGTATTTCCGGCCGTCCTGCATGTGTGTTTTCATGAAGTAAATCGGATGCTGAAACGTTAAAATATTCTGCGACTTTTACTAACTGCACACTATCAATTACAGAAACTGCTTTCAGGTAATTTGTTATCGTCTGCCGAGCAACACCAAGATAATTAGCAAGATCAGTTGCCGGTATTTTTCTCTCATCGAGAAGATTCTGAATATTTTCGGCTATGATTTTTGCAATTTCCATAAGGACCCTCCTTGATTGGTAACTTCTACATGACTTAAGTATACATGATATATGTCAAAAGTCAATTGTCTTTGCTAATAATTTGGACGTTTTTTATAGAACTTCATTCAATTCAAGAGAAAACTGTAAAATTTTTTAGACATTGTACTTGACAATCACTCGCGGCATAGTTATACTAAATAATGGAATATTGGACAAGCGCTAACTACTATATCTTGTGGGAATACCGTGCCTACCACTACGGTTAACCTGTTACAAACTTGAGGTGATTTTGTGGGACGTGAAAAATAAGAAAAGGCCGCTATTAAGCGACCATTTCTCGTAGAAAGAATATGACGGCGGTGACAATTTCGCAGTCAGACATTCCTCTTGTGGGTCTTAGGCTACCACACCTACGGCACACGATATTAAAGCTTTATTGTATTATAATCGAGATGTTCGGAATTTGCAAGAGGAAGTGTCAGGTAATTGCCAAAGAAAGAAGGTTTATTTATGAACGATTGTATCAATAATGAAAACCATGACAACCCCAACAAGCCGAAGCACGGACTCTACAAATTCAAAGTTCGCGAGAATGTGTATGAGACAGAAAAGCAGTATATCACTGGCCATGAGGTATGTGAGATTGCAGGACTCATCCCGCCAGAGAAGTACAAGCTGGATCTGAAGATGCATGGTAACCAGTATCGTGAGGTCAAGTTAGATGATCCCATCAATCTCGAGGAGCCAGGCATTGAAAAGTTCACATACATCACTCGGGATCAGCATGAGGGTTAATGCCATGGAACGACGCCAGATGATACTTAGTCCCGATGATGTAGAGTATCTGGAAAATGCTTTCCCGGGGTGGGAATCCCTTCAGGCTGGGAATTGGGTGTTGCTGCCCAACTTCCCCATCCCGGAAGGGCTTTCAGCTCAAAGTGCGACAGTCGCAATTCAGATTCCGCCTAATTATCCGGTAACGGCACCTGATATGGCATATTTTTATCCAGCGATTCAGCGCTGCGATGGCACAACCATTCCCGCAACCCAGGTAACAC
>JAEWBE010000131.1 GCA_023391275.1 Bacillota bacterium | reverse complement strand
AATCGGTTCGCTCATTGCAACTTCAATAAATTTCCAGGCTGCTTCTTTCTGAGTAGAACCGGCCAGCATGGCGTAGGCATTCGTACCAACCATAACGGTCTGTTTGCTGGCGGAAGGTCCGGCGGGCATCGGCAGGACTTCCGTACGCTTCATAGCTTCCTTACCGTGAGAAATAACATTCGCTGTAAAATAAGCGCCCGTATGCATCATGCCCGTCTGGCCGGCCTCCCACGCTTTAAAGAGTTCAGGATACAGCCAGGTCGACTGTGATTTCGGCATATAAGGAGAAAGATTTTTAATGAAGTTAAGGGTTTCAATATATTTGCTCTTTGTCTGGTCTGAAGTATCGTCCGGAGTAAATCCGTTGGAAAGTGAAATCATCATAAAATCACGGAAAGTGAATCTGCCCTCGCCGCCGTTTGCCATTGCATAACCGGAAGCGCCGTTTTTATTGATTGCCTTCGCCGCTGCAATCACATCATCCCATGATTTCATGGTTTTCGGATCAATCTGTGCCTTCTTAAACAAATCCGTGTTAATTACATGGGAATAAGGAATCAGGGACATAGGAATTCCATATAATTTGCCATCCTTCGTATTGGCAGTGATTCCTACAGACGAGAACATGCTTTTATTCAGAGTGCTGCTCTTTTCCAGATAAGAATCCAGCGGCTCCAATGCTTTCATCGCTACAGGATTGGTAATGTCCTGCACCTGCATAAGATCCGGAAAATCATTGGACTGAATCATAACAGCCAGCTTTTTTTCAATATCCGCCCAGGACAAATAGATAAATTCCAGGTTTATGTTAGGATATTTTTCCTTCATCTGTTTTGTAATATCGGATGTAATCTCTTTTTCAAGGTCCGTAGTACCGGGATAAAGGATGCGCAGATTCGCCTTAATATCTTTATCCGACTGAGAAGCCACAGCGGACCCGGCGGTGGAAGCGGCCTGAGACGCTGCTGGACTGTTTTCCTGTTTTCCACACCCTGTGAATGATATTGCCAACAAAGCAACACTAAGCAATATTGCTACCAGTTTTTTCATATAAAACTCTCCCTTTTCTTAATTTTCATTTCAATAGCAGGACAAACATCCCGTGTCTATCGTTTTTCTATTGTATTATCGCCCCATTCTTCATTTAGAATAATCAAATTTTTCAATCGTGAGGTACCATCAAAATTGAAAAATTAATTTCAATATGAAAGCATCGTGACATCACATCAATTGCCTTATCGGGTTTTCCCCAGGCAACTGTCCCGTATTACGATTTCGGGTTGAAAAACCATTAACCGTTCTACCGGGGCGTCACTGTCCTGAATCATTCTGCAAAGAGTTTGCGCGGCATTGCTACCGATTTCATAATTCCGGTAAGACATGGAAGTAAGCTTTACCGCCATCATCTCACAGATTGGGGTATTATCATATCCGACCAGACCAATATCATCGGAAAGGCGAAGCCCATGCTCTTTAATTGCGGTGATTGCGCCGCACGCAATTTGGTCGTTAAAACAGAAAACGCCGTCAACATCATCCCGAGTATCCAAAAGCTTATTCATTTGTTCATATCCGCTGTCCGAGGACGAAGCCCTTTTATCGGAAAAACTGACAAGGCCGTCATCTACCGGCAGCCCGGTATCCCAGTGTGCGGCCAAATAACCGTGATAACGGTTTACGCTGGCGGTATAGCGCATGGCGGATAAATAAGCTATTTTTTTGTACCCACACTCTATCAAATGTTTGGTGGCTATAAACCCGCCGTAAAAATCATTGGAACTGATCAGGGGTTTATCAGTCCCCGGAACATCGCGGTTACAAAAAACGAAGGGAATGTGCGCCTGTTCCAAAATCGGGTATAAAGAAAAATTTTGATCTCCATTCGCCGCCGGTATAATAATCATGCCGCTCACTTTGGAGTTCAGAAGACGTTTTTCATAGGACAGCTGCTTTTCAGAGTCGTTATCCGTATTGCAAATCACAACGTTGATTCCCTGCTTCTCTGCCACGTCCTCAACTCCGCGCAAGATGCCCGGATAGGTGTCGTGCATAATGTCCGGCAGTAAAACGCCGATATTGATAACATTTTTTTTCAGGCTGGTTTCATTGACCGCCAAATCTGAAACATAGGTTCCGCTGCCGTCGACTGCGTACAGATGACCATCGCCGATCAGCTCTGAAATCGCACGGTCCACTGTAGTGCGGGTAACCATGTACTGAGCACACAATTCCGTGCGCGAGGGAATTTTATCATGAGGGTTCATATGTATTATTTGATCAAATATCTGGTCCTTGACTTCTTTGTAACGGAAGGCCATATTACTTACCTCGATTTTAAATAATATCTGTTTTTCTGCAGCGATTTTTTATGTTTATACGCTGTATTATAAACCTGACTGTATGCTTGTCAATAATATTTGCGAATAACGGTCAGGTAGTCTAAAATAACGGTCAGCAAATATGATTTATAAGAATAATACTGTAATATTTGCTGGCAGTCGGAGATAAATATTAAAATATGAACAAAATACTATTCTCAATTTTTTAAATATGTACAAGTAGTATAATAATTGCATTGATAAGCTTCTGATTTCATCATAAAGCTGCCCGTTATTTTAAGAAAATTATTTAAAAACTGCCCGGATTTGTGTTATCATTCCCACACTTACGGCCAAAAACGCATTCTCATACCGGTCATAGCCCAAGGTCGTTTACGTAACCTAAAAAAAGCTGCCTCTTTTTGAGACAGCCTTTTTGATTTATTTATGGAACAGACATACTGCCTGAAAAACTCAATGCACGCGCAAATGCAGTTTCACTTTTTAAAATTGTTAATAATGCTTTTTGCTCCCATCATGATCATTCCCACTTCGCTGTTGCAGCTGAAAAGGGTCATTCCCTTTTCCCTGCACTGCTGTAAAAACGGAATTCCTGATGCAATAATTCCGCTGGGTTTCCCGGCGCGGCGGCCGGCGTCAATAACCTTCTGGATGGCCCCCGACATTTCCGGAGTGGAAAAATTACCGGGCGTGCCAAGGTCGGCAGCCAGATCGTTTGGACCGATAATGACGGCGTCCACACCCTCGACGGCGGCAATTTCATCTATATTTTGAATGCCCTCGCGGGTTTCTATCTGTGCGAAAAGAATGGTCCGGTCATTTGCCTGCCGGGTGTATTCCAGCAGCGGCGGAGGATTATAATTTGTGTGCGCCCGCGTCGTTGAAATCCCCCTTTTACCCAACGGCGCATATTTTGCGTATTCCACTACACGCCGAATGTCCTGTGCGGTTCCTGTCATTGGGACAAGGAGCCCGTCCGCGCCCATATCCATATATTTTGTAATGCATTCCCGGTCTATTTTCGGAATGCGCACGATAACGGGAAGCCCGATTCCATTGGAAATACCCACAACTGCCGCGGTCTGTGAATAATCGAAATAGCCGTGTTCACAATCAATAATGATGTATTCAAACCCGCCCGCAGACAGAATTCTTGCAATGTTAGGCGTTGCAATTTCTGAAAGCATGGTTCCAAGCACCGTTTTGCCTTCGATTATCTTTTCTTTCAAATGATTCATAACTTTCACCTTTTTAACTCAGTTTCAGTGTCAGCTCCGGTCGGTCGGAAAGATGTCTGCACGTTCCGGAACAGACCAGCGCGGCGCGGAACAAACCGGCGAACGCTTCGTCCGGAATACTGGAAAGTTTATAGTCCAATCCTGTTTCGCGGCTGATAATCTGCAAAAGCGGCGGATTTTTCCACGAAACCCCGCCCGAAAACACCAGACCTCCCCGCGGGCCGGTTTTGCCTGTGAGCGTTGCTATATTGCGGCGGTAACAGTCGGCCATATTTTCAAATGCGGCACTGAACAGTGCCGTTAACCCGAAATTTTCCGGTTTAATATGAGAAATTCCGCCCCCGTCCACGTTGTACGGCGTGTCATAAAAGCCCATATCCACAGAGAGGCCCCGGCTGTCCTGTGAAAATTCACCCAGCACCGCGTCCCAAATTTGTTTGGCGGTAACCTGCTCATGGCAGATTTTTTCAACGCTCTCACGGATGAAATGGATCAGGACATCAAGGTTGCGGCCGCCCGGCATATTGGAGATCGTATTGATATACTTATTTTCAAAGTAGGGCCTTATTTCATAATCGCCGGGAAGAAACCGTTCCGTCGTAAGGGAAATCTGGGAAGCGGTCGCAATATTGATAACGATATCCTCCGGTGCGGCCATACAGCCGAGCACAGCCGTCTGCTGATCGCCAAAATCCGGGTAAACCGGAATTTTCGTCCCGTTGACATTGTAATATCCACAAATCTGGAAGTCCGATTCCGCAATTTGGGGGAATTTCATTTTTCCAAATCCAAGCTGCTCAATCAGCTCCCGGTTCCAGGCTCCCGCCGTCACATCTGCCAGCCCGAGCGGGGCGGCATTGGACAGATGACAGATATTGTTTCCCGTAAGGCCTGAAATCACATAGGAGCCCAGCGTAAAGAGCTCCCCGTTGTCGGCCGCCGGGGATTCGCCATGCAGCATTGCAAACAGGTTGCACAACCCCAGAGAAGGCTTGATGTAAACACCGCAGGACTCCATTTTTTCAGGCGGAATCAAATGCTTCAAGTATTCCATATAGCTGATGTTTTGCCCCTTCATGGGGTTGGTGCAGCGGCTGTCCTGCCAGGAAACATAAATATCCGGTGTCCCGGCTGTCCGATAAACAAAGCCGTGCATCTGAGTGGAAAGCAGGATTCCGTCAATTGCCCCCATCTGAAGCATTGTATCTTCAATGATCCTTTTGACGATGCCTACCTGTTCATCTGCTTTAAGCTCAAATTTTTTCGGGTCGGAGTCGGGCAGCTTTTTACTTGCAGGGAAAGTGGTGTGCAGAACTGCACTGCACACACCCGTATCAAAAGCCGCCGCTTTGATAAAGCTGCTTCCAATATCAATTCCTAAATAGATCATACCAAACTAAGCCGCCATTTCTCCGCACGCGGAGACTGGAACCTGTGCAGGGCCGCGTGCGGTCGGCCCCACACAAATTCTCCGTTTAGTTTTTTCTTCTGAGGTGCACCGCAAAGCCGCCGATTTCGTTTTTGAAGTAGATCGTGATCAGCTTTCCCTTTTCGTCACGCGCTTCGGTGGAATGATCAAACTCTTCCCCGCGGGACTCAAAATAGCTTACGGCGCGGTCTATGTTGTTCGTCTGCACTGCGATATGACCGTTTGCGCCGAGGAATGGGCTTTTCACCACTTCCAGCATACTGCCTGCGAAATAGGCGCCCGGTAACTCCGTCACCGGCAGACTGAACAGCCCTGCAAACGAGCGGGCCACTTTTCCGGCTTCCTGGGAATCCTGCGCATTGATGCCGACGTGCAGCAGCTCAAAGCCGAACGCACGGCGCACGGATTCCCTGCAAAGGGAAATGATGCTTTCAAAATCGCCCTGTTCCACCATGGCCTGGGGAACCATCCAGGAACCGCCGCAGGCCGCCACGCTGCCCAGCGCCAGATAGTCCGCAAGGTTGTTTTCGTTAATGCCGCCCGTAGGCATGAATTTGATTTTACTGTAAGGCCCGGAAAGCGCCTTCAGGGTTTTCACCCCACCGTAAGGCTCGGCAGGGAAAAATTTTACCGTTTTCAGTCCCATCTGCATGGCGGCCTCAATGTCCGCCGGACCGGAGCAGCCCGGAAATACCGGAATATTGTTTTCCAAACACCACTGCGCCGTCTCGCGAACGAGCCCCGGGGTCACAATGAACTTTGCGCCTGCTTCCACCGCGGCTTTCGCCTCCTGAACCGTATGCACGGTTCCCGCGCCCACGGTGATTTCCGGCACTTTTTCCGCCATTTCCCGAATTGCCGCCAGCGCGCTCTCGGTGCGCAGGGTCACTTCCGCCACCGGGATTCCCCCGGCACACAGCGCGCGTGCAAGGCCTTCCGCCTTTGTAACATCGTTAACAACGATCACAGGTACAATACCCACTCCGACAATTTTCTGTATTATATCACTCATTTATTTTCCTCCTTTATTGCTGCCTGCTGTAAAAAATCCTGCAATTGTTCCCGTGTGGGCAGTCCTTCATTATCCCCCCGGAACATAACCTGAATTGCACCCACCGCATTGCCGCGCTTCACGGCCTCCTGAAGTGTCAGGCTCTCCATGAGCGCGCTGATCGCTCCGGCTGCAAAACCATCCCCGGCTCCAACGGTATCCACCACTTTTTCGACCGGGAAACCGGGTACAAAGAAGCTTTTCCCACTTTGCGCGGCATAGGCACCTTTTGCACCCATTTTGACCACCACGGTCTTCACGCCTTTTTTAAGATAGAAATCACAGATTTCCTCCGGATCGTCGCTGCCGGTCAGAATCTTTCCTTCCGCTGCGCCGGGGAATACGATATCACTTTTGGCGGCCAGCGCATTGATCGTTTCGGTCATATTTTCCCGGCTGCTCCACAGCTGCGGGCGCAGGTTCGGGTCAAAAGAAACAGCCATTCCATTTTCACGCGCTCTGTCAATCAGGCGCAGCACCGCTTCTTCTGTGGACGCGGACAAGGCCGGAAAAATCCCCGTAAGATGCAGCCAGCGGTAGTCGGTCAGATTCACCTTGTCTATTTCTTCCCTGCTCAGCGTGGAAGCCGCCGAGTTTTTACGGAAATAAAAAATTTCCGGATCGCCGGAGGATACCATGGATTTAAGCATGAAACCCGTGCTGTGATCTTCACTCCAGGTCATGAGCTCCGTTGAAATTTCGTTGTTTGCCATCACAATTTTAATGCGTTTCCCAAAAGGATCCCTTCCCAGCTTTGTAAGGTACCCAACCGGGTGCCCGAGCCGCCGCAGGCCCACAGCCACATTGAATTCGGCCCCGGCTACGGCGCAGGAATATTCAGACACTTCCTCCAGCGGTCCTTCTGTTTGAGCAATGAACAATCCCAGCGGTTCACCCACCAACATAATTTTGTTTGACATCAGGTCACTTCCAATCCTTAGCATAGATTCATTAATTTTATAGCAACCGGTACACATGATTGCCCTAAGAAAACCCCGCAACCGGATGCGGGGCGGAATAATCCAAATTTATTTCAGCATTGTTGATCCGCGGACAATTAACTCCGCAGGCAATGAAATCTTTTTTTTGGGGGAACTGTTGTCCTCCAGCCGCTCCAGCAGCACTTTTGCGGAAAGTTCGCCAATGTTGTGTGATTGAGCGGAAAGGGTGGTAATTCCGGGGTCAATCATGGATGCCCATCCCATTCCAGGTGCCCATCCCCAGTCATCGTATCCGCACAGTCCGATCTGTTCGGGCATATTCAGCTTTAAAGCACGAATTGCATTGACAATATGAAGGAGCGTTACTCCGTTTGTGGTAACAATTGCAGGGGGAGCGCTGTCGTTGGCACAAGCATGCAGCAGCCTTTGCAAAGAAGAGGGAACCGATTCCGGGTTTAGAAGATCTACCTCAAATACATATTGTCCCGGACTTTCTACTCCCAATTCCTCCAGCGTCTGCAAAAAAGCATTATGACGAAGATACCGGGGGGAAATTTGGTCATACGGCTGCACAAAAAGCACGATCCGCTGATATCCCCGGTCAACCAGATGATGAACCGCAGTGGACATGGACTGTTCGCACTCAATATACACGATATCAAAATTATAATCCATGACAAAACGGTCCGTGAGCACAATTGGAAGCCCCCGGTTCGCAAGGTCAATTAAAAACGGATTGTAACGGGTTGTGGTGTTGACAATCAAGCCGTCTACACGCTGCGAAACCAATGAACTGATATATTCTTTTTCTTTTTCAACACTATTATCGCTGTTTACAATGATCATACTGTATCCCGCGATGCGCAGATAATCGCCGACACCTTTTATAATAGAGGCGGAAAACGGGCTTTCAATATCCGCCACTACCAGACCAATCAGTTTGCTTTTCTGCGACTTAAGACTGCGCGCCAGATTATTGGGCTGAAAATTGGCCACTTCTATAATGGATTCAATCCGCTTTCTGGTATCGTCGGACATATATTCGAATTTTCCGTTGATATAACGTGAAACCGTGGTTTTTGATACCCCGGCGCTTTTCGCAATATCACTGATGGTGTATTTTTTATTAGATAGAACCATCTTTGAATCAGTGTCCCCTTTATTAATCTTCAAATGTATGGTAATATAATTTATGAAATCGGTAAACATAATTTTTTCGTTTGTTCTAATTATAATCACAATGCAATATAATGTCAATCATCCACATCTAATTTTCTATTGCATGCAAAAAAATAGTTATAATAACAATTAAAAATATAATTAATTGTGGATATTGAACTAACATGTTGTAAATAATCACAATGTACAAGCTATAATTTTTCAATATTTTACAAAATCTAACTTTTTTAGCGAAAACTATGGATTTTTTGTGAACTGATGTTATAATAAAATCAAATCATATAAAATTCCTTCAATGTTATAATTTTATTTAGCTATAATATAATATAGAGAAGTAAAACCGGATTATAACACGGCATTGCTCAGGGAATCCCTGCTGTGCGGAGGGAATTTAATTTTATGTTTTTTGTTTACCGGTACACAAGTAGGTGGAATGCATTGTTGAACAGTTAAAATGGAAACGTTCTTCGATGTTCCGCGGCAGAAAGGATGTGGGAATGCATACTTTGAGCTACAAAGGTCATATCAAAATAATTTCAGGAGGTTTATCATGGAAACGGTAATCGGTATTATTTTGCTCGTTACTTATGTTGCTTTTGCCATTTACGCGGCAAAAGGCGGAAACCTGATGCTCGGATTTTTTGTAATGGCGGTTCTTTGGGCGGGGCTCGGCGCAATTGCCGGCGTGACCACCTGGACCAGCACAGTAAAAGACGCAATCGATATTAACAAGGGAATTTTCGAACAGGGGCCGGAGCTTTGGGGAACCACAGCCGTCATCATCATCTTCGGCAGCTGGTTCGGCCGCGTTCTGGTTGAAACGGGAATTGCCAGAACAATTATCAGAAAAGCAGTTGAACTTGGCGGTGACCGCCCGGCTATCACCTGCATTCTGCTTAGTATTGTCACTTCCATTATCTTCACCTCTGCTTACGGTGCGGGCGCCGTTGTTGCAATCGGCGTTATCGTATTCCCAATCCTTCTCTCATTAGGAATTCCGAAGCCGCTTGCGACCGCCTCCTTCCTTATGTCCGTAGGAGCGGGCCTGTATTTCAATATGGGCTGGTTCAAACAAGTTGCCGCCCTTATTCCGGACTTTAACTATGACACAAAATATCAGACCTTCGCAGCAATCTGCTTTGTAATTCAAATGCTCGCGACCTGCGTAATGATATCTTTTGCAATGAGAAACAAGAAGACAAACCATGCATGGGCCGCACAGGCGCAGGGTGACGGCACCGAAGGCAAAAATGTAAATGCTTTGGCCATGCTTACCCCGCTTCTTCCCGTTGCGCTCGCAGTTTTCCTGAAGTTTGAACCCATCACCGCGATTCTGTTTGCGGTCATTTGGGCATTGATCTTCACCGGCAGCATGAAAAGCTGGAACAACCTTGGCACACTCGTACAAAAAACATTCCATGACGGCGTTGCCGACGTTGGACTTGTTTTTGCTTTTCTGTTCTTCCTGCAAATGTTCCTGCGTTCCGCCAAGGTTTGCGCCCCTCTGCTCGCGCCGATTCTTCAGCCGATTATGCCGAAAAACCTTCTTCTTTTGTTCGCAATCTTCGGCATCTTTGCAGTACTGGCCCTGTTCCGCGGCCCATTGACCGTTTGGGGCGCCGGCGCCGCAACACTGGCCATGTTCCAGGCAATGAATATCTACCCCGCAGCCGTCCTGTTCCCGCTGTTCCTGGTTCCGAGCACCACGGTGAACGGTTCCATCTGCCCGACACAATCCTGGTGCCTGTGGGCCATTGGCTACACAAAATCCACTGTAAAGGATTATCTGCGTCAGGTATTGATCTATGCATTAATTACCGCACTGATTCTTGAGTTCGTCGCATATTTCATGTTTGCAGCGTAACATAAATACCCCTAACCTAAAAGTGAAAGCCGTGCTGTAATATTTTCGGCACGACTTTCACAATATAATAAGAGAAAAAGAAGAAAAGTCCGGCGTATCTCAACCGGAACTGGGCGAAATCACATTTTGGAGGATTTTTGATGTTAAAAAGAGAGATCAGAGTTGGTATCGACGTTGGCGGTACCCATACCAAAGCGGTCGCAATCGACAACGCAACCCACGAAATTGTAGGGCAGTCCGTCGTGATGACGACCCACAACCATGAGATGGGCGTGGCGGCCGGTGTAATTGAATGTTTCGAAAACTGCCTGACCAAGAACAACATCATGCCCGATGATGTTATTTTTATTGCCCACAGCACAACACAGGCGACCAATGCCCTGCTGGAAGGCGACGTTGCAGGGGTCGGCATTATCGGCATGGGCTCCGGCGGGCTGGAAGGCATGCTGGCGAAAAAGCAATCCAATATTCCGGATATTGATTTGGGAACCGGAAAAAAGATCCATGTTTGTCACACTTACATGAAATTAAAGCAGGTAAACCCCGCTAACATTGAAATTGAAATTAAAAAGCTGACGGATCAGGGCGCGCAGGTAATCGTCGCTTCCAAAGCGTTTGGCGTGGACAGTATCCACGAAGAGGAAGCGGTGCGTGATATTGCTGAAAAACACAATATCCCTGTCAGTGTTGCATCCGATATCAGCAAACTATACGGCCTGACCAGACGCACTCGAACCGCAGCCATCAACGCCAGTATTCTGCCTAAAATGCTGAATACGGCAATAAGCACTGAACAAAGCGTACGCCACGCCGGAATCAAGGTTCCTCTGATGATTATGAGAGGCGACGGCGGCGTAATGGATATTTCGGAAATGAAAAAACGCCCCGTGCTCACCATGCTTTCCGGCCCCGCGGCAAGCGTAATCGGCGCCCTGATGTATCTTCGCGCTTCCAACGGTATTTATTTTGAAGTCGGCGGAACCAGCACAAATATCGGTGTTATTAAAAACGGACGCCCCGCGGTGGAGTACTCCATTGTCGGCGGCCACAGAACCTATATCAATTCGCTTGATGTGCGTGTTCTGGGTGTGGCGGGCGGCAGCATGGTGCGGGCCGGCGACCACAAACTGATTGATGTTGGCCCAAGAAGCGCTCATATCGGCGGCATGCCTTATTCCGTTTATACTCCTACGGAACAAATCGTTGACCCCAAGCTGGAATTCTTTGCGCCAAAAGAGGGCGACCCGGCGGATTATGTGGCCATCCGGCTGGAAGACGGGCAGCGCATTACGCTGACAAACAGCTGCGCCGCAAACGTGCTTGGCCTCGTTTCCCCTGAAGATTACTCCTATGGCAATTTGGAATCCGCCAAAAAGGCAATGCAGGTGCTCGCGGATTATATTGGCACCACTGTGGAAGAATGCGCCCGGCAGATTCTTCAGAAATCATATGAAAAAATTGAACCGGTCATTTTAGAACTGGCCGAAAAATACAAAATAGAGCATGACCAGATCACCCTGGTGGGTGTCGGCGGCGGAGCATCCGCGCTGCTCCCCTATACCGCGCAGCACATGGAGCTCAGCTACAGCATTCCAAAATACGCCGAGGTCATTTCCTCCATCGGCGTTGCACTGGCAATGATACGCGATGTGGTTGAGCGCGTGATTCCCAACCCGACGCAGCAGGATATTGCCGCGATTAAAAAGGAAGCGGCGACCCTTGCAATTAAAAGCGGCGCTGTACCCGACAGTATTGAAGTTCAGATTGAAATTGACCCCCAGTCCTCAAAAGTGACAGCCATCGCGCTGGGTTCCACCGAAGTAAAAACCACCGATCTTCTGAAGGAGTGCTCCCCGGAGGAACTCAGGGAGATCGCGGCAAAATCCATGAACCTTCCGGCTTCCGAAGTAAGGCTGATTACGGAAAATGACCTGTTCCACATTTTCTCCGGCAAAAAGTCCGAAAAGCAGCAGCTTCGCCTGCTGGACAAAAAGGGATTTATCAAAATCCAGCGCGCGGACGGCGACGCGGTAAAATGCAAATCCTCTGACTGGGAGCAGGAAACCGACCTTATGTGGAAAAAGATGACCACCTATAAGGCGGAAATGGAACGGACGCCTGATTTGTACCTCTGCATTGGGGGCAAGGTGCTGGATTATGCAAACACCGTCAGCCTGGAACAGCTGAAAGTAATTATGAGCACGGAATTTATGGAGATGGACCCTGAAGAGGAAGTCATTATTGTCGGCGCGCGTACAGAGCTATGATTAAGACTATGCTGCAAAGCCTGATGCTCCTGAAAGACCCTTTCTGGGATGACTACGCCATGCGCAGAGAACCGCTGATCGGCCGAATCTCCGATGAACAGAAAGCTGAGTTTATAAAAAATGCGCGCCGGTGCGGGGAAGCACTGGCAGATGAAGTGTGTGAAAAATGCGGAAAGCTTCGCCCCGAAGCTTACGCTAAAAAGCTCGGACTGACGGTTGAGCATATCAACGGGAAAGACGACGGGAATTACACGATGTTTGCCTGCTTCAACGAACCGGACCACATCTCGGTTTTTCAGGAAACGATAAAACAGACAGATTTGCTGATTCAGGAGCAGGAGCTCGCCGAGCTGCTTGGCAGCATCCATACGGAAGACATTCTGATTGCCCATGAGCTGTACCATTATTTTGAGTGCATCCGCCCCAATCTTTACACAAACCAAAAGCTTCTTTGCTTATGGAAAATCGGGAAGCTTCAGAATCTTTCCAAAGTGGTCAGCCTGCAGGAAATCGGTGCAATGGCCTTTGCGCAGCAGCTGCTGCACCTTTCCTTTTCTCCATTTGTGTTCGACGTTCTTCTGCTTTATTCCCAGAACAAACGTCTTGCAAAAAATCTATATGAAAGCATTTTGAATTACAGCGATAAGAAGGAGTGACTAAAGTGGAAATAGCCGTAACAATTCTGTTTGCCGCAGTCGTCATTGGCACAGGTATTTTTGTGCTTATGAAAAAATGTGATTTGCAACCGGGCGAGGTGCTTCGAATCCGTGAAACGCCGCTGACGGCAGTCCTTGGCTTTGCCTTATGGGTGGAAGCGGGCATTGTGCTCTATTTCCTCTTTACGCGCCCCGAACAGTTGGCGCCTTCCGCCCAGTCAAAGCTGAATACCTACATCTTTCTTTTCGCCTCCGCGGCATTCGGCTGTGGAATGGTTCTGTATTCTTTCGTGAAAGTGATCCTCGTGTTTGATGACAGAATAACCTATATTTCTATTTTCGGTGTAGCCAGCACACTGAAATGGGATGAAATTGACGAGGTGAAAACCACACAGTCAAAGCGGCTGACCCTGTACCAAAAAGGCGGCACTCGCTTTACCATTGGCGGAAAAACGGACCCTTACCATCGTTTTATCAAACTGGCGTGCAAAAAGATTCCTGCGGAAGCGGGCGAGGATGTGCTGGCCGGTCTGAAAACGGCTTTCAAGCTGTAGTTCCTTTTTCTTTCCGGATCGTGAAATCAAAGAATACAAGGAGATTGATAAAATGCCTGTTTGGAAAAATGAAGATGAAATGTTCGCCCTTATGAAGGAAAAGCTTTATACACCGGTGGTTGGAGATATTCTTGACGGCATGGGCTATTACCACCAATTTCTGCCGCAGGATATCCACCCGTTAAAAGACGGGATGAAACTGGCAGGAAAGGCAATGACCGTACTGATGATTGATGTGTACGGCCCCCAGAAAAAGCCTTTCGGCCTTCTAACCGAGGCACTGGATCAGCTTGAGAAAAATGAGATTTACATTGCTTCCGGCGGCACCAAACGCTGTGCTTATTGGGGCGAACTTCTTACCGCCACCGCCCGCACCCGCGGAGCAGCCGGCGCAGTTCTCAACGGATGGCACCGCGACACCCCGCAGGTGCTGGAGCAGAACTGGCCTGTGTTCAGCTGCGGCTGTTACGCACAGGACTCCAGTGTCCGTACACAGGTGGCGGACTTCCGCTGCCCGCTCGAAATCGGGCAGGTGACGGTCCAAAACGGCGATCTCATTTTCGGCGATGTGGACGGAGTACTGGCTATTCCACACCAGATTGCGGACACGGTACTGGAAAGAGCGCTGGAAAAGGCCGCAGGCGAAAAACTGGTTCGCAAAGCAATTGAGGGCGGCATGACCGCTACGGCCGCTTTTTCAAAGTTCGGTATTCTTTGAGACGAATGTTATAGCTGATTTTCATACTTAAATAATGGCTTGAACCGATCGGCGGATGGCGGCTGATTTTTTAATTGTACGCATAAAATCAAGGCGGGAAGATGAATCTGTCTTCCCGCCTTGATTTTATTTTCTAATTGAATTTTTTGATTTCAGCAGACACAGGCAAAAAACTTGCCGATGCTCATGGAACCAGCACGACTTTCATTGCGTCGGGATCTTTTTCCGCAGTCTTAAATGCTTCTTCCCAATCTTTCAGTTTGAATTTGTGTGAAATCAAACCGTCTGTTTTCAAAAGTCCGCTTCCGATTCCGCTGATTACCGCATCATAGCACAGGGCGGAAAGGTGTGAGCCATAAATTTCAATTTCTTTCGTGTCGCCGATAATATTCCAATCCGCCTTAACCTCGTCAGCAAACACGCCAAATTGAACATATTTCCCCAGGTTCCGTACGGATTCCAAACCCTGCATGACACTTTTTTCGTTGCCGGAAGCTTCAATATACAAATTGCAGCCCTTACCGTCGGTCAGCTTTTTGACCTCCTCGGCAACATCGCATTCCATCGGATTCAAAACAACATCGCAGCCGTATCCTTTTCCCATTTTAAGTCTGCTTTCACGCACATCAACGCCGATAATCATTTTCGGGAGGGATAATTTAGCTACATTTACAATTGCCAGGCCGATTGCGCCCAAACCGCCAACCACGACGATGTCGCTGTGCCGGATTCTTCCACGCTCGGCAGCGTGCATTCCACAGGCATAGGGTTCAATCATGGCAGCCTGTTCAATCGTAAAGTTTTTGGGGATTTTATGTAAAATACTGTTCTCGTGCAGCTTCATGTATTCTGCGAATCCACCCTGCGCATGCGTTTTAAACCCATATACCGCCGAGCTCTGACACATCCAATAATGTCCGTCTTTACAGTAATCGCATTCATTGCAGGGAACAATCTGCTCGGCCGTGACTATATCGCCAAGGTCATATCCTTGAACATCTTTTCCCATCTCCACGATTTCACCGAAAAATTCATGGCCTCCTGTTACGGGAGCGTCAATATACTGCGTTTCGGGAGAGGTTCCCCAAAACCTGATTCCACCGTGATACGCTTTCAAATCTCCCGCGCAAATTCCGCAGGCGATTACCTTAATCAATATTTCTTTTCCATGCACCTCGGGGACTTCCGTTTCAACCAGACGATAATCATACGGTGCATATGCTTTTAACGCTTTCATGCTCTGACTCATTCTAATCATTGTCTCCTATCGTTATTTTTATGATTTGCTGTTCACATATTCGTAGGCTCTGTGCGGATTCTGCACTTTAAAGAATCCTCCGTCCACTCCAATAATCTCTCCGGTAATATATCCCGCTTCCTCCGAGGCCAGAAAGCCGACCAAAGCAGAGGCGTCTTCACCTGTGCCGAATCGATTGAGTGAAATCTGCTGTACTTGTACGTCTCCTCTTTCAACAATCATTTCATCCGTCATATCAGTATGTATAATCCCAGGTGCATACGCATTCACCGTAATGTTGTAAGGGGCTAATTCCGCAGAGCCGATTTTCGTAAGCATATCCACCCCTGCCTTGCTTGCTGCGTAGGCGACCAGCCCTACATCGGAAAACGTACTCGAAATGGATGACGCATTTACAATTCTTCCGAATTTATTTTTCTTCATATACGGAATCACCGCATGAACCATGAAATACTGGCTCTTAAAATTTGTATTCAGCACCTTATCCAGATATTGTTCATCCATGTCCTCAATAAATCTGAAATCAAAAATTCCCGCATTATTTACTAAAATATCGATTCTGCCATACTTGCTGCCGATCTTTTCAACAAGGCTTTTCACCTCTTTTTCATTGGCGACATTCCCTTGTATTACTTCTGATTCCGGCGAAATCTGTTTTAGCAGTTGATTCGTTTCCTGTGCGTTCTTTTCGTTTGAATGGTAAACAGCAAACACAATATTGCCATCCTTGGCCAGTCTTAAACTGATGGCCTTACCCATTCCGCGGGTTCCCCCTGTTACGATTGCAATTCTTTTTTGTTCCATTTTGTCTCGTCCTCACTTTTATCAAATTTTATTTTTCTATTAATCCTCATAGTACGCCATTGTGCCGAAGCTCTGCATTTTTCCCTCAATCCAATTCAGCCGCGCATACTCCACCACTACATTTTGATTGCTGTTTATAAAAACAGAATAAGGTGTTTCCGTCGGAATACTAATATTCCATTTATCCAGCTTATCCATTCTGAAATGCAAAGACTTCATAGGCTCCACCACTACATCGCGGATGATGATCGGTTTACGATCGTCCTCAAAAACTGCCGTTATTTCAACAGTCGCATCTTCTTCGCCGGTATTGATAAAACTGATGCTCTCATGTGACGGAACGTCTTTATTGGTAGGCTCTTTCATAAACATATCAGGGATACACCATTTTTTATGTCCCATTCCCACTTTTTCTCACTCCTTCATTTACATAAAACCAGTCGGACTCATATAAAAATTCTTTTATCCTTTGCTCTTTATCAGTCTGCTGATCCAGGCGGTTGAACCTGACCCGGATTTCTCTCTTCTTCTCAGAACGTCCACAATTACCGCGATTAAGATAATCAGGCCTTTTACCATTTTTTGTGCCCCTTGAGGTACATTTAAAAGATTCAGGCCGTTTCCGATTACCCCGATAATCAATGCGCCGATTAAAGTACCTGTGAGCTTTCCTTCGCCGCCGTTCATCGATATTCCGCCGATAACCACCGCCGCGATTGCGTCCATCTCCGCACCATCCGCATTGGTAGGCACCGCCGAGTCAAGCCTTGAAGTTAACAGCATTCCTGCGATTCCGCAGCAAAAGCCACTGATTACATATGCAAGGCACTTTACTTTTTTAACATTGATTCCCGACAATTTCGCGCAATTTTCATTTCCGCCGATAGCATAGATATATCTTCCATATTTCATATATTTAAGGGCATATGCCGCGACGACGAAAAGCAATATCATAATGATAATTGTGATTAACGGAATCCCCATTACCCGTGCAGTGATCCCGGTAAATGAAGGCGGGAATGTGTAAATCGGCTGCCCCGCTGTTATGGTGTAGGCAATTCCTCTTGCGATTGACATCATGCCCAAAGTGGCAATGAAGGGAGGCAAATTAAATAAAGTAATTAAAGTGCCATTTATAAGCCCAACCAGACCCGCGCACAATATTCCGATTAATATGCTGAGCCATACAGGAACCATCGCATTTTTCATTAAAATCGCCATGATGAGTCCGCAAAACGCGGTGTTGGAGCCTACTGATAAATCGATTCCGCCAAGCAATATAATAAATGACATTCCTATTGCAATGGTAAAATTAATAGAAATCTGCTGCAGTACATTCAACAGATTGGATGTTGTCAAGAAACTTTTACTGGCTAAAGATAAGATTACACACAAAGCAATCAGTGCAACTAGAATTCCCATCGTGCTGTTGTTATTTGAAGCCTTTGTCCTTTTTTCCATCGATTTCTTCTTTCCTTTCATTAAATAGCTTCTTTAGCCAAATCAATACCGGTAGCATACGTCATGATTCCTTCCTGCGTTGCTTCCTCTCTCTTTAACTCTCCGCTCACCCGTCCTCTTGCCATTACCAAAATCCGGTCACATATTCCTAAAAGTTCAGGTATCTCCGAAGTGATGACCATAATCGCTTTTCCCGCTTTGGCCAGTTCATTAATAATATTGTAAACCTCTATTTTGGCGCCCACGTCGATCCCTCTGGTTGGTTCGTCAAAGATTAATACTTTGCACTTCGAAAGCATCCACTTGGCCAAAACAATTTTCTGCTGGTTCCCGCCCGACAAATTACGAACTCTCTGCTGGGAAGAGGGGGTTTTTATGTTCAATTTATCTATGTACTCTTCAACTGTTTTCTGTTCTTTTTTTAAATCCAAATGGAATCTGTTGCTAAAATTCTTTAACGAAGCAAGTGTTATGTTATCGCCGACCCCCAGCATTAACACAAGTCCTTCGCCTTTTCGGTCTTCTGTAACAAAACCTATTCCCAATTCTATTGCATCTCTCGGATTCCTTATTTTACACTCTTTTCCTTCAATATAAATTTTGCCCTCCGTAAGATGCTCCAGACCAAATATCGCTCTTGCAGTCTCTGTTCTTCCGGCGCCCACCAGCCCGCCGATACACAGAACTTCCCCCGCATTGATTCCAAAATTTATATGTTGTACTTTTGAGCCGGAACACAAATTTTCCACACGGAATATTTCTTTGCCGATCGTCTTTTCGATCCTTGGAAATTTCTCCTTTAATTCGCGCCCCACCATATGCTTGATGATGTCGTCTATTGTTACGTCGGCAACATTGATTTCCGTTATCGTTTTTCCGTCGCGCATAATGGTTGCCCTGTCACAAATCTGCTCTACTTCTTCTAAACGATGCGAAATGTAAATAACGGAGACTCCGTTCTCTTTCAGTTTCCCGATCATTTTAAATAGATTTTTTGTCTCGCGCTCTGTTAAAGGCGCTGTCGGTTCATCCATAATAATAATCTTTGCATTCACTGACAGCGCTCTGGTGATTTCCACCATCTGCTGTTGGGCAATTCCAAGGTTCTTTACATAATCGTGCGCTTGAACATCAACTTCTAAATTCTTAAGCAGCTGTGACGCCTTTTGATTCATTTGATTCCAATCAATTTGAAATTTATTTTTCATCTTATGGTGTCCCATAAAAATATTTTCTGCAACAGTTAAACCCGGAATCAAATTCAATTCCTGGTAGATAATCACGATTCCTAAATCTTCGGCGCTTTTGGGTGTATCAATCTCTACCTTTTTTGAAAATACCTCAATTTCACCTGAATCTTTTTGATAAGCCCCGGCAAGAATTTTCATAAGAGTCGATTTGCCTGCCCCATTTTCGCCCAGCAGAGCATGCACTTCTCCTCTTAGTACTCTCAGGCTAACATCATCCAAAGCCAGTACACCCGGAAATTGTTTTGTTATCCCTGTCATACTCAGCGCTACATTTTCCTGCATCTGATTTCCTCCTAAACAACACCTAACTTTTTTATGGTGAGCATATTTACCCTGCGTAAAGGTAAATATGCTCAAAATCCGATCTCAAAAGTTATATCTTATTGTGCTGAAAAATCTTTCGCATTTTCGCTGGATACTAATGTTGTGTCTACCTTAATTGTTTTATCCACAGTTTTGCCGCTGAAGATAGAATCCAAAGTTTTAACTGCGATTTCGCCTGTTTCCGTAGCGCCAGAGGACAGAGTTGACAGCAGCTGTCCGGCCTTAATGCTGTCGATCGCATTCGGATTGCCGTCAAAGCTGCACACTTTTGCAGACGAACCCGCTTGTTTAACCGCTTCAACCGCTCCCAATCCCATTTCATCGCACAGTGCGAAGATCACATTAACCTCCGGATGCGCCTGAAGCATGTTGGAAGCCGCGTTCATTCCTTTTTCACGTTCCCAGTCGCCCGGCTGGGATGCGACAATTTCAATTCCCGGGTACTTTGCCTTCGCCGTCTCTACAAATCCGTTCTTTCTTTGTGTTGTTTGATCAGAAGGAAGTCCCTCAATAATTGCAACCTTTGCTTTACCGTTGAATTGTTTGGCTACAAAGTCACAAACCTTTGCTCCGCCCTCATACTGGTCGTATTTAATGTAGCTGGCTACTTCGCCGCCTGCCAGGTCGTTTTGTATGTTAAACATCACTACCGGGATTTTTGCTTCATTGGCTTTTTTAACAGCGGATACAATTGCATCACTATTGATTGCACATATAATAATGCCGTCAACTTTTTGTGTAATCATGTCCTCCACAATCTGTACCTGTGCTGCATAATCCGACTCCGAAGCAGGAGCAAGCGTCACCAACTGATCCCCGGATTCCGCTACGGCTTTTTTAGCACCTGCGATAACTGACGCATAGTAAGGTGAAATCATTGCAGGGGGAATCAGCGCAATTTTTTTACCTTTGGCGGTATTGGTCGTATCCGCCGCCGTCGAACTCGGGTTACCAGCTGCCGGCGCCGCCGATGCGGGAGCTGCTGACGCAGGTGCCGCAGTACCGCTGCTTGTTCCACATCCCCATACAGACATGATCATTAATGTTGATACCAACAATGCTACAAGCTTTTTTGCCTTTTTCATCACAATACACTCCTTTGAATTTTGATTCTTTCAGCTCTTTAGATTTTGATTGCTAGACCATTACACCTCCGTATCTCAGTTCCATTAACGAATCGATTTGTTTTTTGGTTTTATTAATAAAATAATTTCATACTATTCTATAACATGACTTCTTATAAGAGCCTTCTCGCCCCAATTTGCAAAAGTTAATCGATTCGTTTTTCATATGCCCAGATTATAGCACAAAGAAAAATCCATTGCAAGCATATTTTTATTTATTTTAACTCCAAAATTTATTTTAATTTGGCCGATACTGAATATATCCCCGAGTAAAAAACAGCTGGAATGAATAAATGCCAACTATATATTTTTCAAGTTTTCTGTTAAAAAAGTATCGATTCGTTTATTTATAACTGATTTATTTGCGTTTTCAGATAGAGATTGAAGCAAACACGAATCAACGCTATTGACAAATACATTTGTTTCAAATACTATAAAGTTAACAGAATTATTTATCCTATTAAAAATGATATAATAGAATAATTATAAGCTTCAGAGGATAGAGGATTGCCGTGATAAAAAACAATATGATGACATGTGACTGTGCAATCGTAAAGCACCGTGCTGCTGCAATTGACGGTTCCATGAAATGCTGTCTGCTCAAATTTCTTCACTAAAATTAAATTAACCATAAAACTGCAGCTTGTACAACAATAAATGATAGGTAGGTGAATGTTCTTGGCTGTAATAAAGGACGTTGCAAAATTGGCGGGTGTATCAACAAGTACCGTTTCAAAATATCTGAACAATCCAAATTCATTAAAGGAAATAAACAGGAACGCTGTTGAAGACGCGATCCAGAAATTAAATTATAAACCCAACTTGTTCGCCAGAAATTTGCGGGTGCAAAGTTCGCGTACGATTGCTGTAATCGCACAAGAGATTACGAATCCGTTCCACGCAACAATTTACAACACAATTCGCAAGGAAGCACAGAAAGAGAAATATTCGGTAATTTTATATTCAATTAATGATATAGATGGAAATATAAATTCTTTATTTGAATCAATGCCGATCAGTTATTTAAGCGGCATCATTGTATGTTATTTCCATGATATGGACAAGTCGATTGATTTTGCAATCAGCAACAAAAACTTTCCATTCGTTATTATGAGTAATGATGAAAATTATTTAGAAGATGAAAATTACAAAATTGTCTACGGGGACTTCGCTTCCGGCATGAGCGACGTTACAAAACATCTGCTTGAGTTAGGAAAAAAGAAGATAGCTTATGTGGGTTGCATGACAAGAAGGCCTGAAAGAGAGCCTAAATTCAAAAATTTTATGAAAGTAATGAATGAATATGGATTGCAGCCTCACAGCGTAACAAGACTGCAAAAAGAATATAATACCGAGACGGGTTACGAATCCGCTAAAATTATATTATCGATGCAGGAACGACCGGATGCGATCCTTGTGGATAATGATATTATGGCAATGGGCGTGCTTAGATGTTTAGCCGACTACAATGTTAAGGTACCTGATGATGTTCTGGTGACGGGCTTTGACGATATTATTATGGCATCAGTCTATTGCCCTGCATTAACCACGGTACATGTCCCCATTGAAGAGATGAGCATTGAAGCGTTTCGGCTGATATTAGCGCAAATTAACAAAGAACCTATTATTGAGGAAGCGCCAAAATTTATTCCGCACCTGGTTGTTCGGGAAACCACAAAAAAATAAATTTAATATAATTTTGCCGAATGACGTGCTGAAATTCTTTCAGCACGTCATTTTTCACCTTGGCCGCATCAGCCGGATTTTTTATTTTTTCTACCCTCATTGCACATCTTTTCCACGCTTCCCTGACCAGCCTTTCCGGGGTGCCATCCTTTTCAGGCAAACGCCTTTATGTCCGTACTCCTTTGGAATGCTTCCGTCATTTTATGCCAGGCAGCCTCTAAATTTTCGTCAAGGCCAAAAAGCCCTGATGAACCCATAATAAAGACCTCGGCACCGGCTTCATACAAGCTTTTATACGTCTTTTCATTGCAGGCACCGTCTACTTCGATCAAATAATTATAACCGTTCTCCTCCTTCAGGCACTTCGCTTCCTTGACCTTCTGCACCATCTCCGGAATAAAAGGCTGTCCGGCAAAACCGGGGTCCACTGTCATAATGGTTAGTTTGTCAATACTCTGCAAATAGGGCTTTATATAGCTTAACGGAGTTGCAGGGTTGAGCCCAACACCGACCTTGCAGCCGAGAGTCCGGATTTTATTGATCATACGAAACGCATCTTTGTTGATGCACTCCGCGTGGGGGGTAAGATATCCTGCGCCGGCTCTGGCCAGAGCATCCAGATAATCATCGGGATACTCGACCATCAGGTGCACGTCGATTGGAATATCGGTACAGGGGCTGATTGCTTCTACAAACGAAGGAGATAAAGTTATATTTTTTACATAATGTCCGTCCATAATATCCACATGATAAAAGTCAGCATATCCGTTCAAAATTTGAATCTGCTTCTTTAAATCCATAAAGTTCACGCACATCAGCGACGGGGAAAACATTGGTTTCATCATCAGTTTCTCCTCTGATAAAGGCACTTTGCCTTTACGATATCAACAATTTCTGTCTTTCTTTTTACACAAGCCGGTTACACAGATTTTACGGCGTCACGACCACACGCATACCGTCGCGGCCTTCTGCCGCCGCAAAAGCTTCCCCGATATGATCCAAATCAAAATGATGTGAAATGTACTGTTTCATGTCAATTTTACCGGAGGCGATCAGGTCAATCGCTTTTCGGTGCTGGAGCGGCAGCGAGCCATGGGCTCCAAGCACTGTCAATTCTTTATAATGAATCAGATTGGTGTCCAAGGTAACGGTGCTGCCTGCCGGCAGCCCGCCAAACAAATTGATACGCGCACGATTCTTTGCCATTTTCAGCGCTTCCGCGTGAGATTGAGGAGACGCGTTAGCGGTAAAAATTACATCCGCGCCAAGGCCTGCGGTTTCCTCCATGACACGTTCAATGGCGTTCTCTTCTGAAGAACAGATATACACATCCGCCCCGAATTTCTTCGCCGCCTCCATGCGGGGCCTGGAACGCTGCACCACGATCACTTTTGTTGCGCCCTGCATGTAAGCGATGGGAATAATCATACAGCCAATGGGGCCGGCGCCCATAATCACAACGGTGTCTCCCAGTCTGATCTGCGTCAATTCTACCGCATTAAGCACGCAAGCCAAAGGTTCTGCAAGAGCGGCCTCCTCAAAGCTGACATGATCGGGAATTTTATGTACGGGGCCAAAGTTGACAACCATTTTATTCAGAAGGCAATACTCTGCAAACCCTCCCGCGAACTGGTAGCCCATAGCGTTATTGGTTTGGCAGTTATTCCCGATTCCAGCTTCACAGAAAAGGCATTCCCCACAAGGGATGTCAGCGCCTGTGGCGATGCGGTCGCCCACTCTGAATTTGGCGACATTTTTGCCGACGGAAACCACTTCCCCGGAAATTTCGTGCCCCAGTGTCTGGGGCGGCACAACGCGGGAATTCCCGTGGCGAAAGATGCGGATATCTGAACCGCATACTGCGCAGGCTTTCACTCTGATCAACACACTGTCATCATCCGGAACGGGAGTGGGCACCTCCTGTACAGTTATCTGATTAAGTCCCGTATATACTGCTGCTTTCATTTGTTTCTCCTTTTCTATTCATTGGTAAACATAACTTTTACCGAAAATTGGTTTTTATCCTGCATCACTTCAAACGCCTCCTTGCATTTTGAGAACGGAAAGCGATGGGTAATCAGGGGTTCCAATTGAATCTTGCCGCTCTGCATACAGCTGATGGCCGAATGCCAGTCATTATGGGAATAATTATAGCTGGAATTCCATGTGCCCTTAAGAGTAAGCTGTTTGCGTAGTATTTCCCAATAAGCCTTCTGCGCAACCTTCATATCGGAAGCAGGGTTGCCCATAAGCACCACTCTGCCGAATGTTTTTATGGATTTCAGGCAGTTTTCCAGCGAAGGGCCAACGCCGGCCGCCTCCAGTGCGACATCCGCGCCCACGCCGCCTGTCAGATCGGCTATATACTCCGCAGGATCCATATTCATGCTGTTAACCGTATGGGTGAACCCAATCTTTTTCGCAAATTCAAGTTTTTTTGAATCCACATCTATAAGCACAACCTGCTTTGCGCCCCATGCCATCGCAACCTGTGCCGCGATAAGTCCGATTGTTCCGGCTCCGAAAATAGCCACTGTATCGTCCAGCATGATTCCCACCTGGCCCAATGCGTGAATGGCTACCGCGCAGGGCTCGCACATTGCCGCCTGCTCAAAGGGAACATTTTCAGGCACAAACACCAGATTCCATTTTCTTACCGAGATGTATTCGGCAAAGCCTCCGTCCCGCCTGGAACCGTAGTAATCATAGTTTTTGCATTGGGGATATTCACCGATCTGGCAAGCGCTGCACTCGTTGCAGGGAATTAACGGAAACACCGCCAACTTTGCGCCCATCAGATTTCTGTCCTGTTCCGCCGTCTCTACAATTTCTCCGGCGAACTCATGGCCGGGAATCGTAGGAAAGTGGTAGGTTCCCTTTGTAAATACCCTGGGGATGTCAGATCCACAGATACCGGCCGCTTTAATTTTCACAAGCACCTCATCCGGCCCTATGACCGGATCAGGAACTTCCTCGTAACGAAGATCGTTCACCGCGTGTAAATTACAAGCCTTCATTCTAAACTCCTATCTCATTCCTTAACGTACTCTCTGAAATAATCTACACTTGCCTTGAGGTCTTCCACAATCCGAAACTCCGTATCGAAAGCCTCCCGGTGGGAAATTTCAAAGGCCAGCAGCGCATCCCTGCATCCGGATTTTTCAATATACTCTAACAACTTTTTATTTTGGATGATGCCGTCCCTGTTATTCTCGGGTGTGAACGGCGCGTGATTGGATTTGTTGAGCACGGTCTGCTGAAGATGAATCACCGGGGATTCACTTGCCAGAGCAAGGACCCACGGGTACGGGTCGCGTTCACTGGGGTCCGGCGCATGGCCAACATCCAGACAGATTTTCATAGGAATTCCGCAGTTTGCATTTACCCTTGCCTGTAAGGCCCGCGTCTGTTCAATTGTATTGGCCATTTCGCGCGGAACGCTCATGGGTTCAAATATCAGGCATTCATACCCAAGTTCCTGCGCGTAATAAGACAGCTGCTGCCAGCCTTTCACCCCTTCTTCGATTAAAAACTCCCGTTTGGAAGGATTGTTGTAGCTGTCAAATGTCAAAATACCGAAATGCGAACCCAAGCTTTTTGCACCCAGCTTACTGCCGATTTCAAGGAATTTTTTAAACCAGTCCAGCCAGAATTTTCTGGCTTCTTCATCGGGATTCATTAAGTGGTTTACGCGGGTAAAGGCGCTGGTGAACATGCTCTCAATTTTAACATCGTAATATGCCGCATTTTCCTGAATCTCTGTTATTTGTTTTTCTATGTATTCCGCCGGCCAGAAAGGATTAAGAAGATCCGCCACAAACTGAACATAATGCAAACCCAGATCCTCGGCCACAATTTTAGTCCATACCCTCGGCTCAATATACTTGTTGATTGCGAAACCCATGTTAATGCCAAGCCGCAAATTCATTTAAACTCTCCTTTCAAATTTCCCTTTGCACAGACAATAAAATTCAAGTAATCCGGTACAGAATATGACAAATTCCGCCCTGCGTTTTCTTTAAAATTTTTGCAATATTTTGCTCGTCTTCATACATTTTACAAAATTCGAATAAAATATCGCAAATTTAGAGTTTGTCATTATTTATATTAAATCGCTTGATTTTTTAATGTTTTTAGTTTATTATTAATATATCATTCCACCACCCTCGATGAGTTTATTATAGATCACATAAAATTTCTATTCAACTACGTTCAAAATATATATTATTTTGCACATTATATTTCATATCTTTGCAAAGATTGACAGGAGTGAACATTGTGCTTGCTTTAGAAAGACGCCTTGAACTCTTGCAGCTCCTCAAAAAATATAAAAGTGTTTCAATCGCGCAGCTTGCAAAAGAGTTTTACATCAGTGAAGCAACCATCCGGCGCGACCTGGAAAAGCTGGAGAAGCAGGGGCAGATTAAGCGCACATACGGCGGAGCCATGTTTTTACAGGGCATGAGCAGCGAAATCCCCATTGAGGTCAGGGAAAAAGAGCACATCAAGGAAAAAGATACCATTGGAAGACTTGCCGCACAGTTTATAAAAAACTCCGACATTATTATGATGGACCCTGCAACAACAACGCTTTCCATCGTGAAATATCTTGACGGGGTGGAAAATCTGACCGTAATCACCAACGGCATAAAAACCGCCACTCAACTTGCGGAAGCACAGCAGCAAAACGTTTACTGCTGCGGCGGAAAGCTGCGGGAAAACGGTTTAACGCTTCTCGGCCATCACACTGAAGAATTCATTAAAAACTACAATGCGGGAAAGTTCTTCTTCTCCTGCCGCACTTTTTCGTATACCGAAGGCCCCATGGATTTTTCCGACGATGAGTCGCGCATCAAACAAGTCATGATCAGTCGGACGGAGACCGTTTTTCTTCTGTGCGACAGCTCTAAAATCAATAAAAAAGCGTTTTGCCGGGTCTGCCCCATGGAGGACATTGACTACTTTATTACTGATCAAAAGCCGGAGCCAGAGCTGATGAGTATCCTGGATAAACATGGTATAAAAGCCGTTTTCCCGGAATAAAGGGTGGACCGCTTCCTGCAAAATAAAGAGCGGCGTTTCGCTCTGGCTCTTATTTCGGAATAACCCAGAACAGCCGGAAACCTGCATTAACAAGAGGACTGGCCTTCACTGTTT
>JAEWBE010000009.1 GCA_023391275.1 Bacillota bacterium | reverse complement strand
CTTCTATGATTTTATTCACCTTATCATAGAAATTATCACTATTGATTTCGCTGTTTCCTTCTATTAAAGTGAAAGGTTTTTGTTTCAATTTAGTCGGCCCCTCTATAAAAAATATTCACTCTTTCTTGGACATAAGCATTTTCAAGCAGCTTTTCGAACGGCCTTATGTATTGGTTAATGAAACTTTCCGTTTCAATTCTGTTCTTTCCAAAACTGCCTTTTTTTGTACAATCGATTTGCAGGATGAAGCAAATATTATCAAAATCACCCTTGTGCGGTATCCCGATATATTCTTCCAGTTTTTCGTGGTTGGGATTCGTAAATACGAACTTCTCATCAATATCCCTGGCGTCCAGAATATAATGCTTTTCATCCGATGATTGTAAAATTGTCTTGTAATATTTTTTGCATTCCGTCACCAGCCGCGGCCTGTTGTCCCCCATGCTTAAGTCGCTTGATTTAAAGCCGGGCATTGTAAACATAAAATTATTTGAAGAAAGGAATTGCTTGATTACACTGATTCGAAAACTGCGGTCATTGTACGTTTTAGAAAAAATGGTATAAAGGGAATCACACACGAATTGTGATAAAGAAGCAAAAATCTCTTCATTTTCATCATTTTCCAAAGTCGCTACATATTGTGTCAGACTGGATATATTATTCTGTAATTCATCCACAACCGCACGATTCAATTCTATAAATTTTTCCTGCTTTAGCAGTCGCTTATTCGCAGCGGAAAATCCTGCCAGAATGAAAACATAGGCCGAAAAATAAATCACCTGTGGATAGGAATAAAAGACCGCCAGACGAAAATTTTTTTCACTGCCGGAATTCTCTAAAACATAAGAAATAATGAAGGGAAAGATAAAATAAATGATCTGCTGAAAAATCCAATTCGAAAACAGAGCAATTCCAAAATCTTTAAAACTCTTCAGAATCCCCTTCTGCTCGTAATTCATTATATTCATTCCCTTTTGATTTTGACAGTACAGACAGTCGTTATTAAAAATTCTGAAATCATTGATTTATGAATTATATGCTTCTTGCCTCCGAATTATTTCCTGTGAAGGGATATCCGTTTTTTATAACTTACAGGGCTGCTTTTTCATTTCTTACATGATTTCCCTCCCATGTTTTTTAAAATTATGCGAAGAATAGTTGTGGGGTGATTTTATGCACAACACGTACGGCGGATGGAACAAAGACTTAAACGGCGACAGTACGGCGGCAAGCTACTTTGATTCTCTGCCTTTGGAAATCAAGGAGAAAATCAACCGGCACGCGGATGAGATCTGCTCCGTCAAAGATATGATGAAATTTGCCGAACACATGCAGAGCAAATCAGATTGAAAATTCCACACTCTCGGCATAATTCGAAGACAGAGGAAGCGGGCAGTCTTTGCGCTGCTCCCTCCCTCTGTTTATCCGGCGGTCTCGGGTTATTGGAATCTGGAGGCCGCTTTTTTTAATACGCCCTGAACCTCATCCCACGCTCTGTCCATCCCTTTTTTAATGTCGTCCCATGCTTCCCCGGAAGAATCCTTCAACTCGTCCAGATTCTTCTGAATCGCATCTTTTTGAGAACGCAGTGCATCGATATTTTCATAATATCCCTGCTTTACGTCATCCGCGGCATCTTCGGCTTCATCGGCCAGTTCATCAATTTTTTGTCCCAGCTCACCGAGCTGAGCCTCCATGTTGCCCTGATATTCCTTGTGATCCATTTTTATCCTCCTGTCCATCGCTTTATTCAATCCTTATCGTCTGCTTATTTTTACCTTTTCTCCGAAAAATAAACATATTCCCGTTTTCTTATTACAAAGGCTGAACGTGGGTGCAGAAATAAACCGATCCGCTTACGGGCGCCGGTCCGGTCATTTTTTAAATGACAACACGATTATTTTGTGCTATAATTTTCGTTAAAAAGATCGTGAATACAGGAGGCAGCCATGAATTGCTCACCCTTTGTGATTGGTGTTGCAGGCGGTACCGGTTCGGGTAAAACAACGCTTGCTACAAAGCTCCGGCAGGCCATCGCCGGGGACGCAATTATATTATCGCATGATTTTTACTACCGAGCCAACGTGGATATTCCTTTTGAAGAACGAATAAAATTAAATTACGACCACCCAAATTCATTTGATACCGACCTTATGATCGAAGATATCAAAAAGCTGAAAAACGGACAGGCGATTGAACGCCCGCAGTATTCCTTTGTAACCTATACAAGAATGAGCGACACCATTCATGTGGAGCCGACCCCTGTCGTTATCGTCGAAGGGATTCTCATCTTTGAAAATAAAGAGCTGCTGGATTTGATGGACATTAAGGTATTTGTGGATACCGATACCGATATCCGGCTGATCCGCAGGCTGACCCGCGACGTGAAAGAGCGCGGACGAAGCCTGGACTCCGTGATTGCCCAGTACCTGAGTACGGTCAAGCCGATGCATGAGCAGTTTGTGGAGCCAAGCAAAAAACATGCGGACATCATTATTCCGCAGGGCGGGGAAAACAGAGTGGCGCTTCATATGCTGATCGACAGGATTAACGCACTGCTCAATCATACAACGGAAAATCAAATATATTGAAAAGAGTCCCGCGGGTTCAGCCCGCGGGACTCTTTCTGTACGACGGTTCAGCAGTTGGTGGTGACAAAGCCGATCAGGTTTGCACCGGAAGTTTTTAAGCGCTGGAGTGAATCCTTGAATTCGTGATAAGGAGTTGAACCGTATTTTGCGACCATAATTACCGCGCTGAACAGACTTGCCAGATTATCGGCGTCCGGATAGCGCGCCTCCGAGGGAACGCTGACAATAATATAGTCAAAGCGGGAAGCAAGCTGTTCCATCATTTTCCCGAATTGATCCGAAGCCAGAATATCCGTAAGATTCTCTGCGCTGCTTTCGGAGCCTGCAATCATGCTCATTCCATTGACTGAAGTCTGGTTCACCGCCTGCTCGGCCGGGCAGGTACCGCTGAGCACATCGGAAAGGTTCTTTTGCGCATCCACATGAAGCAGTTTTGCCATTCTGCTCATACGCTGGTCGGCGTCAATCAGCAAAACGGTTTTTTCCGAGCGGGCCAGCGCGCCGCCAAGTCCGGCCGCCACAAAGGGAGCGCCGTTATTTTCACAGACATCCGCTATCAGAAAGCTTTTTCCGCTGCCTGCCTGATGCACGGCCGCGGCGCGCAATTTGCGGAAGCTGTTCAGCTTTCTTTCTTCATCACCCTTTTTCGGCGTGATGCCAAGCAGATTGATATTGAGTGCCTCGCTCACGTAATCGCTGTTCCGGATAGTCTTGTCCATCAGTACAACCGCAATACCGAAGCATACAAAAAGGATAAAGCCGACTGCCAGACCAATAAGGCCGGCCTTCAGCATGATTGCTTTATTGGACTGAGCGGAAACCGGGATTGCCCTGTCGCTGACTTCAGCGGTAAGAGCCGGCGACGGGAAAGCCGCGGTAAGCTTTTCCGCAAGCACCTGAGCGGCGGTATCCGAAATCTGCGCTACCATTGCAGCGTTCGGACTGTCGGCAGTTAATTTAACAAATGGCGCAGCATTCACCTGAACCGCACCGATACTGGTAATCTGGTCCTTCGGGATATTCAGTTTTTGGGCGGTCTGGGCAATCAGATCACTGCCGGACGCCATTGCAACAGCGGTCTGTACCCTGCTGCTCAGAATCCCCGTGTACTGAAGCCTGTAATCCGTAGATGCATCCTCCGGGACCTCACAGGAAATAACAACCGTGGTAGAGGCGGAATATTCGTTGTGGACAAACCGGAGCGGGAGCAGCCCGAAAAGAAGGCCAAAGAGTGCGACGACAATAAGAAATTTAGTTATGTTCCGTTTGAAATACTGCAAAATTTCTGAAAAACTAACGAAAAGTTCCATCGGTTAACCTCCAATAATTCAACAATTTATTTTTGGGCAGAAGCGGCAAAATCAAGAACCTGCTTTAAAATGGACTGCCAGTCAAAATGGGAGCGGGCGAACGTACGCTCCTCTTCCGCCAGATTCCGGTTTTCGCGGCACCGCCTGACAAACTGAACAACCTCCGTCATATCCACCGGCGTATCGTTGTTGGGCACCTGAAGGGCAAAACTTACTTTATCATCCTCAAGGGAATCCTCATAGGTATAGAGGAAAGGCAAACCTTTTGCACAATATTCCCTCGCTTTCAGGGAAGAACAGGCTTGCAGGCCGCGGCGGTAACATCCTAACTTGGAAGCTCCCAGATCCGCCCGCGCGTAAATCGCATCAAGCTCCGCCCCCGTTTTAAAGCCGGGGCACTCTACGTCGTCATCCAGAGCCAGATTATGGATGAGTGCGCGGAATTCAGGCATTTCCTTTGCATCGCCCCCAACAAGAATAAAACGAATATTTGGATCTTCCGGGGACTTCTTCTGCTTATAATTACGCATTCCGACCAGAATCCGGTCGTACGCCTGCCACCAAAGGGTACCCGCAACACCCACAATCACAATTTCATTGTCATCGTTTCTGAGCGGTACGGCGCTCATTGCGTCCACATCGATACCATTGCTGATATTCATAGCCTTCACGCCGAAAAAGCTGTCCGCTTTATTGCCGATCAACACAACCGCATCCACCAGCCCGCGAAGCTGAAGGGCCGCAAGCCTGTCTTCCGCGGCAGTACCAAGGACTCTGAGCCGCGCCGTCAGCCTTTGCGCAAACGGGCTGACCCCGTTCACGCTTTTAATATAATCCATAATATAGGGATAATTGGGCAATTCAATAATTACCTGCCTGGCACCGTTTGCCCGCGCGGTTTTACACAGCCGGATTACGTCAAAGCTGATTCTGTCCAGCCGTATATATACCACGTCAAAATGATGCGCCGACAAATATTCCTGCGCAACCTGCGAAAACTGCCGCATCAGGCCGTGCCCGCCGGCTATGGACTTTGCTTCGGTTTTCCCCCCCGTGATGAAACGGTACTCCAGCCCTTTCCAGAGGGAATAGGTTACCTCATACCCCAGTTTTTCAAAGGCATGCGCCTGCCAGCCAATTTTTCTGGTCACCCCCACATAAAGTGTTGCATCTTCCTGAAAAGTCAGGTACATTAATTTCATCAACAGATCACCTCATAAAATTTCCTGTAGTTTTGCGCCGCATTGAATTTTTCTTCCCATACCTTGCGTGAATTGATGCAAAGCCGGTTATATTCCTGCACGGGAAATTCATGCAGCATGCGGAGTTTGTCCAAAAGCGCACCCGGCTGCATGTCCTTTTCAAGCAGGTAACCGTTCAGGCCGTCGCTTACCGCTTCCGAAGTGCCGCCCACATTGGTGGCAACAACCGGAATGCCAAAGGAGCAGGCCTCCATGACGGAAACGGGGATTCCCTCGCTGGAACTCACATTGAGAAACACAGAAATATCATTTGTTTTATAATAATCCATAATGGCGTCATGTTCCATCTGCCCCAAAAACTCAGCACAAACACAGGCAGGCAATTGGGAGGCCTTTCGCCTGACGTCCTCTTCAAGCGGGCCGGAACCGATGTGAGTCCATCGTATCGGAAAATCGGCACGTTGCAGGGCTTCCGCAATCAAATGCAGACGCTTAACAGGAACCATGTAGGAACAGGAAACCAGATGAAATTCACGTTCCCTGCTCCCAGGTTTTGTGCCGCAGTCGGCAGTACCTAAAAGGGCGGGCTGAATTTTACCGGAAAACTCGGGATACGCTTTTCGGATCGTATCCGCCCCATTTTCTGAACATGGGAAAAGCCTGTCCACACGACTGAGCAGGAATCTGCGCATTGGGAGGTAGGAATATTGGGTCCGCTCGGGGTGGATATCAAAACCGTGCGCGCGGGAGATTTGCTTAACCCGAATTCCACGCTTTTTCAAATCTTCGGCAAGCAGTGCGCCCGCCGCCGCCGCATCGTAAAACCAGTAGCTGTAAACTGTCACCTCATCAGTGGAATCCAGCTCCGGCAGAGCCTTCAATGCGCCGTACAAAGCAAGGGCATTCTTCATAAAGAAGAGCATCTCGTGCACTCTTTTGCGGGAAAACCGGCCGGTTTTAATCAGCGTCCCGATTTCGTCGAGCACATACGGCCGGGTCAGCATCGCCGCATAAACCGACCTTCCGCCATCCCTTTTCCGAAGCGGAACACAGGAAATGCCATCCGGAAGCTGCCTTGTTACAACGGAGTCCGCTTTTAAATTACAGGGGCAAATCATTACGCGGTCGAACCCGCTGATATAGCTTACTTCGGCGGACAAAAATTCTTCACCAGTGTCAAACGGGAACAGCGCTGTAAGTAAAATCAGCAATTTCATGGCCGCGCCTCCAGTGCGAACGGGGGCCTGCCCGAGTTGGCGCTGGGCAGGCGGAGATGCGTGCCGATTTTGGCAATAAAAAGCGCAGCCAAAAACAGCGCGCCGTAGAAGCAGAAATAAGTAATATTAAACACGTCCGATACCCACATAAAGGCAAAGCTGCGGGGGATATAAACAAAATCCTTCAAAGCCAGCAGACAGCTGGCGGACACCACCCATGAACGGGTCAGCATGGAAGAAAAGAAACGAAAAATAAGCCCAATCATCAGGCTGACTGCAATCACGCCCAGCATTCTGTACGCCACGTAAGCCTCGGCAATATAGGAAGTGCCGAAGCCGCCGCCGCTCAGGTAACGGGCGGGGTCGTCCATATAAGTGATAACATGGGCATAGTTATGGGTTGTTTGCACAAAAACAGAATTTTGCACCTCAATAATCGGAGACAAGCCGAACAGCGTGCTTGTAATCACATTATTGTGCACAAAACGTTCAAACGGATAGAACAGATATTGATATGACGTGGATGGATTGAACAGATCGATATGATTAATGGTCTGAATCACAACACGAAAGCTCGCTCCCTGAGAATCAAAAAAGCTGACGAGCATTTCCCCCAACCCCCGGTTTGTGTCGGAAATACCCGCGCGCACCAGCGCGAAAAGCTGCAAAAGATACATGGCTGCCACGCTGAAAATACCGGCGAAAGCGACGGTACGCTTTTTCAGCACACGCTTGTCCCGTTCCAGAAGATTGTCACGCATGACAAAGTAAATAATCAGCATCAGCGCTTCGGTAACCAGAGTGGTTCGCCGCCCGGTAAAAATCGAGGTAATCATATAGATACCGTACACTGTAAGCGGCAATTTCATCTGTTTTTTGCTGGGTAAAGTAGCGAGTATCACCGCGAACGCCGGAACAAAAAACATAGAAAGGCGGCTGATCACGCTTGGAATTTCCACGGTATTGGTAAATGAATTAAGGTAGCCGTTTCGAATTACATTCAGAGCGGTCCTTAAAAGAGCATAAAGGAATGGCACCGAACTGACCAGAAGCACGATCACACTGAACTGGCGGATCAGCGGAATGAGCGGGTTGCTTCGGATCAAGCCAATTCCTTTTTCCCTTAAAGCGGTTTCCCTTCTGAAAAAAATCGGCCCTGCCAGCCGGTAAGCAAGGTAAACACACAGCAAAGAAACCGCAACCGCCTGCAGCGCTTCAAAAAGCTGGGGCAGACTGTCCGCTTCCAAAAGCTGCAAATACTTATGATAATAGCCAATCCATGAAACATAAACGCGCCCCAAAATAAGGATATCAAACGCAACCATAAAAATAAACAAGGCGAAATCCCGTCTGATATTTCTTATAAGGCTCCAAAATATAGAAACATTTAATACGATAATTGCGATCAGCATGAGGTTAACGGCGGATTCCCATAAGCTCCCGCCGAGAACGGTCATTAAATTAGCAGTCAAAAGCAATAAGATCGTGAGTCCGAACAAAATGGTATCCCTCATAAAATCATTCGCTTTTATCTTAATCATTGACACACTCCCCTACCATACATTCTGATTATTATATCATGAACGACATATATTTACTAATTTAATTTGATTTCAATTCTTCCGCAAGTTTTGGGCTGGGGGTTACATAAAGCGTTTTGTTGTTTACATAAATCACCATGCCGGGCTTCGCGCCCTGCGGCTTGCTGACGTTGCGCACTTCGGTATAATCAACCGGCACCTGTGAGGAATCCCGGCCGCGGCTGTGAAAAGCCGCGAGCATAGCCGCCTGCGCAAGAGCGGTTTCCGTTGCCTTCCGGCCCTCGGTTACAAGGATGGTATGTGAACCGGGTATATTTTTTGTATGAAGCCAAATATCATTGTTATTTGCCTGTTTCATCGTAAGGCGGTCGTTTTGCCGGTTGTTGCGGCCGACCAGAATGCGAAACCCGTCGGTGGAAGCAAACTCCAGGGGGCCAACGGGCGCCGGCTGCTTCTGTTTCCCTTTCGGGGCGCGGATATAGCCCTGCTCCATCAGTTCTGTGCGGATTTCGGAAAGGTCGTGCTCTGTTGCGGCACGGCTCAGCTCCTCAAACACAGTGTCAATATAACTCAGCTCCTGCTTTGCCTGGGTGATTTGAACGGTCAGCATTTCCTCCGCGGTGCGGGCTTTGTGGTATGCCTTATAATATTTTTGCGCGTTTTGGGAGGGAGTCAGCGCAGAATCAAGCTTGATTCTGATCAGAGGCAGCGACTCTTCATAAAAATTTTCCAGTTCTGCAAAGGCGGCACCCCTTTCCAGCCGGTAAAGGTTCGCATTAATCAGGTCGCCATAAATCCGCATAGTATCCCGCTCGGCGCAGTGCTCCAGTTCCGCACGCTGCAAATTGATTTTGCGGCTCAGGCGGTCGGAGGTCGTGGTAAGAATACGCAGTAAATCCTGTGAGCGCACACGCATGCGGTCAATTCGGTCGCGCTCATCATAAAAAGCATCCAAAAGCATGGAAAAGCTTTCGTGACGGGTAACCACCGCGGTAAGCCCATACTGTTCAATATTAAAAAAGGAAAAATCCATTGGTTTTTGTTTTGGGTCGGCGACCATAAAGGGTTGGCCATCCATCGCTTTTATGGTGCCCGCCGTTCTGTCCAGAAAAAACGCAAGGCGTTGAAAGTGCTCCTCATTCATGGCGCGAAGAGTAATATCATTTCCGTGGCCGGTCAGGTGCTGAAGCTCCCGGCAGACAATCGGAGAAACCCCCTGAAGCGTATTCAGCAGCGCTTTGGAAAGTTCCATGTCGGCAGGGATTTTTCGGATCGCATCTATTACTTCCGAAACAGAAGTATCCAAAAGGCAAAGCTTGTCCTGCGGCGGCGGAAGCTGATAGGTCATACCCGGCAGCACGAGCCGCTCCGATGACATTTCCGCATCCACGCGCTTCAGCGCATCGATGATTTTATTGTTTTCATCCACAAAAATGATATTGCTGTAGCGCCCCATGATTTCCATGACAAGCGTCAGGCGGATTTCATCGCCCAAGTCGCTGGTCGCGTCAAAGTCAAGGCAGAGCATGCGCTCCAGCCCCGGCTGACGCACGGCGGCAAGGCGCGCGCCGGCCAGGCGCTTGCGTAGAAGCATGCAGAGCATCGGCGGCACCTTCGGGTTTTCCGGCACAAAGCGGGTAAAGTGAATCCGGGCGCTGTTAGCCCTTGCGGACATCAGCAGTTTAAAATTATCACTGCGTGTGCGGAGCGACAGAACCATTTCCTCCCGGTTCGGCTGATAAATTTTATCTACCTTCGCACCGATTGCATTCTCTTCGATTTCTTTTTTAATATGTCTTAAAAACGCTCCGTCAAGAGCCATTCAACTACCTCCTGCAATTACACCCAATGTCAATGCAAAATGAAAGCTCACCTTCAAATTGGATCACAAATATTTTGCCGGGCTGTGCATTTGTTCTGATTTGATAAACCGAAGGTCGGGGAATTGCTTCGCCAGCCGGCTCAAAAGCGGCAGCATCACAATATCCTCCGTATAAAAATGCCCGGCGTCCACCAAGGTTACGCCTATATTTTCAGCATCAAGAAGAATATTATGCTTGCTTTCCCCGGTTACAAAAGCCTGACAGCCATTCTCCCCGGCAGCATAAAGCAAGTCTGCCCCGCCGCCGCTGCAAAGACCCACCCGCGTAATTTCGCGGCCGCCGTCGGTGTAGCGCAGCCCGTCACAGTGAAGAACCTGTTTGACAAATTCGGCAAATACGCGCGGGGAATACGGGTGAACTGTTTCCCCCATCAATGCCTCCGGCAAACCGGAAGATTCATATTCCCGAAGCATACGGACATTTTGCAGTTCCAACCGTGCGGCAAGGCAGGCGTTAACCCCGCCGTCCGGCGTCATGTCCAGATTGGTGTGGGCGCACAAAGCCGCGATTCCGTTTTTCGCAAGCAAATACGGCGCTGAATCAGAATCCATACGTTTCAAAGGCTGGAATATAACGGGGTGGTGGCTGATTACCAATTGAGCGCCAAGCCGGGCCGCCTCCCTCACTACCGCGGGGGTAATATCCAGCGACAGCAGCGCCGTTCCCACCGGCGCGTTAAAATCGCCGACCAGAAGGCCGGGATTGTCAAAACTCATGGCGGAATGAAACGGCGCAAAAGAATCGATATATGTGTAAATATCCCCGGCTGTAATCATATCATTTTTCCTCTTCCAGCATTCTATTTAACTTTGCGATCAGACTGCAAAGCGCAGCGGCTTCCTCTTCCTTCCCCGACAGAGTCAGTCCGCCCATTTTCTTTTCAAGATTTACGATACGGCGGCGGATATAAGCGCGATTGTCCTCCGTCTCGGCGTTTAATTTCCCGATATGGGGATAAAGCTCATCCACACGCACCTTTTCAGGGCTGTACTGAGCCAAAATCACAGAATAAACACGCCCTTCTTCAGTCACCGCCTGTTCGGCAAGGATCACAAAACCCTGCTCCGCCAAAAATACACGAAGCTGCTCCGCCGAAGTCATCGGCTGAAGAATCAGGTGCTTCTGTTCATCTTTCAGCCATGACGCCGCCGCAATAATCCGAATGATCATTTCTCCGCCC
The DNA here is from genome assembly GCA_023391275.1 of Bacillota bacterium. Classification (GTDB taxonomy): domain Bacteria; phylum Bacillota; class Clostridia; order Oscillospirales; family Acutalibacteraceae; genus Caproiciproducens. The sequence continues at coordinate 110,263 of JAEWBE010000009.1, read as the reverse complement.
ATCCCGGCAATGACAATATCATTGACCTCCGATGGAAAAATAGAATCCAGCCCGTCGGAAAGACGTGCGGAAACAAGATTGCGCACCTGGTAACGCCCCATGTTGATCTGAGCTTTCTGCAAAGGCCCAAGCTTAATGTCCGCAGCGATTGCCCGGGAAATCAGCCCCTGCTTTGCAAGCCAGATCGGCAGATAAGCGTGGTCCGTGCCAACATCTGCCAGCGCGGCACCGGGACGCACCATGGAAGCGCAAAGCCGCAGGCGCCCCCCCAAAGAAAACACTGGACGCAAACTCACCGCCTCCATCCCTCAATGTCAATTTTTTATCAGCCGCACTGCACGCAACTATACTCAACGGCCGCCCGACAATTGCTTGCCGGGCGGCCGTATTGTATTTCAGCTTTTACGCCAAAATTTCTTTTTTACACGGTTCCCAAACCGAACCTTATGCCTGAGCGGCAATATGCGCGTTTAGTTTTTCAACCATCTCGTCAGCGTCTACACCATGAACCATGCAGGCCTGCTCCAGGGATTCGCCGCGTGATGCGGGGCAGCCCAGACAATGCATGCCCATTTCCATAAAGAAAGGTGCCGTAGTCCTGTCCATATCAAGGATATCGCCAATCATTGTATCTTTTGTAATTACAGCCATTGTTTTTGTCCTCCAGCTTTACTGAATATTTTTTTACATCTTTATTATAATACCCGCTCGAAAGGTTTGCAATACCTTTCTGTTTCAGGGCAAAATAAAACGCCCCGGAAATAAATCCGGGGCATTCTGGTCACGAATAAGGAATCTATGACTTATTCTTCCCTCATCTTTGCAAAGCACTCGCTGCAATATACAGGGCGGTCTTCACGCGGCTTAAAGGGGACCTTTGCTTCTTTGCCGCAGCTTGCGCAAATTGCAGTATACATTTCGCGCTCTGGCTTGGCAGCATTTTTACGTGCATCACGGCAGGCTTTGCATCTCTGGGGCTCGTTTACGAAACCCTTGGAAGCATAAAATTCCTGCTCGCCGGCGGTGAAAACAAATTCAGCGCCACATTCTTTGCAGATGAGAGTCTTGTCTTCGTACATTTGATTTACCTCGCTTTATGGATTAAAGATATTTGCCCATAGACGGATTTGCACCGCCGCCTTTGATTACCAACGCTCTACTTAAGCTACCAGGGCATATAATTAAAAATATTTATTAAAAAAGTTTTTTAAGCTTAAGACGAACACGCTGCAAGGCGTTATCAGCCGCCTTTGGGGTAATGTCAAGCTTTGCCGCAATTTCACTGTAACTGCAACCACCCAAATACAACATAAGCACACGCTCCTCCATGTGAGAAAGCGTTTCTTCAATGCGCTGTCGCATCAATCGCAGATTTTCGCTGTCTATCAGCACAGTCTCCGGATCTGTGGTATGGTCGGGCATATCCAAATCCATATCATGGTCACTAAGAGAAACAAAATTATGCAGCGGAAGATTCTTCCGGCTGGCCGCCTCACGGCACGCCATGATCATCCGATTGCTAATGCACACACCGGCGTAAGTTTTAAAACTGGCCCCCGCCACCGAATCATAAGTACGAGCAGCATTCAGAAGACCCATCAGGCCTTCCTGGCATAAGTCGTCCATTTCAAGCATTGGACTGCGAAAACGGGCAGCCTTTGCTTTGACCAACGACAAATAGCGCGCGGTAAGTTCAACAAAAGCATTGGAATCGCCGCCGCTCACAAGGTTGGCAAGCTGACCGTCGGTGGAATCTTCCATTTGTTCAAAATGGTTATCATCAGCCAAACCTAACACCTCATGGACATAATCAAGATTATGCATTTATAATAACTCATTTCTTCGATTAAGTCAACAAATATTTTGCTGTTCAGGATGAATATTTGTTTTATTTGGTTAAATTTAATGAAAACCGCAACCTTGTGTGTGGAATTCTTCCTGCTTTACACTTTCCAAAATAGTATTTAAAAGGAACTTTACAATACATCCGGTCGAATCACCGAAAATAATCGGTTACACATACTTTCAGAGCAATACGAAGTTCTGCAGAAAGCTTCCGCTGTCTCTTCAAAATTAATATTGATTTCAGGAACTATCTTGTAACATTATGCAGCCATTTATCTTTTTTATAACGTATAAGGCAGATGAAGACTTTAAGAAGTTCATCACATGACATGCACAGGTACACATACGGCGGAGGAAGACGAAGCACATAACCGACTGTAAGGCCGACCGGCAGCGAAACCAGCCAAAGCGTGCCAACATCTATCACCATGGCCGCGCGGGTATCGCCGCCCGCACGCATAATGCCGACAATATTCATCGCGCTGATGGACTGGAGGAACACGAAGGCGGCCGCCCCGAAAAACATGATGTGCACATACCCTTTCGTAATACCTGTCATGGTAAAAACCCCTGCCGCTACCGCAGCATTTCCGAGAATCACCACCAGCAGGGAGGAAAAAACGCCAAGACCTGCGCTCAGCAAAACGAATGTGTTCGCTTCCGTTTTCGCGCCTTCTTCATCACCGGAACCGATCTTTTTCCCTAAAAGGACCGTAGCGGAATCGCAGACGCCAAAAATCAGTATGGTTGTAAGGCGCTGAACCACACTGACAACATTGGCCGCCGCAGAAGCGTATTTGCCTAAATTGCCAAGGATCGCAGCCTGCATGGAAATTCCTGCGCCCCAAAGCGATTCGTTCAGGATGACCGGTCCGCTGTACCTGAAATAATTCCTGAAAAGCTCCTTATCCCATTCAAACAAATGCCGAAAATAGAAATGGAATTTTTTATTAATCATGGTGGCATAAACGACGGCTATGGTGAATTCAACCCCTCTGGCGATCAGCGTGGCAAGCGCCGAACCGGCCACACCCATTGCAGGTGCACCAAAAAGTCCGGAAATCAAAATAACGTTTAATATCACGTTGACAATAAATGAAGTACAGCTGGTCAGCATCGATATTCTTACGTTTTCCATGCTGCGCATGGCGGCCAGATAAATAACCGTAACCGAACTGAGCAGATACGACGGGGCGACAAAATGCAAATATCTTACGCCCGCAGCGATGACGTCTGCGTCTTTGGTGTACAGAGTCATAAACTGTGTCGGAAAAACAAGCCCGATAAAGGTAAAAACAAAACCCACGGAAAGAGAAAAACGCAGGGTTATTCCCATAACCTTACTGATGGTCACGGTATCCCCTTTCCCCCAATACTGAGCGGAAAGCACGATTAATCCGCCGGAAAGGCCGAACAGCGCGAAGGTAAAAATAAAAAACAGCTGATTCGCGAGCGACGACGCGGAAATAGCCGTTTCTCCCAGCCTGCCAAGCATGACGGTATCCGTCATGGCAACCCCTACCGAGATTAGATTTTGCAGAGCAAGCGGGAACGCAATCCTGCCCAGCGACTGATAAAAGCTTTTTTCGCGGATTAACCTGATCATATTTTCCTCCTTATTGCACATGCTTTGTAATTATATCATATGAGCAATAAAATATCCACCTTTAGCCTGACTTCGATCCGGTTCGCCTTTTCTCCCTATGTTTATGCATAATAATTGCCATATGCTTCCAGCGGGAGTATAATAATTTCAGATGGATTGGCGGAGGGATGGGAATGGTATCTCGTTTATATAGCATGGGGCTGTACGGAATGGACGCTTTCACCGTCGAAGTAGAGGCGGATATTTCTATCGGAATGCCGAGCTTTGATGTGGTGGGCCTGCCGGATGCTTCTGTAAAGGAATCACGCGACCGGGTGCGCTCCGCAATGAAAAACTGCGGATTTGAGTTTCCGGTTCATAAAATTACGGTCAACCTTGCGCCTGCAGACCGGCGCAAGGAAGGACCTATTTATGACCTCCCACTGATGATTACACTGATGAAGGCAAGCGGACAGCTGAGTGCGGAGCTGGACGACAGCGTGTTCATAGGCGAACTCTCCCTGACAGGGGAAGTCCGGCCGGTAAAAGGCGTTCTTCCTATGGTAATGAAAGCGCGGGCAGACGGTTTTCAAAAGTTTTATGCACCTGCAGCGAATGCCGCCGAAGGTGCCGTTGTGGAGAGAATACAGGTCTACCCGGTAAAAGATTTGCCGGCTCTGCTGAAGCATCTGACCGGGCGCGAAAAAATCGAACCCGCTCAGTCAAGCGCGGATGCTCCGCAAAACAGCGTGCCTCTGCCGGATTTTTCCGAGGTGCGCGGTCAGTTCGAAGCAAAGCGGGCTCTTGAAATCGCCGCTGCAGGCGGCCACAACGTGCTATTGATCGGGCCACCGGGTTCCGGTAAAAGCATGCTGGCAAAAAGACTGCCCTCCATTCTTCCTGACATGACATTTGAAGAAACCATTCAAACGACAAAAATCCATTCCATTGCCGGTGCAATTCCGGATGGAGTATCACTGGTGAAAACGAGACCGTTCCGGTCCCCGCACCACACGGTTTCCGCTGCGGGTCTTTCGGGCGGAGGAAGTATTCCGCGGCCGGGAGAAATTTCATTGGCTCACAACGGTGTACTGTTTTTGGACGAGCTCCCGGAATTTTCGCGCGCCGCAATGGAAGTGCTCCGTCAGCCGATTGAAGACGGAAGGGTGACGATTTCACGTGTCAGCGGCACCATTGCCTACCCTTGTTCCGTGATGCTTGTTGCCGCGATGAATCCCTGCCCCTGCGGCTATTTCGGCCATCCCGCCAAACCCTGCACCTGTTCCGCAGGCGCGGTTTCCCGCTACCTTGCAAAAGTCTCCGGCCCGCTGCTGGACCGGCTTGACCTGCATATTGAAGTGCCTCCGGTGGAATTCGACGAAATCGCCTCGGAAGAAAAAGCGGAAAGCTCCGAAGTGATAAAGAAACGCGTCAACGCGGCCCGGATAATTCAAACTGAGCGCTTTCAGGGTACCTCTGTCACATGCAACGCCAGAATTACATCCGACATGCTGCATGAAGTATGCCGCTTAAGCAATGACGGACGCATCCTGTTAAAAAGAGCATTTGAAAAGCTTGGACTTTCCGCCAGAGCCTACGACCGTGTGCTGAAGGTTTCGCGTACCATTGCCGATTTGGACGGGAGCGCTGAAATCGAATCCCGCCATGTGGCAGAGGCGGTGCAGTACCGCAGCCTGGACCGAAAATATTGGATGAAGGAACGGTAGGATTTCATAATCGGTACATCGAAATTTCCAAAGAAAAGACCCGAAAAGGTGCTTTGCAGCGCCGATTCGGGTCTTCTTTTATAAACTGTTTTCCGTAATTTGGAGCCGTTCTCTTCTTTCAATACCGGTCTGAACGATTTCGGGGAACTTTTAGCCGTAAACAGCTGTCATATGTACTGATCAATATTTCCCGTTTTCCGCGTTCTTATCTGACTGCTCCGGGCTGGTGTCATAATCTTTCCGGGCAACAGAATCCGATAAATCCTGGGGCTGACTGAGATTATTTTTTATCTTTATTGCAGACAGAATTCTTTTTAATGCCTGTGCCTGAGCATTCAGTTCCTCACTGGTGGCGGCGCTTTCCTCACTGGTGGCTGAGTTGGTCTGCACCACAGCGGAAATCTGATCGACACCGAGCGTAATCTGACTGATGGAAGTCGCCTGATTATTGGACGCTTCCGCAATCTCGCTGATGAGGCCCGCCGTCTTTTTCTCACTTTCCACAATCACATTCAGTGATGCCGCGGTCTGATTGGCAGTCAGCGTTCCCTTTTCCACTGCGTGCAATGAATTTTCTATCAGCGAAGTAGTGTTCTTCGCCGCCTCTGCGCTCTTGCTGGCAAGATTCCTTACTTCATCCGCAACGACCGCGAACCCTTTGCCGGCAGCACCGGCGCGAGCCGCTTCAACTGCCGCGTTCAGCGCGAGAATATTGGTTTGAAATGCGATATCTTCAATTGTTTTAATGATTTTACCGATTTTACCGGAAGACTCGCTGATATCGTGCATAGCCGCAACCATTTGCTGCATATGCCCGTTTCCGGCCTCCACCTCACTGGAAGCCTCCAAAGAAAACTTGTTTGCGGTCGCCGCGTTCGAAGCGTTTTGATTTACTCCGTCGGCAATTTCCGTAATGGAAGCGGACAGTTCCTCAATGGAACTTGCCTGCTCCGCCGCACCCTGGGACAAAGCCTGGGAGGCACTTGCCACCTGACCCGCTCCGCTTGCCACCTGATCGGCAGATTGGTTAATATTGGAGAATATCCCGCTCAGTCCGGAAATAATGGAATTCAAAGCGGTCTCGATCTCCACGAAATCCCCTTTATAGTTCTGATGGGTTTCCACCGTGAAGTCCCCATCGGCAAGGGAATCCAAAACCGTTGAAATCTCTCCGACATATCCGTTCAGCGTATTTACCGTACTGGTAAAGGACGAGGCCAAAATACCAATTTCATCTTTGCTTTTAATTTCCGGAACTGGCGAGCGCAGGTCGCCTTCCGACAGTTTTTCAATGCGCTGAACCAGGCTGATAATCGGTTTTGCAATTGGATTCGCAATTTGAAGTGCAATCAGGCAGGAAATAACGATAAACACAAAGACTAAAATGCTCATTATTAATATTGCATTGTAAAATCCGCTCATCATTTCCGAAACTTTTGCAACCGACGCAAATGACCATCCACTCGTATTCGAGAGCGGGCAATATGATGCAAAATATTCGTTTCCATTCATCATATAAGTTTGGTTGCCCGTCTTCCCAGTAGCCATATTCTGAACTACTTTCGCAATGCCGGCAAAGGTACTGTCTTTTTTTGCCTTTTCTATATAATTGGTAGAATTGTTTACAACATCTCTGTCCTTATGCGCGAGAATCGTACCTTTTTCATCAACAATATAGCTGTAACCGCTTTGGCCGATTTTTGCGTTAGCGATTAGTGTATTGAATACCTCAGTCTTTATAGTCCCGTATACCACTCCTTCGTATGCGTTCCAGTTGTTAATTTTGGCGGCTATATAAAGGACCATTTCCTTTGGATCGCTTTGGCTTGGCATCGGGCCTGAAACATATGTTTTTCCATACATGGCCTGTTTGAAAACCTCGAGGTCACTAATGTTAACTTTATTGTCGGACATCCCGGTTTTATCCGCGATATGAACCTCATCAAAATTATACTGGCTGGCCAGCCTGACTTTTAACAGTTTGATATTATCTGCGGAAACACTGGGATCCGTAATGGAATCATTGGTTGCAATTTGTGCAATTGCCAGCTTGTACTGATCAATTTTTGCCTGAGCCAGCCGATTGTAGGCTTTAGAAGCCATTTCAACTTCATCCGTCATGCTCTGCTGGTTGCCATAGTACAAAACAAACCCGGAAGCAACACCGCACAGAATCGTAATACCCACTGCCAAGCTGACCATTCCGACTAAAAGAGTCCTTTTTATTGATCTCGTCTTCAGCATAGAATTTATTTTTGCCTTTGCGTGTACTTTTGTCTTAGGCTTTTTCACTTTGGCCTCTTTTTTTATTTTTCCTGCTTTCTTCACTGATTTCTCACATCTCTTTCCAATTATTGCGTTATAACAAAGCAAAAAAATTGCGCAGGTTGATATAACGTTCCTCACAAATAAATATCGGCCCTTTTCTCTGAAATTGAACTAAAATTGACAATTTTTTCATAATTCAGTAAATTTGTTACTGAAATTCCGCAAAAGATTACCGAACAAAGAAATTACAAGGGTTTGAACCCCTCAATTTTTCGCCCGGTAAGCACAAATATTATTTTGTCTGATTCAGCCGCTGGATGATCAGGCCGGCAATGGACTGGCAAGGGGCCTGCTTCATTACCGCCCCAATGTCAAACGCGACCATCGGCATTCCATAAACGACACAAGATGCTTTATCCTGTCCAATGGTGAAGGACCCGTTTTTTCTCATTTCAAGGAGCCCCTGCGCACCGTCGCGGCCCATACCGGTTAAAATTACGCCAATAGCATCCCTGCCCGCTGTTTTGGCAACCGAACGAAACAGCACATCCACGGACGGACAGTGCCCGCTCACTTTTTCCCCTTCAGCGCATTTTACATAATAACCTTTGTAATCCTTTGCCAAAGTCATATGCTTGTCCCCGGCCGCGATAAGTGCTTGCCCCTGTTTCACACGGTCGCCGTTCTGGGCCTCCAAAACCGTAAAGCTGCAAATCCGGTTCAGCCTGTCCGCATACATTTTCGTGAATCCAACCGGCATATGCTGAACGATTACAAGGCCGGGAATATTGGCCGGCAGCTGCTTCAGAATTTCCAGTGTAGCTTCCGTACCGCCGGTGGAGGCACCGATTGCAATCACATGCTCGCTGCTGTCACCCGCCTTCAAACTTTGGGACGGTAAAGGGTCGGTGGGCAAAACTGTCTTTTTTACTTTTGCGGAGGACGCTATTTTAATTTTGACAGACAACTCGTTGCAGAAGAACTGGAAGTCACTGTCGTTTTGAATAGTAGGTTTTTTTACAAAATCAACCGCGCCGGCATCCAGCGCTTCAAAAATTCCTATATTTAAAGAACTGACCAGCACAACGGGCAGGGGATTAACCGGAATTAACTTTTTCAGGAAATCCGTGCCTTTCATGTCGGGCATTTCCACATCCAGGGTAACTACATCCGGCAAAAGCTCTTTAATTTTTTTTTCCGCTTCAAGAGCGCTTCCGGCGGTACCGACAACTTCCAGCCCCGAGTCACCGACCAGTGCTTTTTGAAGCGCTGTCCGGAAAAACAGGGAATCATCTACAATCAGGACTTTAATTTTTCGATTCAGCGGCATTTTGGGTCTTTATCCTTTCTGGTAAACAGACGGCTCAACATAAAGGAATTTTGAGCTTTCCCTTTGTACCGTTTCAGAATGCCCAATGAACAGATATCCACCGGGTTTCAAAACATCATAAAATTTATTGATCAAAGCATTTCTGGTCGGCTGGTCGAAATAGATCATTACGTTCCGGCAGAAAATTAAGTCAAAGGGCTGTTTAAATGAAAAGGAGTCCATAAGATTAAGGCGTTTAAAAATCACCTGTTTCCTTACCTCTTCATTCAGAACAAAGTGGTCGCTGCCCTGCTTGGTAAAATATTTACTTTCCCAGGAAGCCGGAACATTCTTCAGCGATTCCGGCCCATACAGGCCAACCTGCGCTTCCTGCATTACTTTTTCAGAAATATCCGTAGCAAGAATACGGTAGTCCCACCCTGACTTTTTCATTCCGAAATAATCCATAATCACCATGATCGTCGTATAAGCCTCTTCCCCGGAGGAACAGCCCGCGCTCCAGATACGGAGGTCTTTTTTCCGGTTGGTTTGTTCCTGCATTGGCAGAATGACATTTTTTAAAAAGTCAAAATGCGCGGGTTCTCGAAGAAAGTAAGTATGGTTGGTCGTGAGCTTATTGAGCATGGCGGTGACTTCACCGGAGTTATTCTGCTTAATCAATGCAAAATAATCCGTAAAATTAGTCATCCCTTTTTCGGATAAAACGGAATACATCCTCGCTTCGATCAGCTGTCTTTTATTGACTAAATTAATTCCGTAATTACTCCTGATAAAGGTGACAATATCGTTAAACTCCTTATCGGTCAGGCGTATCATGTTTTTCCTCCCAAAGATTGCTCCAATAAATAAATTAATTATTGTTATAAAGATTAAGAATATCCAGAATCAGACTGATACTGCCGTCCCCAAGAATCGCGCATCCGGCAATCCCCGATTCCTTTATATTGTATTGATTCAGGTACATGGGAAGGCCTTTTACAACAACCTGCTGCTCGCCAAGCAGGTTGTCCGCAAAAATACAGTACGCCTTTTCATGCGTTTCCACCAAAATCACAATACCCTCGCTGATATCCTTAACCTGCGTCTCAATATTAAAAATGTTGTGCAGTCGAATTACAGGATAGTACTGGTTCCTCACCATGATAATCTCGTTATCGTCCGTATCGTGGAGCAGGCTGTCCTGCCCGACCTTGAACAACTGTTTAATATTATTGATTGGAACGGTAAACACGGTATCCCCAACAGAAACTTTCATGCCGTTCACAATTGCGAGTGTCAACGGGATTTTAAAGAGGATCTTTGTTCCTTTCCCCAGTTCGCTGACCAGGGAAACATCCCCTCCGATTTTTTCCACATTCTTTTTTACAACGTCCATTCCGACACCGCGTCCGGAGTATTCCGTTACCACATCATTCGTGGAGAACCCGGGCATGAGCAGGAAATTATAAATTTCTCTTGTACTGTATTCTTTTGCCGGCTTTTTCAGCATACCCTGCCGTTTCGCTTTGTTCAAAACAGACTGCCGGTCAATTCCTTTTCCGTCGTCCTGCACCGAAATTAGAATTTCTCCGCCCGTATTCTGCGCAGACAGCGTGACAGTTCCTCTCGCAGGCTTATTGGTCAGGGCGCGCTCCTCTTTTGTTTCAATGCCATGGTCCATCGCATTGCGCACAAGGTGCATAATCGGGTCACCGATGTTGTCAATAATGGTTTTGTCCACTTCGGTGTCCTCACCGTTTACCACCAGTTCAACATCCTTGTCCAGCTTTTTGCTCATATCCCTGATAATCCGGTTCATCTTTTGAAACACACCGGATATTGGAACCATCCGGATTGACATTACGATTTCCTGAAGTTCATCCGTAAGCTTGCGCAGCTGACGCGATGACTTTGTAAAGTTATTGTCAATCCCAGCCTTCTGTGCGGTAGGTATGGCGGTTACCATGGATTCCGTAATGACGATTTCCCCCATCAGATCCATCAGGTTGTCCAATTTAGACAGATTCACATTAATCAGGTTCTGCTTCACCGCCGGATGATTCACCGCAGCCGGTTCCCCGGTTTGTTCCGCTTGCTCATTTTCATCCGTCTTTTCATCCGAAACTGCCCCCTGAGCAGTAACCGGAGAAGTTAATACGGTATAATTCTTGGTATAAACAAAGTTCTCAATCAGTTTCAACGCGCTCTTCAGACCTTTTTCCTCTTTAAAGGAAATGAGGAAGCCGTTTTTGATGATTTCTTCCTTGCTTGCCGGATTGGTTTCTATATCCTGGGGCCAATATCGAATGTCCGTGTACACATCAGTAATAGATTGCACCAGCATAACCGCACGCAGATTTGCCATCTCTGCCTCTTCTTCAAAAAACACGCGCACGGAATGCGGGAAATCCCTGTCGTACTCCTGCGGAAACGCGGAAGCCTCCGCACGAACCTGCGATGCCGGGGCAGCTGCCGGAGCCGTCTGCGGCTGGGCCTGCGGAGCCGGGGATACGGCAGGCGCATTCTGTATTTGGACCCCTGAAATCTTTTTCAGAAAATCATTAATTTCCTGCTCAAAAGTGCCGATATCTGTAGTGAGCGGTTCGTTGTTTTCGACCTTTGCCACTTCATCCTTAATAAAGTCACTTGACTTGAACATAAGGTCAAAAAGCTCATTGTTATACTTGGGATCAATCCCATTTTCCCTTACAAAGAAAAACAAATCCTCCACCTTGTGGGAAATTGTCGCCAGACTGTTAAACTGCATCATTGCAGAAGAACCCTTTATGGTGTGCATGATTCTAAAAATCTCGTTAATGCTGTCGGAATTGAAAGTATTAACTTTTTCACAGCTAAGCAGTATTTCATCGAGGTGTTCAAGCAAATCGTTTGCTTCAAATAAGTATACTTCGAGCATAGATTCCATATTGTTATCCATTGATACTTCACCGCCTAATAAACTTTATAATATATATATCGATTCAGTTTCAATAAAATTAACTGCTATTAACTGCTAAAATTTATTTTTTGAGGTGTTTTTATGCCCGACAACATAAGAATAACGACTCCAATTACCGGAAATGAAGGAATCAACCGGCTCCAGCCATCCAGACGCGCGGATTCCCTCCTGCCGATTGACCCCTCGAAAGTCACTCCGCCCAATTTGGAAAAGCAGGCGGAACAAAACACCGGCTTCGATTTTTTACTGAACCGAAATTCCGTTTTCAGCCATTTCGTTGAACAGATGGGACAAACACCCGGACTTTCCCAGACCATGCAGCAAATTATGTTTGATTTGTTCAGCAGAACTGCGGATACACAAGCCCCAAGGGATGTTACGGCTCTGATGAAACAGCTGTCCACCGCAATGCGGATGGACAAAACAGATATTCTGGAAAACCTTCTGTTCCAGAGCGGCAACCAGACCAAATTCACCGGACCTGTTTTTGACCTGTTCCGGGAAATTTCGGGCCGTTTCCCAAACAGTGATTTTGACACACATCTTGCGGAACTGCTGAAAGCATACGACGGATTTTTCTCCATCGGGGACACCACCTCCATTATCAAAAAAGAACTGAACACGATCAGCCGGCAGATTCCGGGACCGTTCAGCAACCGGCTTCAGGAATTGACAAAAGAACTGGCGCCGGAACTGCCGGTCGACAATCTGGACAGGAACCTGACCATTTTAAAAGAAAAAATCATCCCGTTTCTTGGCGAGTACATTTCCAAATCCAATGATTTCGGCAGAGTCAGAAGCAACATTACCCTGCTGATTCACAATATTGCCCGGCTCAATATCAGCTCGCGCGAGGAATTGTCCGACAAATTTTCTTCCCTGCTGGATTACTGCAGGTATCATTTAAATTTCTCCGCCGCGAAAATTGATGAGATCAAAGCTATGTTCATCGACCACCTGAATACCGCTTCCGGCAAACCGGAAAATGTGCTTTATGATTCGCTGATTCAGACTTTAGCGGAAGGTTCCGGGCGAGGCACCTCAAATTTAAGCCAGACCATTTATAAAGACGCACTTTCTTCCCTTTTGCTGGATCACAGCGTGTACATGCCGTTCACCCATCTTTTCCTTCCGGTAAACTTCAACGGCCAGTTTATGTTTTCGGAAGTCTGGATTGAAAAGGATGACGACAGCGGGCGGTCTTCGGCGCAAAGCGCTCCGGGCGGAGAAAAAGCAACCCGGCTGTTTTTAACTTTTGACATAAAGTCGCTGGGCTATTTTGAAGCTTCAATTGTGCTTTCGCAGACAAAAGCAAATATAAAATTAAACTGCCCGCCCGCGCTGGAGGCGGACAGCCGTGAAATTATCAGCAAAATTTCACAGATTTTTACCAATAACGGTTTAACCGCAGAAAACGTTGAGCTGTCCGCGGACAACACCCCGGCTGTCACACAGCAGATTATGAAAAAAGTGTATGAAAGGAAGAATGTGATCGATGTCTCAATTTGATAAGGCGCAGCGCGCGGCAGCCCTAAAATACACACAGGATTCCTCTTCCGGCGCTCCCGTCGTGGTCGCGTCGGGGCTTGGATATATCGCGCAGAAAATTATTGATACCGCACAGGATAATAATGTACCGGTGTATCAGGACGACGCCCTTTCTTCCCTGCTTTCCCAGCTGGAAGCGGGTAGTGAAATTCCCGTGGAATTGTACCAGGCAATTGTGGATATTTACGTGTATTTTTTAAATTATCGGCTGGAGCCGCAAACGGCTGTGAATTTGGGAAACAGCGTCGAGCCCCCAAATCCGGTGCAGAATGGTGAAAGTTAGGCTTCCGGGCTGAAAGACAAGACAGATGAAATAAAAAAGATTTTTTATCCTTCACACGACTAATTATTTTGAAAAAAGGCCGATATATGAATTATGAGCAATACAAATATCGGCAAATACTTCCAAGAAATGCCAAGGAAACCGGCAGTGTCAAATATTTCGCCGTGAAGGCAGCGGCAGAAGTGGTGAATGATATGGAAAACCAAGTAAAAGACATCTTTGCGAAGAGCGGCGGCTCCTCCCCTGAAAACGGCTCAGCCGAAAAATACCTTACCTTTTTCATTGACGAGCAGTTATTTGCGATACAAAGCAGCAATGTCGTTGAAATTATCCGGATGCAGCCGATTACTTTCATGCCGCAGCTTCCGCCTTTTGTAAAGGGTGTAATCAACCTGAGAGGAAAAATTGTTCCTTTAATAGACCTGCGTCTGAAATTGAATAAAGCACCGATTGAATACGATGATCACACCAGTATTGTAGTAGTGGAAACAGGAGAATTTAGCGTTGGCTTTATTGTGGATCGTGTAAACGATGTCACGGACATTTCAAAAAACCAAATCAGCGATCCTCCAAGGCTGGCAAAAGATGCAACCAATAATTATTTAACCGGTATTGCAACACTTGAAAGCGGGGTTGCGCTGCTGTTAAACGTAATGAAGCTTCTGGTTGAAGATGAAGAAGAAGCAAAATCCGTAAAAGTTGTTTCTGACGCCGACGCAAATTAACAGTTTTTCAAATTGCTTTTTGGAGGAACTCCCATGCTGCCAATTTCTAAAGAGTATTTACAGTCGACATGTGAAATTAAAACGCCTGAAAACAGGCTGCTTGGCACCGGAATTTTAGAAGACCTTGCGGAGGAAACCATACAGATTCACAAAGCTTCTGAAAATCTGCCCATCCTTCACTGCGATACCTTTGTAAATATTCATATCATTCATAAAAATCTTGCGTCAAAATCATTGGTTGGGAAGGTTTTTCTTTCGGATTCAGAATTGATTCGGATTATTGAAGTGCAAAACCTGTCGGACTATGAACGCAGGAATTTTTTCCGCCTCAAAGTAAGTATTCCAACACAGGCATACATGGTTCATGACAACGCACCGGCCGAGCATCCCGTGCAACTGTTTTCAATCAGAGTGACCAACCTGAGTTTGAGCGGATGCTTTATTGAAACAAAGAGAAAAATGGAACTGGGTGATCAGTTTGTTGCATCGCTGCCATTAGCGAGTTCCCGCGTTTCTTTCACCTGTCGTGTCCAGCGAAAGACGAAGTCGGAAGGAAGATACGGCGGGTATGGCTGCCTGTTTCTTGACAATACGAGCAGACAGGCCGATTTGCTATGCCAATATATTTTTGAAAAGCAGAGGGAACAAATCAGATCCGCAAGGAAAACTCCTGATTATCTGGAATAATCCATTAAAATTTTCGATGAGGTGATGAAATGGAAACGAAAAATGAAAATAGCATAGCCGAAGAACTGGAAGACACGGATGAAATGAAAGGAAAATACCTTACTTTCTGGACGGACAGTCAGCTTTTTGGCGTACCGATCGCCGACGTTGTGCAGATTATCGGGATTCAGGAAATAACCCCCATTCCCGATTCGCCTTCCTACGCGAAGGGTGTGATTAATTTGCGCGGAAGCATTATCCCCGTGATTGACGTGCGCCTTAGATTCGGAAAAACAGAAACGGGATATGGGGAGCGCACCTGCATTATTGTGACGAATATTGAAGAAAACTACATCGGATTTATCGTCGATTCAGTGGATGAGGTTACAACAATCAGCGATGATAACATATCGCCGCCGCCAAGAGTTTCCAAAGACCGCACAAACACATATTTAACGGGAATCGGCAAGGTACAAAACAAGGTCGTGCTTCTTCTGGATACCGGCAAAATTTTAAATGAAAGTGAAATTGATGTGGTTAACGAAGCAATACAGGATTTAGCTTCGCAGAAAGAAGGAAAAAAGAAATGAAATTAAAAAAGAAATTACTAGTTCATGATATAATTGTTACACTTTTATCCGTGATATGCGGCGGAGCTGCCGTCTTCCTGTTCCAAACAAGCGGTTCTCCCATTTTACCCTCGGTTTTGGCGGTCGCCGTTCTTGTGGTCTCCATACTTTTCACAGTAAAAATCGCAAACTCCCTGATCAAGCCAATCAGGCTGATGACGGATTCCGTAAACCTTATGTCGGAGGGCAACTTCGACGCAGTTCCCGACTGTCATTCAAAAGGGGAAATCGGGATGCTTGGCAGCGCACTGACAAATACCGCTGATTCCTTTAAAACATCCATGACAGAAATCTCCGGTGTTTTAAATACCATTGCCGACGGAAATCTGAATGTGGCTGTCACACATGAGTTCAAAGGCCAGTTCCTGGAAGTACAGCATGCTATGGAAGCAATTGTTGCCATGCTGAACAAGAGTGTTTCTTCCATCAGCCATTCCTCCAACGAAGTCGCCAGCGGTTCGGAACAGGTTTCGAATGCTTCCCAGGCGCTTGCACAGGGTGCAACGGAACAAGCCAGCGCCATTCAGGAGCTTTCCGCCACCATCACTGAAATATCCGAACAGGTAAGACAAAATGCGGCGGATGCCTCCGAGGCAAACAGAGCTTCCGCCGACGCACAGGATAAAATACAGGATGTATCACAGAAAATGGCACAAATGCTTGAAGCAATGGCAGACATTACGGAATCCTCCACGAAAATCAACAATATTATAAAGACAATTGATGATATCGCACGCCAAACCAACATTCTGGCTTTGAATGCCGCGGTGGAAGCGGCAAGAGCCGGCGCCGCAGGCAAAGGGTTTGCCGTAGTTGCAGATGAAGTGCGCAACCTTGCAAGCAAAAGCGCGGAAGCCGCCCAAAATACAACCGGTTTAATCGAAAGCTCCATTCATGCTGTGGAAAAAGGAAAAGCGGTTGCAGATAAGACAGCAAAGACATTGGAGGAAGTTATAGATGCGAATGCAAAATCGACACAGTTGATTAACCGGATTGCACAAGCCTCCAATGTGCAGGCCGGCTCCATCAGTCAGGTTACACTTGGCGTAGAGCAAATTTCGGCAGTCGTGCAGACAAACTCCGCAACAGCGGAGCAAAGTGCCGCTTCCAGTCAGGAAATGGCAGGCCACGCAAAGTCCCTGAAAGAGTTTACAAAACGCTTTGTGCTAAAAGAAGCGTAATTGAAGCATAATTAAATAAACAGGGCGGAGCGGGATAAATCCTGCTCCGCCCTGTTTTAAGTTACGCTGCAGGGTATTACAGCTGGCTGGTCGTAATATTGCAAACACCGTCGATAACAATATTCTGGAAATCACGTTCCTGATACAAGTCCAATGTTTTTTCCGGATGGTTAAATAGTCGTATCACCGGGCGCAAAGGATGAAACTCGTTCTGCTCGACGATAATGGCGACTTCTCCATTGCTTAATTTAACGCAGGAGCCAATCGGATACGGGGAAACCTTTTTTAAAAATGCTTCCACAATTGAAACGTCAAACGCGCTTCCGCTGGAACCCATAACATATTCGATGGCCTCCGCCGGTGAAGAAGGATTGCGATACGGCCTGACGGAAGTCAGCGCATCATAAACATCCGCCACGGAGATAATCCGGCCGAACAGAGGAATCTGTTCCCCGCTGAGTCCGTTGGGATAACCCGAACCGTTAAATTTTTCGTGATGCGTAAGCACTCCTGCACAAACTTTTTTATTCGCAAGCCTGTGCTTCAAGAAAAACTCCGCGCCCTTGACCGGGTGCTGCTTTACAATTTGAAATTCATCTACAGTCAGCCTTGCCGGTTTGGCAATTATTTCAATCGGCACGGACATTTTTCCAATATCGTGCAGCAGCGCGCAAAATCCAAGATCATATAAATCGTTTGTGCTCAAATTAAGCGACAATCCGATCGCAATGGATAGTATGGAAACGCCAAACGAATGATTATAGGTATAATCATCATACAGCTTCAGATTTGCAATGCTGAGCTTTGCTTCCTGATTGTTTTTTAATGCGTTAACCAGCTTCTTTGAAACTTCCATTGTCTGATTAATACATTTTATATTAATATTCTGCGCCGATTGATCAAACATTTTAAACACGCGCTGTACACTTAGTATTGCTTCCTGCTGCAGCTCTTTTTTAATGGGTGAGCTCATTTCAAAAATTTCTTTATTCTCGTCCGTATGGACATAGGCGCCTAAAATTTGCAATTCATCCAATTTGTGAATATATGGCTGTGTTAAAACTTGACCGGAACGCAGCATCGCGATTTTACATGTTTTATAATCGTACAAATACACGTCCCGGTCAAGCATCATTCCTTCTTCTAACTGGTCAATTGGAACAAAAGTCATGCACTATCATTTCTCTCTTCAAAATTATTTTTATCTTCCATGGCTATTGTGTTCTAACAGAACTTATGGTTTATATTATACAATATATATCGACAAAATCCAATAAATATTTACTTATTTGAACCGGCGGCTTTTATATTTCACACTAAATTTTTTACCCTGTTGGTACGATATATGTTTAAGAAGAATGTTTGATTTATTTGAAACTGTCGGGAGGTTTTTAGGATGACGAGTACATCATCAACCAGTTCCGTTTCCTCACTTGCTGCAACCGCGACTTCTTCGAAGCGGTTAAGCGGTTTGGTTTCCGGTTTGGACACGGATACTCTGGTTAAACAGCTCACAATGGGAACGCAGACCAAAATTGACAAGCAAACACAGTACAAGCAGATTGCGTCATGGCAGCAAGCTTCCTACCGTGAGGTCATTAAGGCGCTGGCAGAATTTAAAAGCAAATATTTTTCTTCTTCCACAAGCAGCAGCAGTATTCTAAGCTCTGCCTTTTTTAATTCAACCTCTATTAAGAATACGTCCTCTTTTTTGAATGTTTCCGGCTCAGCCAGTACCGCACAAAACATGGTGGTCAGCAAAATCTCACAGCTTGCAAAGCAGGCGAGTTTTTCGTCCACACATCAGGTTTCCAACGGAGAAATAACAACGGGTAATATTGAAGAAAGCTGGACCCAAAATACAATTGCCGGCACATCCGTAACGATCAGTTATGGCGGACAGGACTACGCTGTTAAAATCGACAGTGATTTTGTCTATAAAACTACCGACAGCCTCAGCGCGGTTACCGACGCGTTAAATAAGAGCATATCAAACATTGACGGTTTAAGCGGAAATGTTAAATTCAGCATCGGTACGAGCGGCAGTGACAGCGGCAAGGTTCTTCTGAGCACAACGGGCGGGAAAGCGGCAACCGTCGCGATTAAAGACGGTACCGAAAACCTTCTGTCCGGATTAGGTTTGACCAAGGGCACAACAGCCAGCACTACAACAGATGCCGACAAGAATGTTGTCGAAACCGCCATAAAGGGAACTCAGCCCGACACAAGCGATTTTTTCAAAAGTACGCTGAGCGCGGGTTCAAGTTTGGACGTTAAAATCGGCGGCAGCACTTATACCCTGAAACTTTCCAGCGATGTGGATCTCTCTGATGATGATACCGTCGTATCCACCTTGCGGGATGCTCTTACCAGCGCGATTAGCAGCAATACAGATTTAAAAGATAAATTATCGGTGACCGTAACGGACGACGGCAAAGTTTCCTTTGCCGCAAAGGACGGCACCTCCAATGTGAGTATAACAGGCGGAAGCCAAAATATGCTGCAGGGGCTTGGTCTGACTGACTACAGCACCACCGGAACCGCAAAGCAGGATAATACGAAGCTTGCAGCCGGTTCAACACTTGATTTTACATTTGGAAACAATACTTACTCCCTGAAGCTTTCCAGTGATGTTACTCTTTCCTCCGATACGGCCGCTTTACAAACGGCATTGTCGGATGCAATCAGCAGCAATGCTGATTTAAATGGGAAGCTGACTGCAACCGTAGACAGTTCGGGTAATGTTTCTTTTACAAAAGACGCGAGCGTAACAGAAGACATGAGTATTTCCGGCGGCAGCGAAGATATGCTGCAAAGTTTAGGTCTGGTGAGCTACGGTACTTCGGGCATGATGGACCCGACCGATCTGGCTAAAAATTATTTGGAGGATACTCTGGCAGGCTCCACTCTTACTTTCAGCCTGAACGGATTATCAAAAAATATAGCTTTTAACGAAACCGACAAGAGTAAATATTCGACTGCCACCGACTTGAAAAATTACCTGCAAACAAAACTGGATGCGGTATACGGGGCAGGAAAAGTCACAGTCAGTTCAAATGATAGCGGAGAGATCTCTTTCTCAGCACCTTCGGATTCAACTTCTGTTTTAACACTGTCTTCTTCCGATAAAAGCGGGGTTTTAGGTACGAACGGCGCACTGCACGTTTATGCGGGGGAATCAAACCGCATTAATACAAATAAAACGCTGGAGGATGTTGCAGTCAATTTATCCGCTGAACTGTCCACAACCGCAGAGGACGGCAGCTATCAAATCAATGTAAACGGGAAAGAATTTACGTTTAAAAGTACAGATAAACTCAGTACAGTTATAAACACCATTAATAACGACAGTGATGCCAATGTAACGATTTCTTATTCCAATACTACAAATACATTCAGCGCAGTGGCAAAAAACGGCGGTGAAAGCAGTAAGGTGGAGATCAGCGACGTAACTGGAACTCTCGCCGCGGCTCTGTTCGGCACCAAAGACAATGCAGACGATGGTTATACCGTACAGGCCGGTCAGGATGCTAAAATGACGGTAAGCTTTGACGGAGGCTTGTCGACCCAGGAGATAACCCGCAGCGACAATAAATTCACACTGGACGATGTGAATTTCGAACTTCTGGCTACCAATGTTACCTACGACAATACCACGGATCCCCCCACCGAAATTACTCCTGAACCGATTAAGTTCACGGTAAATAATGAAACAGACGATCTTACCAAAAAAATTACTGATTTTGTCACGGATTACAATAATATAATCAAACTGATAAACGGTAAGGTAAATGATGCAAAACCAACGGACGGCACTTACCTTCCATTGACCGACGACCAAAAAGCGCAGATGAGCGAAGCACAGATCACCAGTTGGGAAACACAGGCCAAGAAGGGGTTGCTGCAAAATGATTCGCTTTTAAGTTCGCTGAGTCTTAACATGCGCCTGGCTATGACGGATCAGGTTACTTCCTTAAAATCCGCTCTTTACGAAATCGGCATTTCGACAAAAGACTATTCAGACAACGGTGCGCTTACGATTGATGATGACAAACTCAAGACCGCGCTTACGAATAACCCGGATAAAGTAGCGGAGCTGTTCACCAGTTCGGACGGTATTGCAACAAGGCTTCAGAAAATCATTGATGCAAACACAAGCACCAGCCTGGTTAACACCGGCCTCCTTGTTCAAAAGGCTGGCAGTGACGACAGCACGATTGACAAAAGCACCCTTGCGCAGAATATTAAAGATTACACATCGCAAATAACAACTTTAAAATCGCTGCTTGAAACGCAGCAAGAGCAATATTACAATAAGTTTACCAAACTTGAGCAATACCTCAGCCAGATGAATTCCCAGTCAAGCTGGTTCAGCTCCAGTACTTCTTCAGACTCCTGATCAGAAACTGAACAATACCGAAAATGGGGAGTGCTTTCTATGCAGAATAATCCAATTATGCAATACAAGGAACAGGCGGTCAACACCATGTCCAAAGGGGAACAGCTGGTCACCCTTTTTGATGAAGCATTAAAAAATTTACGCTACGGCTCTATGCTGCTGAAAGACAAGAATTACGTCACGGCACAAAAGTGCACCGAAAAATGCAAAAACATTTTCACCTACCTTTCTTCTGTATTGGATCGGAATTACAAGATTTCGGAGGATTTATACCAGCTGTATTATTTTGTCAACCAGCAGATCATCAGGGCCGACATTCGGCGCGACCCGGCAATTCTGGACGAACTGGTGCCCTTGGTGACGGAAATGCGCGACACTTGGGCTCAGGCCGAAAAGCTCAGTCATATGAACAAATAATCGGAGCATGCGAATGAGATGTTCCCGAACGGAGGCGCGTATGTTCAGTGAAGAAATCAAAGCCTGTTTGGAACAGAAAGTGATTTTACTGACCCAGATATTGAATCTGACCAAACAGATTGAAGTGCGCTGTAATGAGCCTGCTGTTGAGCTGGAACACTTTTTGGATCAGCGCGGTTCCTTGATGCAGAGAGTGGACAAGTGCGATGATTTGATGCACAGCTGCATTGCACAAATGCCGCCCGTACAGCAAAGCAGGGTCACTTCCATTTTGAATCAAAACATTGAGGAAAAGGACTGCAGCGAAGAAGAGCGCTCCGTGCTGCTTTTGGCGGATCAGTGCAACACTCTTTTCCAGCGTGCAGCTGCGCTGGATCAATCTGCAAATGACGCACTGAAAAAGCAATATGAGGATGTAAAAGACAAATTAAAAGAGATACGCAAGGCGGATAAAGGACAGGGCATGTTTTCCGGTTTCCGCTGATCTCGACTTTGCATTATAATTTCAAAACCAAAGGCTTTCTTTCAAAGTTCCCGGTAAACCGGGGTTTGAAAGAAAGCCTTTGGTTTTAATCCCTTTCCCGTTAATATGTTTTAATCCCGTTAGAAAAGGATTTAACAACCATGGTTCCATCCTCTGTGTGAAAATAAACGGTCCTGCCGTAATTTAATCCGGTATCTTCCGCACGAATCGGAATCTGAAAGCTTTGCAGGCTGCTTTTCACCGCCGCAACGTTACGGGCGCCGATACTGCCAAAAGCGGAATCACCGGACACGTCAAACATTTTCGCTCCGCCTGCTATCTTTGCCACAATCCTTCTTCGGGAACTGCCCAGTCTTTCCATCTGCTCAATCATCGCGGGAATGCAGGTGTCGGCAAAGCGATACTTATTCTCCTTCGGATTGTTCACCGGAAAATTCGGTAGCATAATATGCCCCAGTCCCCCCACTTTTATCACCGGGTCATATAAACAAATCCCGACGCATGAACCCAGCGCATAAGTGACAAGTGCGTCCTCACTTTTTACAATCTTCATATCTGAAATGCCGATGGTAACCATATTACTCATAACTCAATACCCAGTTTCTGCATTAATCTGCTTAAAGATTCCATGGTCGGAACAAGCATCATATTCGCCGTCACATCTTTCGTGTCACTTAAAAAGTCGTCTTCTATAAAAATAACTTTATCGGAAACAGAACGCATTTCAATTGCCGGAACAGATAAAATTGCGCCCACCATATCCACCGTAATAGCGGGAACCGATGTTTTCATATTCAGTTGGGAAAGGGTACTGATGGAACCCGCGTATGCTGAAATCATAATATTCCCGATTTCAGATATGGCAGAAAGCTCCATTTCCGACAATTTATCGCAGCTGACCTTTTCTACGCCAAGCAGAGAGGTGAGCGCTGTTTGAGCAAAATCCTGTTCCACAATAAACATCATAATGCCTTCAATATCACCGTAAAGCTTCGCTAAAATTCCGATCACCGGATTTTCCGGGCCGCCCAGTGCATTTGCCGCATCGTTGATGTCCAAAATCCGAACGGTCGGGACTGTCATGTCGACTTCCGTGTTGAGCATCTGAGAAAGCGAAGTAGCCGCATTCCCTGCTCCAATATTCCCGATTTCCTTCAGAACATCAAGATGCATCTCATTTAACTGTTCCAAACTAACAATTGACATGACTAACCCCTGCCGCCGCACCCCGGCCGTTATGCAGAATGACTCCCTTGGTGCGGATTTTTATTCGGGAGTTCACGAGAAAATGCCCCCATGGGCCCTGACAAAAGCCTTAGACCGCATCGGACGGCAAAACCGGGCCGAAAACAATACGTTCCGGATCCGCGTAAAATTTTGTATTACTGTATTCATTTTGAATATTCGTCGTATGCGGGCCAATTGACATCTTTGTACCCGGATAAATGATACCAAGACCGACGATGTTAAAATCAACCAGACTCGCTGTTTTCTCTTCCAGGTCTTTGATCTGTTTTTTTATCTGTTCCACTGCCTCACTAAGCTGGCTTTTTTTCATTATTGACGCCTTAAGCAACAGCTTTCCACGTTCCGGGCTTTGCTGACCGTTTGCGGAAATCTGCTGGGTTAAAGTCTGGAACTGCTCCTGGAATTCTTCCAGCGCCTTCTGTGCCGCCGACAGTTTAAGGTTCAATTTGTCCAGATTATTCTCTTCCCCGCCGCCGGCCACAAGAAGCGACGCAATTGTCTCAGACTGTATTAACACGTGTGTAATTGCGTTGCCGGTCGTTCCGATATTTTTCACAAAGATTCTCCGTCCGGCCTGATAGCTTCCTCCTATTAAAGAAGCCTTCTTTCCTTTCAGGATAATCGACCCGCCCGCAGTAGCACGGCAGTTCATAAGAATGTCCGCATAAATATCATTGTTGGAATTAAGGGTTACATTTTCAAAATACTTTCCGACGATGTTTCCGCCGGCTTTCAGGGAACCCTTTCCCATGCCGTTCATTCCGTTGGAAAGAGATATGGTGCCCTTTGCCTCCAGCACAGAACCTTCCACCATGCCACGGACTGAAATATCCTGGCCGGAAATAACGGAAAAGCCCTCCCTTACGTCGCCCTGAACGACTACAGAACCGTTCGACTTAATATTTCCGGAAGTTCCGTCCACGTCACCGCGTACAATAAAGATATCATTCACATTAATCCTGGATTTCAGGAATTCAATGCAGCCATCTACCGCGGCTAAAAGCGACAATTTATCATCTGAAACAACCGTATTTGTTCCGCTCGGAAGAGCAGGAAGCCTTCCCTGTTTAAAAGGAACCACATGGTTATAGATGTCAATTCCTTCCTTACCCGGCCCGGGAGGAGTAATGCTGCACAGCACCTCACCTTTGGCAATATTCTTTACCAGACCCAAATTGCGGAAATCCACGGTACCGTCCTCCCGCTCCTTTGGCCGCAAACTGTTATCCGTGTCAAAATTATAGTGAAGCAGGCCGTCGGTGCCATCAATAGGAGCAACGCCTTTCGCACAGATTAATTCCGAATAAAATTTTTCTTCCTGACAAAAAGTATGAATGGAATTTTCACAGATCCCATAAGTGATACCCTCTTGCTGCAGAAAATCACAAACTTCTTCATACGAAACTTTTTGATCAGGAGACGCCGGTTTAATCCTGAGATACGCGGTCATATTATCGGTGGAAACCTGCAGGGTAAACTGCGGCCTTGCCTGCTCCGGTAAAACTTTTGCCTGATCTGTCTGCGCAATGGTCTGTTTATCCGCCAAGGAACCGGATTCCGCACTCATACATGGTCACTTCTTTCTCATCAGTCTGTAAATCGGAAAAAATCCGGTTATCGCAAGCCGTTCACCGTTTGCATAATTTCGTCGGAAACCTGAACAATTTTGGAGTTGAATTGAAATGACCTCTGCAGGTCTATTACCGACACCATTTCATCTGAAAGATCTACGGAGGAATTTTCCAGATATCCCTTTTTCAATTCCGGATTGGTCACAGCACCGGCCGTGCCGGAAGCATTGGTCGCCGTAAAGTAGGAGCTGCCCTCGCGTGTCAGGCCGTCACAGTTGGCAAAGGTGAACACGCCGATATCCGCATTATCCTGCTCGCTGTTGACCGTAATAGGCTGTCCCTTGGAATTCAATACATAGCCGCCGTTTGAATCGACCATATAATTTTTTCCCTGCTGCTCGGAAAGATGAAAATTGCCGTTGCGGGTATATTTGATTACTCCATTCGTTTCGACAGCGAAAAATTCATTCGGCTGAGTCAGAGCATAATCCGTAGGGCGCTCGCTGTGCTGAAAATCCCCCTGAGTAAACAGAGTATCTGTTTTTTGAAGCTTTGTGCCGTGACCGCTTTTTAAGTTACTGTCGGCGCCCGCAGCCGCATGGATATTGGTATAGATCAAATCCGCAAAAGACGGAGAGGACGACTTGTAGCCTGTCGTCGACACATTGGCGATATTGTTGGCGGTAACATCAACTCCCTTTTGAAGCTGAATCGTACCCGTGGCAGCCGTATAAAAAGAACTAATCATTGCAAAACGCCTTCTTCATTCAAATTATATTTTTCCGATATCCGTAACCGCTTTAGCGAGCTCCTGATCATACATTTTCAGAGCTTGTGAACAGGTCTGCAAATTACGCTGCACCGAAATTGCGTTAGTCATTTCTTCGGAAGGGTTCACATTGGAACCCTCGGTTTTTTTCCACTGGATATCAGGGTTCTGCATCATGGTCGCACCGCCGGCGGCGGTAAACATTCCTTCCCCTGTTATTTTCAGGTTGTTATAATCCGCAAAATTATAAACAGCAATCCGGCCTGCCAGTGCTCCGTTCACAGAAAGGTTTCCCTCGGAATCCGCTGTAAAATTGTCCGTCCCAATGTGAATCGGGCCGTTATCCCCAAGCACACGCCCCTGATCCTTCAGAACAAGATATCCCTCCTGATCCACATTAAAACTGCCGTTGCGCGTATATACCGTGCCGTTCTGTCCCTGCACGGCAAAAAAACCTTCTCCCTGAATTGCAAAGTCCAGGCTGCGCCCGGTATCTTTCAGCGCCCCCTGCGAATGAATAATATTGGTTCTGTCCGCCAGAGTAATCATGCTCATGCTGCCAATCGGCGTTTTTTGGGAATCGACCCGGTTGATCACCATATCCCCAAACGTGGTGGCGGATACTTCCTGCTTTTTGTATCCGATTGTTTCCGCGTTGGCTAAGTTATTGCTGATGCCGGTTAATATCCTGCTCTGCGTAAGCATACCGGAACCCAGAGCGTAAAATCCTCTGACCATTGTCCAGCCTCCCTAAACTTTATTGATTATAATAATCTACCAGCTGTTTTTTCAATTTTCGCAATGCATTGGAGTGAATTTGCGACACTCTGGAATCACTGATCCCCATTACGCTGGAAATTTCTTTGATTTTAAGCTGTTCTTTATAATAAAGAGAAATTACGATTTTTTCTTTCTCATTCAGCAGTTCAATATTCTCCGTGAGGACATCCTGAAGTTCCTTTTCCGCAACCACCTGCTCCGGCCCGTGAATCGGATCCCCGGTCAGGGTAAGCTCAACGCTCTCCACCCCTTTTTCATAGATGATTTCCTCGAAGGAAAGCATGTTCAGCGCGCAGGTTTCCGCCTGCATTTTATCGTAGTCCGCCAAACTCACATCCAGGAAATCGGCCAGCTCCTTGTCGGTCGGATTCCTCCCCAACTGATGACTGAGCGTATTTTCAGCTTCGTTCATGTTCTTCGCAATGCGTTTGAGCCGCCTTGGGAAACAGTCCTGTTTTCGTATGTAGTCGATCATCGCGCCGCGAATCTTGATGGAAGCATAAGTTTCGAATTTTACTTTTTTGTTCGGGTCAAACTTTTCAACCGCATCCAAAAGGGCAATTAAGCCCTCGTTTACGATATCATCCATATAATTAAAATGCTGGTAGCGGCCGATTGTTTTGAGTGCAATGCATTTTACAATATAACTGTATTGTACCACAAGCATGTTTCGAATGTCTGTATCTCTGAACTGTTGGTATTCCAGCCACAAGTCCGCTGTGGATATCTGACTGGTTTCAGGATTTTTCATTCAGCCGTCCCCCTTTCCTCAATGATATGATTTGGAAACGCCATCCCATTAAAACAGATTTATTTAATCCAGCGTTACATTGGCAACCGCCTGAATCTGCACGTTGGAATTCAATTCATTAAAAGAAAGAACCACCGCGTTCGGATAAAACTGCTCCAGCATTTTACTGAAATAGATGCGGACTAACGGAGAGGTTAATATAATCGGGATATTGATTGCATCTTTTACCTTGGTGATGCAGTCCAACAGCTTGGAAACAATCTTTTGGGTTGTCTGGGGATCCAATGAAAGGTAAGTTCCCTGATCGTTTTTATTAATCGAGTTGACGATCAGTCTTTCAACCTCGCTGTCCAGTGTAATCACGCGAATCTGACCGCCATCCGACCATTTTCGGGTAATGGTGCGTTTCAGCGCCTGTCGCACATACTCAGTAAGCACTTCTGTTTCGCGCACAGTCGAAGCGTAATCGGAAATCGTGCTCAGGATGGTTTCCATATCCCGGATGGGAACTCCTTCTTTCAGCAGGTTGCACAGAACCTTTTGCAGGTTGCTGTAGGAAATCATATTCGGAATCACGTCATCCACCAATGTGGTGTCGGTTTTCTTGACATTTTCAAGAAGCTGGTTGACATCCTGCCTGGTAAGCAGCTCATGCGCGTGCCGTCTGACGGTTTCAGACAGATGAGTAACGACCACGGAGAGCGGGTCAATCACGGTATATCCGTAAATTTCCGCCATTTCCTTTTTATCCGGCTTAATCCACTTGCTGGGGATTCCGTAT
Source organism: Bacillota bacterium (assembly GCA_023391275.1). Classification (GTDB taxonomy): domain Bacteria; phylum Bacillota; class Clostridia; order Oscillospirales; family Acutalibacteraceae; genus Caproiciproducens. Next base: position 82,338 of record JAEWBE010000009.1, on the reverse strand, counting down.
GCCGGTTCAATGGTTTCAATTCCGTCAATGGTGCCGGTAAGATTGCCGGGGTCGAGCGCCAGATAATAATCAATTAAAATTTCACCGCGGCTGACTTCTTCCCCTTTGATCTTAATGACATACTGATTTGGATTGAGCATTCCGTTATCGCGCAGCCTTACCGCCGGAATAACGGTGCCCATCTCCATTGCAAACTGCTTGCGAAAGGTAATCAGCCTTTCGATAAAACTGCTGCCACTGTTTTCATCAACCAGCGGAATCAGACTGTAGCCGAATTCCATTTCTATGGAGTCAATCTGGAGCAGGTCATAAATATTGTCAATATTTTTATAATAGGCGGATTCATCCTGTGCCTGTGCCGCCTCCCCCGTTTCCGAAGCGGGCACAAGGGTGTTAGACAAAGCTTTCCTTTTCTGAATAGACAATCCCGCAAAAATAAGCGCGCATGCTATCACTAATATTTGGGGCCACGGCATGTTGGGAATAAAGCAGAGCGCAATTAAAGCACCGCCGGTGATAATCATAACAACCGGCTGACTGAAAAACTGCTTTGACACGTCCATGCTGAGGCTGGCGTCGGAAGCGGCGCGGGTCACAATCATGCCGGTTGCAGTGGAAATCAGCAGCGCGGGCAGCTGGGAAACCAGGCCGTCACCAACCGTTGCAATGGAATAGGTATTTAAAACATCCGTGAAAGTGGAACCGCCCTGCACCATGCCGATGATGGTACCTGCAATAAAATTGATAAATGTAATCAGAATGGAAGCGATGGCATCGCCTTTTACGAATTTGGTGGCACCGTCCATCGCGCCATAGAATTCCGCCTCCCGCTGCACGTCAGTTCTGCGGTCTTTCGCCATATCCTCGGAAATAATGCCGGAACTTAAATCCGCGTCAATTGCCATCTGTTTTCCCGGCATTGCATCGAGTTTGAATCTTGCGGATACTTCGGATACACGCTCGGCGCCTTTTGTGATAACCATAAAATTAACAATGACGATAATCAGGAATACAAGAAATCCAACAATAATATTGTTGCCCAGTACAAAACTGCCGAAGGTTTGGATAACCTGGCCGGCATGGCCGGACTTCGTGAGTATAAGTCGGGTGGAAGAAATATTCAGCCCAAGACGGAACAGGGTTGTAATTAAAAGCATGGACGGAAAAATAGAAAACTGGAGCGCATCCTTTACGTACATGGTCATAAGCAGGATCATGATGGACAGCGTGATGTTTATGATAAACATTGTATCCAATAAAAAGGGAGGGAGCGGAATGATAATAAAGCCAATGATCATTATGACAAAGATTGCGACGACGTTATTTAGAAACTTCAATATCACTTAACTCCTTTTCATGGAATATACCCATGCCATAATCTCGGCAAGGACTACATAATATTCCGGAGGGATTTCCCGATTAACTTCCACAGCACTGTAGAGCGCTCTTGCAAGGGGCTTGTTTTCCGTCATAGGAATATGATGCTGCTCGGCAATTTCTATAATTTTAAGCGCCGTATAATCCTGCCCTTTTGCAACCACAATCGGCGCGCTGTTTTTTTCAATGTCATATTTGAGCGCAATGGCAAAATGGGTCGGGTTCCTGACAATTACATCCGCGGTCGGCACCTGCTGCATCATTCTCTGCATCGACATTTTTCGCTGTCTTTCGCGAATTTGACTTTTAATCAGCGGGTCCCCTTCCAACTGCTTGTACTCTTCTTTCAGTTCCTGCTTGGACATTTTAATGTTCCGCTCATATTCCCACCATTGGTAAAAATAATCCAGGGCGGCAATGGCAATGAACGCAAGGGAAAGCTGAAGAACAATATCCATGATGGAATTCAGGATAAAATAAGTCGCCTGCATGATGTCTTCATACATCAATTTGGCAAAGGATTTCGCAATACCCAGATAGGCCGAATAAAGGATATAGGCCATAATCGATATTTTAACCAGAGCCTTAATCAGTTCGGTGATGGAACGGAGGGAAAACAGACGTTTTATTCCCTGAATGGGACTCAGTTTGGAAAATTTTATTTTTAAATTTTCTTTCGAAATTTTAAACCTGGTTTGCACGCCGGTTGCAATGATTCCGACCGCAATCGACATCACCATCATGGGGCCGGCCAGCATAAAAAGCGCGATCAAAGAATCCTTCGCAACATCCATAACAAAACCGGCTGTCAAAGTATTTACCGTTTTGGTGTAAACAAAATACTTCATGATAAAGCCGGACATGTATTTGTAAATAAACGGAAGCACCGTTTTAATGGTGAAAAAAAGCGCCAAAATGGAAAGTGCACTGATTACGTCTGAACTTTGAAAGATGTTGCCCTTTTTCCGTTCATCTTCTCGCTTTTTAGGGGAAGCTTTTTCGGTCTTGCTGCTGTCTGCCATATCATCCCCCCTAAATCAAGATTCGGCGACCAAAAGAGAACGCAGGCTAGAGAAACGCCTCAAAAATATGATTGATATTGTCAAACATCAGCGAAATCAGCCTTTCAAGGAAAGCGGCAAATGAAGGAACCATGATAAGGATGACCAGAAATCCTATGATGACTTTCAGCTGAATGTTGATCACAAAAACATCGATTTGCGGAACAGCCCGCATCACAAGCCCGACGGCAATTTCCGTAATAAGTTCGGCGGCCAGCAGCGGAAGCGACATTTTAACCGCATAAATCAGGATCTGAGAAAACATGGCGACAAGCTGCTGATACAATTCAGGGTGAAACTGAAGCGAACCGTAAGGAACCATAATACAAAGCTTGGTAAAGACTTCGATCAATGTTAAATGAGCGTTGGATGCGAAAAAAATCAGAATAAACATGGCATTGATCAGCGACGCGGACAGCGGCATGGAAATATTGCTTTGCGGATCATAGATTTTGGACATTGAAATTCCGATTTGCATATCCATATTTTCCCCGCTGATCAGGATAACCGACATGAACAGCTGAATGACGAATCCGACCATATATCCGATCAGTAATTCTTTCAGCATGGTAACAAAAAACACCAAGAAGGAAGGTATTTCAAACGCCTGCGCAGGCACTAACTGGTAAGAAAAGATCGACAGCATCAGCGTAAGCCCAACTTTTAGAATGACCGGAACATTTTTTCGCCCCAAAATCGGATTAAACATGATACAGCCGGACATCCTCATAAAGATGAAAAGCAGAAGAGTAAAATCATAATCAAATTCCATTGTTTCCTTATGACCAAACCTTTCCGCCCCTTTTAAAATAGAAGAGATTAATTGAGTTTTACAATCAAATTAAAAATATAAACCATAAAATCGTTCATGGTTTCCATCATCCACGGGCCGAGAATCACCAAAACCAGCGCAATCGCTATCAGTTTTGGAACAAAAGAAAGCGTCTGCTCATGAATTTGCGTAGCGGCCTGAAAGATGGAAACAATCAATCCGATTGCAACACTGACAATGAGAATGGGCGCCGCCAATTTAAGCGCTGCGACCATCGCAGCCTGTATGACCCCGATAATTTCTGATGTCGTCATTGGCTTATGTACCTTTCTCCAGTTTCTCAAAATTCAGGCGATGCGTTACATATTAAATCCGGCCGCCAAAGTCTTGAATAAAAGGCCCCAACCGTCCACAAGGACGAAGAGCAGCAGTTTGAACGGCAGCGATATCATCGCCGGGGGAAGCATAATCATGCCCATGGACATCAATGTACTGGATACAATCATATCGATAATCAAAAATGGAATAAAAATCAGGAAGCCTATGGTAAAAGCCCGCTTCAGCTCACTTGTCATAAAGGCGGGGATAACGACCGTAATCGGCAGGTCATTTACGGATTTTATACTCTCATTTTTGGAAAGATGGACAAACAAATTCAAATCATCTTTTTTAGTTTGCTTCAGCATGAATTCCTTTAACGGCACCGAAGCCTTTTGAATAAACTGCTCCTGTGTAATTTTCTGTTCCTTATACGGCTGATACGCCTGCGTGTTAATGTCGTTAATCACTGGCGTCATAATAAACAGAGAAAGAAACAGAGCCATGCCGATCAAAACCTGATTCGGCGGGGTTTGCTGAAGGCCAAGCGCGTTGCGTACAAAAGACAGGACGATGATGATTCTGGCAAAACAGGTCGTCATAATGAGGATGGACGGTGCAAGCGAAAGCACGGTAAGCATTTCGATAATTTCGAGTGTATCCACGCCTTTGCCGTTCACATCAACATTCACCGACGCGGCGGAAGCTTTCATCGGGAGAAGAAAAATGAAAACGAGGGACAGCATGACAAGCACTAAGACCTTTTTATTGGTTTTCCTTTTTTTCTTCTTCGCCGTTTTCAGCATTGTCAGCCTCGCCGGGCTTTGCTTTGTTTCTTCCAAACGTTTTCACATCCCATCTGTCTTTCATGGTTGCATTTAAAATTTCAAGGAAGTTCCCTTTCAGAGCGGACTGGGGGAATTTCAATTCTTCGCGGGACAGTTCTTTTAAAATTTCAATATTGTTGTTCGCAAATCCTATCAGATAATATTTCCCGCAAATTTCGGCCAGGGCCAGCCCCTTATCCTGAGCAAGCGCCACCCGTTCCAAAATTCTGATGTTATTTGAATCGGAAACATTGTTAACCTTTTTCGCAACAAATTTGCTGAATACATAACAGAGGTACAGCACCAAAACAATGGCAAACAATGAAAAAATCAGCGGTAAAATATCCGAAGCGAAATTCAATCCGGTTAAACTCCTCAATCTGGTTCCTCCCACAAGAAACTTAGCCTAAAATACTATTGACGGTTTTCATAATCCGATCCGGCTTAAACGGCTTCACAATAAAATCTTTTGCGCCCAGTTTCAGTGCGTCAACGACCATCGTTTCCTGACCCATTGCAGAGCACATCACAACTTTCACGCTGCCGTCCATTTCTTTCAGTCTTCTCAGCGCTTCAAGTCCGTCCATTACCGGCATGGTAATATCCATGAGGATAAGATCCGGCTTTTCGGTCACATAATTGTTCACCGCCTGCTCGCCGTTGCCGGCTTCCACAATTTCCGTGTAACCGTTTTTCTGCAGAGTATCTTTAATCATCATTCTCATAAAGGCTGCATCGTCGACCAACATAATTTTCTTTCCCATAACTGTTCCTCCTGAAATGTACCTTGCGGTATTATTTTTGATTACAACAATTTCATGATTTCACTGCTGCTTGATATCTCTGTAATTCTTACGCCATAAAAATCATCCACGACCACAACGTCGCCCTTTGCGATCTGTTTTCCGTTTACAAAAACATCAACCTGTGACCCGGCCTGTTTGTCCAGTTCCAAAATAGTTCCTGACGTAAAATCCAGAATATCTTTTATTTTTTTTGTAGTGCGCCCGATTTCGACTTTGATTTCCAGCGGGACGGACATAATCATGTTCAAATTATTGCTCTGATCGTCCGTAAGCATAATTTCATCCTCATCAAAACTTTGATAGGATGCGTTTTGCACCTCGTAGCTTGGGCGTGGTTCGGGTCTTGCGGTGTTCTGGCGGGGAGCAGCCGGCCTTGGTGCCGGCACACTTGCCGGTGCCGGGGCGGGTGAAGGAGCCGGGGCGGGCTGTGGAATTGGCGCCGGAGGCGGGGGAATCTGTTTTTCAGGTTCTTTGGGTGTTTCCTCCTCACTTTCAAAGCCAAAGCTTGAAATAAGCTCCTTTGCAAGATTGACCGGCATAAGACTGATAAACTCGCTGTTGATCAGGCTTCCAATCATCAGGCTGAAATTGACCGCGACCACCGGATCGTCTTCATGAAAATACTTACTTTTAAACTGCTGCGAATTTTCAATCAGGAAAGAATTCGGCGGAGAAATATTGATAGCCCTGTTCAAAAGCTGAGAAAGCGCCGTTGAGGAAGCCCCCATCATCTGGTTCATTACTTCACAGATTGCGCCAAGGCTCATCTCATCCAAGACAAATTCCTGATCGGAATAGTCGGTCTGCAGAAGCAGCCCCACGATAACCTTAACATCCGACTCCTTCAAAATCATGATGTTTTTACCGTCCAGGCCGCTCACATAATTAATCTCCACCGCAACCGCCGGTTCCAACGCTTCAAAATGAAACTCGTTGGATTTCATAACCTGAACCTTCGGCGTGGTAATGTTTACACGCTGATCCAGCAGTGTGGACACAGAGGTGGCGGAGGACCCCAGGCTAATATTTAAGATTTCTCCAATGGTGTCCACATCCATTGGGGAAAGCAGTTCTTCGTTATTTGGCTCCATAGAAATCACCTTCCATCATTTATTGAAGAGTTTTTTCGATTTTTACTGCATATTTTTTCTTTTTTGTCCCCATAACGCCTGTAAACCATGGCGACTTTTCAACATTTACAACGACGGTATTCTGTTCCACCGGTGTATCCAGCGAGATGATATCCCCTGCCTGCAGGGAAAGAAGGTCGCGCAGACTGATTTCTGTTTTTCCCAAAATTGCCGAAACAGTCAGGGGAGAATTCTTCAGGCTTTGCATAATTTCGCTTTTCCGCCGCTTCTCCACATCGGGATCATCTTTTCTGGGCAGCTTCACATATTTTGAATTAAATACTTTGAAAACTTCTTCAAGGGATGATGCCGGAAGGCAAATATTCATATTTCCTTTTAAATTGTCCAAAGTGATTTCAATAACCACAATGGCAACCGACTCGTCAGGCGGTATAAACTGGATCAGCCGGGAATTTGTTTCGATCATGTCGAGCGAATGCTCAATTTCTATATAGTTGCTCCAGGCATTTTTCAAAAGAGTCATTACCTGCTTAAACAAATATTCCATCAATGAAAGCTCAATCTCGGTGTAATCCCGCTCAACCTGATAGCCTGCCCCGGTTCCGCCCAGCATGCGGTCCATGATGGAGAAAGAAACAGGGCGGGACAGCTCCAGAAGAATCTGCTTGTCATCAATCCTGTTTTCGTCATTGTGCATACCGATAACGCCAACCATTACGGAGTCGCTTAAAGCGTTGTTGAACTCACGATAGTCCTCTTCCTCCACCTGAAGGATTTCCATCTGGCAGGAAGTCCGGAGCATACCCGCAATCTGAAGACTGAACATTCTGGCAAAGCTGTCAAAAACATTATCCAGCAGTTTGAGCTGCTCCCTGGAAAACTTTTTCGGCGACATAAAGTCATATTCTTTGACCTTCGGGCCAGTGGATTGCTCTTCTATTTCCTTAAAATCGACATCACCGCTCTGCAAACTTCCCAGTAATTCGTCAATTTGCTTTTGCGACAATATTTCCGCCATATTACCACCATTTCCTCGCACATTTCAAAATGGGATGCAAATTTTTATGTATGAAAAGGCGTTGCAATTTTGCGCGAAAAAACCGAACGCCATTTTTCCAATCTGATTTAAGGCTTGGAAACAACCGCCGCCTTACCCGAACCGTTAATCTGAGCATAAATATCGTCCAGCGTCTTATTCATGGTACCGGACTTGGAAATATAGATTTCAACTCTTCTGTTTTTCACTCTTGTTGCTTCTGTGCCGTCATGCGGAACAAGCGGGCGATATTCCCCGTACCCTTCGGAAACCATCTTCTTGGGGTCAATGATGTTTTTATACTGAACGTATAAAAGAACATTTGTGGCCCTGTCGGACGAAAGCTGACGGTCGAATTGCTGGCTTTGCTGCGTAATCTCGTTATCGGCACGGGCCGTGTGCCCGTAAAACCGAACTTCGCCGATTTGACCCGAAATGCTCTTAAGTCCGTTGCATAAATAATCCAGAATGCTTTTTCCGTTATCAAGCAGAACAGCGCTGTCACCATTAAAAAAAATACTGTTTTGGAAAGTAATAAAAGTATAGCCATCGCCTTTATGAACCTCTACGGAAGCATTTAACTGCTTTTGATCCACATAATCCTTTATGTATTTATACAGATCGTCAAAATCCATTGCATCACCCGATGGAGGCGAAGAGGTGTTCGCTCCTGCATTTCCGCCCGCGTCGCTCGACACCAGAGCACCCGCCAGGCCGGAGGCTGTTGTATCAGCCGCCGCAATCTGCTGTACAGCGGCAGACGCCTGTTTATTGGTAGAAAAGGCTTTCACAAGTTTCTGCCATTTACTGGCGTCCATTGTGGACATTGCGAACAGCATTACAAAAAAGGTCAGCATCAAAGTCACCATATCCGCGTAGGTATCAAGCCAGTTCGGGCCGCCCCCGCCTTCGTCCGGTTTCTTCCTTGCCATTCTCTTACCTCATTCCATAATCTATTTGCATTTACACCATAGACATCTTCCTGCCGTTTATGAAGCCTTTTTGACCTTCTTGGATTTTCCGGCCTGCACACTGCGATTTAATTCTCTGCCGGATTTGGCATTTGGCTTGACTCTGGATTTTTCACAAACAAAGGAATTGAGCCTCTCTTCAATATGAGTGGGATTTTCGCCTGCCTGAATTGCCAGTACCCCTTCGACGACAATTTCCTTGCAGACCATTTCCTCGTCATGCCTCATATGCAGCTTGTGTGCAAACGGGGTCAGAACCAAATTGGAAAGCATGGAGCCATAGAAGGTTGTCACCAACGCCGTAGCCATACCCTGAGCCATTTTATTCGCACCGTTCGCGGCGCTCATGTCCATGTGCGCAAGCATGTTGATTAAACCGATCAAGGTGCCGATCATACCAAACGCAGGGCCGAAGGTCGAAAATTTCTCATAGAACTGCCACCCGTGGGAATGGCGGTCTACCAGGCCGTCCAGCTCGTTGTCCAGCATTTCTTTTACCTTTGTCGGGTCAATCGCATCCACAATCAGCATCATACTTTCCCTGAAAAAGGGATCTGTTTCCTGATTTGCTTTGTCTTCCAAAGAAAGCAGACCTTTTTTTCTGGCTTCCTGCGCAAAATCAACGATCTTGGCGATATATACTTTGGGATCATATTTTTTCTTCTGCACAGAAATTCTGATATGCTTGGGAATGTCTTTAAAATAAGAAATCGGGAAAGCAATCAGAGTCGCAGAGATTGCACCGCCAAAGGTAATGAACATACTGGGAACATCAACAAAATTGTTCAGTTCCGCCATTACAACCCCGCTTTCAGGGCTGAATATGATACCGAAGAGCACCAGACCCAAACCAGCAATCAAACCTACGATACTGGTAAAATCCATAGCCACACTTCCTTGCGATTAAAATACAATACATATAAAATATATCGTCAAGTCAATCCATTAACTTAACGGTATTCATAAATATTTGGCGGTTATAGGATATTATCTTCTTTATAATCTCCTCTTTCAGTTCGTTAACAAGGAAATACTTGCCTGTAGTAAGCGTAATTTTGGTCTCGGGAATATTTTCAATGGTTTCAATTAAGTTGCAGTTAAGGATAAATGAGACTCCATTCAAATTAGTAAGTTCTATCACTCCTGAAATCCTCCCTTTTAACTGAACTGACCGTCCCTGAAACCGGATATGCGATTTCAGGGGCGGCAGAAACAATTAAAAATTATCTCTTCAAATTTACAAGTGTTTCCAGCATTTCATCACTGACCGTAATGATTTTGGAATTGGCCTGGAATCCCCTCTGCGTTACAATCATATCGGAAAACTCCGTTGCAAGGTCCACATTGGAACTTTCCAGCCCGCCGGTTTTCAGTTTGCCCAGATTATCGGAACCCGCAGTGCTGTAGGTGATGGTACCCGTATTATTAACCGCCTTGTAGTAGGAGTTTCCTTCCATAGTCAAAGCGTTCGGGTTCGGAACATTCGCCAAAGCCAGCTGGCCGATAATATGAATTTTGCCGTCAGAAGTCTGGCCTGTGATGGATCCATCCGTACCGATAGCGCAGTTGTTCAGCTCACCATAGGAGTTGATAATTTTCTCCGGGGTTGCGGTGGTATCAAAATGTGCTGCCTCCGCAATCATGCCGGTGGTGGCAGTAATCGGGTCACCCTTTGTCTTATCATCACCCGCGCCCTGAACGACAATATTTGCAATATCAGAAGTATCAAGGCCCGTCGGTTCGGCCGGGTCATCCGTAGTCCCAGCCACACCGTCTTTCTGCCAGGTCCACGCGGTCTGCAAAGCTGTTTGCAGTGTTTCTTTGGTAAGAGTAGGATCGTCCGTTGTCGGCTTATACGTAACTGTAATGGTTTTCTTTGAGGAATCCGCAACTACCGTCGCACCATCACTCGCTGCATCTTTATCGTAATTTACGATAACAGAATAGCCATTAAGAACATCTTTATTCGTTGTACCAAAATCAATGGTCGCATCACCCACGGAAGCTGAGCCGTAAAGCCGGTCAACCTTGTAACCGCAGACAAAACCGCCGTTGCCATCCACAAGGTTGCCGTTGCCGTCAAAGCCGAAGGTGCCGACCTGAGTCAGCCGCTCGTTCCCGGCGCCGTCCTTGACGACAAAATAGCCTTCGCCGTCAATGTAGCAGTCGGTGCCGAGGCCGGTGGACGCAAATCCGGAACGGGTGTTCAGCACATCCACAGAGCCAACCTGAGTACCGTAGCCGATCTGGGAAGGGTTGCTGCCGCCCATGTTGCCGCTTGCGTTGGAGGCGGCAGAGAGCGTTTGATAGTAAACATCACGAAAAGTGGTTCTGGAAGATTTAAAGCCGTACGTATTTACGTTTGCTATGTTATTGCCGATAACATCCATTTGTGTCTGATGTGATTTTAATCCTGAAACACCTGCTGATAATGATCTTAACATTTTAACCTCTCACTTTCTTTTTCCGGTGCCGTATAAGCTTATCTGTCAGTCAAAGCTTAATAACTTCCTCAAGAGGTCCGGTTATATAATTACGGCTCCGTCGATATTTGTAAAAACATTGTCGGACATTTCCTGTCCGCTCATGGTGGTAACGACCGTGCTGCTTGGCACATTAACAATAAATGCCGTCTGCCCGTTCAGAATCAACGCATCCTGAATTCCTTTTGATCTGGCTTTTTCAACTGCCTGATTGATCTGAGAAAGCAGCTGGGGGGAAACCTGAATCTGCCGTGAGTCCAAACGCTGAAGCGCATGCTTGGAAAAGGTGAGCGGCTGAGCCTGAACCGTTTGACGAAAGATCCGGTTAAACTCACTGTTGCTGTTCTCCGCCGTACCGGTTTGCTGCGAATTGCTTTTTGAGGGCGTCACCGCATAATTCGGATTGACAAAAGCGGAATAACTTTTTTTAAACTGAATGTCTTCCATGACTGCTCCTAACTGCAGAACCTTCAAGTTTCTGCGGACTTATGCGCCTGCCGGAGTATCGGGGTCGGAAGATTCACCCGAACCGTCATCCGTCGCGGGAACTGTTGCGCCGGAATCGGCAAGGACTTTCGTTACGGAGGAAAGCGCATAGGACTTCCCATTTATCATAATAGAAGCATTTCCTGATTCAAAGCTGCAGCCGGTGACAACGCCGGTCACTTCCGCAAGTTTCCCTGTGCTGTCCTTTTCCGATACAGTGACATTTTTGCCGACCAAAGAAGCAGCATACTGATAAGAGGACGCACCGGAATCGGTGAGAACTTCCATTACGGAAGAAAGATCATAATCCTTTCCGTTTATCTTCAGGGAATAGGTTCCGGACCCAAAACTTACACTGTCAACAACGCCCTGCTCCTCCACATAATTTCCCGAATCGTCATACCTGGCAACAAGAACCCTTTTCCCGACCAGGTCGGCGCTGTAGCTTGAAAGAGACGCGCTGTACTGCGCGGTTGCGGTCTGTGAAAGCGAATCCATAGCCTGCAGGGAGCTGAACTGTGCCATTTGGGATACAAACTCCGTGTTGTCTGTCGGGTTCATAACATCCTGATTGGACATCTGAGCGGCCAGCAGCTGCAGAAAATCAGTCGTGTTAAGTGTGGAGGGAGCTTTTACTTTGCCTGTTGATGGCATGCTTTGAGAAGAATTGACACCATAGTTATTAATCTGATAATCGCTCAATTAAAATCACTTCCTTCTTACACCGTATAGGCCTGCACCCGGAGCTGCTGCATGACCGTGAGAAAATCGTCTGCGTTCCTGTTTGCGTCGTCCTCATCGGTACGGTAGCCGAAAGGCTGTTTTTGCTGCCTTTCCTGCTGACGGGACTGCTGCTGATCCTGATTTTGCTGATACCACTGCCTGTCCTGTGAAGAATCCATAATCTGTACGGGATGGCTGACTGTTGATTCAATCAGGGAACGGATATCGCCGGTATTGGAAAGCAGCATACTTTGTGTTTTGGGATTCTCCGCTGAAATCTGCACGGTAAGCGTCCCTTTTTCTACTGCAAGCTTCACGGTTACCTTACCAAGGTCTTTGGGGAATAAATCCATTTGGAACTCCGGGTTCCCAGCTTTGTAATTGACGGAAACTTTGTCCGCAACCTGATGGCTGACGGTCTTCACCGTATTGGAAGCCGCGTCGGAAATTTTGATGATCACATTTCCGGTCTGCATCATATCCGGGAAAGAAACAGGGGGTTGATCGGAAGAATCGGCCTTCTCCACAGGCAGTTCCTGTTTCAGCGGCAGTGATGCCGTTTCCGGGTGCTTTGTGCCGGAAGATAATTGCGGCGTGTCGGGTTGAACAAGCTGAACCACAGGAATAACCGATTCCGATTGAACCGGAGCTGAAGTCTTCTGCATGTGGGAATCCTGCGCCTGCTGTGGCTTTGCCGAATCCGTCGTCTGCTGCATTTCAACTGCCGGATACGAGGTATGCTTAACGGAATCCACAGTCTGCTGCGGAACCATAGGAAGAATGCCCGTGCCGACCGCCTGAAAATCCGATTTGCCCGTTGCCGGAGCCGATGGAATCGCTTTATCCGGGGAGCCCGCGGCTTGCGGATACGGATTTTGCTGAGCCGCATTGGGAATAACCGGGAGCGGCACTGCGCCGGAAGCTGATGCATTCTGCACGTTGGCGGAAGGCCCGATTAAACCGGCAACGGGTTGTAAAGAATCTCCTGCGGTTTCCTGCACAAGAATCACCGCCGGATTCACCTGAATCGCCGGCATGGCTTGTGGCTGCTGCAGCTGCTGAAGCAAAAGGGAACCGTTCACTGTGACAGAAGCGGCCTGTGCCCCGACTGGGTCGGTCTTCTGCTCAGAAGGCTTTCCTTTGCCCGACTCCGGTTTTCCGGAAATCGCTTTATCCGCTTTTCCCCTGTCCAGCCTGCCCATGGTTTTTTGTATGACAGATTCGAAACTCTGGGTTTCCGGCTGAGCCTGTGCCGGCTGAGTCTGCATATTGGGCGTTGCCTGAATGATACTGATTTGCTGAATCACTATTTTCACCTCCTTTCACGAATTTTATAAATTAATGTTAATTTATAAGCAAATTAAATCGCGGCGCTTCGAGCCTGACTGACAAATTCTTCAATTGCCTGCTCCTCAATTTTCTGTCTGTCCTTTAAATACTCGCCGAGCTGCTTGTCTTTCAGCTTTTCCAAACCAGAGATTTCACTGTTCATTTGGATAATTCCGGCTTTTTTCTCCGTGATTACCTCGGCAAGCTGCCTTTTATCCTCAACCAGTTTCCGAATTTTCTGGTTCAGCGTGTCAAAATACATTTTGTAGATTGATATATCACTGGCGCTGAGGCCCCTCTGCATTTCCTCCACCATTTTGCGGTTGGAAGCAGTGAATTTCTCATTTAGATCCTCAATCTCTTTTTCAATTTCCCGCATCCTCATCTGCAGCATGGAAAGTTCATTCTTTTTAACGTCCAAAGTCTGCTGTTTAAAATCCAACACTTTTTCAAGCGAAAAGGTAAATTTTTTCATAGTAATCCTTACAACCCTTTCATCATATTCAGGGTATCTTCATAAGAAAATTTCTCATTGACCTTTTGACAGAGAAACGCATTAATGGGATCAATCTTTTTGACCGCTTCATCCAGCCGGAAATTCATGCCCGGCTTATAAGCGCCGATTGAAATCAAATCATAATTCTGATAATAAACGGAAAGCAAATCCCTTATTTTCGCCGCGGCCTGTTTGTGTTCATCGCTCACAATATCATTCATCAGTCTGGAAATGCTTGCATTCACATCAATCGCGGGATAATGATTTTTGTGCGCCAGAGAACGCGTCAGCACAATATGGCCATCGATGATTCCCCGAACCGTATCGGAAATCGGTTCGTTCGTATCATCGCCTTCAACCAGCACGGTGTAAATTCCGGTAATGGAACCTTGCTTGAAATTCCCGCTGCGTTCCAAAAGCTTTGGCAGCTCCGCATAAATGGATGGGGTGTAACCCCTGGCAATCGGCGGTTCCCCCGCGGCTAAGCCGATTTCCCTTTGCGCCATTGCAAACCGGGTCAGAGAGTCCATCATAAGAAGAACGTCCTTGCCCTGATCTTTAAAATATTCCGCAATCGCCGTTGCGACAGACGCGCATTTCACACGGTACATGGCGGGCTGATCGGAAGTTGCAATTACCAAAACGGAACGCGCAAGCCCTTCTTTTCCCAAGTCTTTTTCAATAAACTCCGTGACCTCGCGGCCTCTTTCCCCTACAAGGGCAATTACATTGATGTCCGCTTTGACATTTTTCGCGATCATACCCATCAAAGTGCTCTTTCCAACGCCGCTTCCGGCGAAAATTCCCATCCTCTGCCCTTTGCCAATCGTCAGCATTCCGTCGATTGCCTTAACGCCAAAGTCAAGGCGGGCGCTGATTCTCGGCCTTTCCAGCGGATTGGTGTAAGTGGAATCCACACCATAATATTCCTTAACATTGAATTCACCCAGCCCATCTATCGGGTTGCCGGTGGCATCGATAGTTCTGCCCACCAGAAAATCTCCCACCGGAATCCGGAGCTTGCGCTTTGTCGACTGTACCAGACTGCCAAGACCGATGCCTTTTACATCGCCGTAAGCCATCAGCAGGATGTTGCTGTTTTTAAAACCAATAACCTCCGACATGATTGTTTTCTGGTCGTCCGTGTTGCGGATCATGCAGATATCGCCGACATTTGCAGTCAAGCCGCTTGCTTCAACCATCATGCCTACAATATTTATCACTTTTCCCATGCAGCAGAGCGGATTCAACTTTGCCAAAACATCATATGCATTTTCGAAGTTCACACCATCACGCCCTATTGCTCTATTTTTAATACCGCTTTTACAGCTGTAATGCAGTTTTTATCTGAGTGAGCTGAGTGTCGACTCCCGCGTCAATCAGCCGATCCGGTAAATCGATTTGGCAGTCTCCGTCATTCATTTCAGGCGAAGGAAGAATTTTAACATTGCTTGAAACCTGCTGTAATGCTTCAATAATACTTCGGTCCGCTTTGGTAAGCAGTTCGGCGGTTTGAGGTGAAACAAGAATTTTCACCCACGCCTGGTCACGGTAATTTTCCAAAACGCCATAAATGATGGCCTGCATTGTCTTCTCATCCGTACTCAGTTCCTTTTGGATTACCTTTTTCGCTATGGCAACCGCCAGACTTTCCAGGTCAGCCTCAAATTTTGTTAAAACCTCTGATTTTTTATTTTCCACAGCGTCCAGCATTTGTTTTAATTCGTCCCGCGTCTGCCGGCCCGCTTCCCTGGTTTCCTCTTCAGCCTTTTTCAGGCCCTGCCGACAGCCATCCTCATACCCCAGTTCACGGCCTTCCTTTTTTCCTTCCTCAAAGCCCTGACTGTAGCCATCCTCATAACTCCTGATTTTCATCTGCGCACATTCTTCATTCATGCGCACGGTAGATTCCCGAAGCTGGTTCAGGCTGTAGTTCTGAGCGGCGTCAACAATATTTTTCGCCTTTTGAAACGCATCGTTGACAATGGCCTGATGCTGTTCCCTGGCCTCATGCTTTGTGGTACCGTCCGCTGGGGGCTTGAGCAGGTCCGCCGGATTTGCGGTCAAAATGCAGTTGCCTTTTATGTCGCCATATTGTGAAGCCTTGATAATACTAGGCAATGACCTCATCCTTTCCGCCCTTCATGATGACCAGTTCACCCTCGCTCTCCAACCGGCGGATTACGCCGACAATACGCTGCTGGGCTTCTTCCACATCACGCAACCTGACATTGTGGGTGTATTCCAGATCGGATTTGACGCTTTCACTTGAACGTGTGGACATATTCTTAAAGATGACATTGGCAACTTCCGTATTGGCACCCTTAAGTGCGAACACCAGATCTTTGGAGTCCACTTCACGCAAAAAGCGCTGAATGGACATGTCGTCCAGAACCGTAATATCTTCGAACACAAACATTCTTTTCCGGATTTCCTCACAAAGTTCGGCGTCCTTACGGGTTAATTCATCAAAGATATACTTCTCGTTTGCACGGTCCATATTGTTCATAATATCCGCGATGTAATTTACGCCGCCAAATTCGGTAAAGTCCAAAGACATAAGGGAGGAAAATTTCTTTTCCAGATTTTGTTCCACGATTTTAATAATATCCGGGGAAGTGCGGTCCATGGTGGCAATGCGTTCCACCACTTCGAGCCGGACTTCCTTCGGAAGTTCCGCAATTACGGCGGCGGCCTGATCTGCTCTGGCATAAGAGAGAATCAGCGCAATCGTCTGCGGATGTTCATTCTGAATAATCGCCATGATATTCTTGTAATCCGCTTTTCGAATAAATTCAAACGCCTTCGTCCGCAAAGACTTTGTAACACGGTCCAGAAGTGAAGTGGCCGTTTGTGCGCCGAACGCCTTTTCAAGTACATTGCGGGCGTACTCAACGCCGCCCTCCGTAACCACTTTCTGGGTCAGACAGACCTGATAAAAGTTGCCGAGGACATTTTCAGTTTCCTGAGCCGACATTTGCGACAGACGCGCAATTTCGAATGTCAGCTGTTCCACTTCATCCTCTTTTAAGAACTTATAAACTTTTGAAGCGTTTTCAGCCCCCAAAGCGATGATAACAGCGGCCGCCTTTTGCTGACCGGAAAGCTTTTGATCAGCCATCGAAATCTTCACCCCTTAACCAAGTTCTGAGGAGCTGGGCTGCAATTTCCGGATTTTGAGCCGAAAATTCCTGAATTTGTTCCCGCAGGGCTTCTTCCTTCGACGCCTGCTCTTTTCTGTTCTGTTCCAATATCTTCAGCGCCTCTTTCGCGCGAAGTTTTTCTTCATCCGCTTCAGCCTTTTCAGGATCCACTTCGGGTTCATCCACTTTGGCCTCTTTGACATCTTTGGCTTCTTTCAGCTCATAGAAATCATCCGGCACTGTACCTTCCGCATCGGCTCCCATCAATTGTTCGCGCTTTTTCTTTCTGCTCTTGCTCACCAGCACGGCGGCAATAATAATGATGAGGATTACCAGACCCAGCGCGGCACCGCCATAAATCAAAATCTGGTTCAGCCCGGGTGCGAGGCCGACCGGCGCATTTGTGCTGACTGCTGCGGGCTGTGCAAAGTTAGCGCTGTAAATGGCAACCTTCGAAGGGTCAATAGCCGCCGCATTTGCAACCAAATTACTGATTTGAGCCTTTTGCGCATCATCCATCATCGCCTTGTTGATCGCAACGGAAATCGTCATATCATTCACGCTTGCTGCGTCACCCTGAATCTGCTCTTTTACCTGACTGACCAAATACTTGTAAGCCTGATCATCCTTTGTGTAGATGACGTTCCCATCCACGGTAACCCCGGGGTATGTAGTGGTGTCCGAATTGGTTTCCGTTCCGGCGGCTCCCCCGGTGCCTTTTCCGTTTAATTCCTGCTCCTTCTGGGTATTCGATTCACTGAGAACCCCTTTGTTATCCGCAGTGGACGGTTTATATGTAATAATCTCCTGTATTTTCTTGTCCACGTCCATAATGCTTTTGGCAGTCACCTTAACATTATCCGGCCCAAAAAACGGTGTCAGAACCGCTAAGACTCCCTTTTCTATGTCTTTCTCATACGATTTTTCAATGGCAAGCTTAAACTGAGAAATATCTATCTGATTCCCCTGTGAATCCTGCGAAGCGCTTAATTCTTCCCCTGTTGCGGTGTCGATTACGGCAACGTCTTCCGCTTTGAGGTTTGGAACGCTTTTGGAAACAAGCTGCTTAATCCCGTTTACCTGCTTCGGCTCCAGCGTTTTACCGGCATCCAGCGTTACGGTAACGGAGGCGGACGGAGCCGACGCGCTTTCATCCCAGGCATAGCTGTTTTCATCCGGGATACTGATGGTAACATTGGAACTTTTTACTCCGTCCAGCGTTTTTATAACCGATTCCAGCCTTTGATTCATCTGATATTTTTCAATTGTCTTTTTTTCAAAGTCAGTTGACATAATATCGGTATTGCTGGTAAAGAAATCATAATTTGGAGCTGTTTTCGGATGCCCTTCGTTGGAAAGGTCCATTCTAAGCGCATTTTCCTTGTCCTTCGGCACATAAATCGTTCCATTGTCTTCCTTATAGCTGACATCCCGGTCTTTCAGCTCAGTCATGACCTCGACTGCTTCATCATGATCCAGTCCGGGATACAGCACCACATAAGGCGGGGTATTGAGCAGTGCGCCGATAACAACAGAGAGAAGCACAATACCGGCAAAAACACTGATAATGATGATTTTTTTCTTCTTTGTAAGCTTGCCCCAAAAATTGCGAATCGGATCAATATACTTCTTGATTTGTTCGTTCATTGTCCACCCTGCAGCTGCCTTTCAAACGTTTTGAATTTAGACGCTTATCCTCATAACTTCATTATAGGCATCAAGCGCCTTATTGCGCAGCTGAACTACCAGTTGAACCGATAACGTTGCTTTTTGAGATGCAATGGTAAGATTGTGAAGGTCATCCGACTGCCCCGTTGCGAGCTTATTGAGTTCCGTATTCAAATCAGCATCTGTTGACTTCATATTGTTGATGGCCTGCTGAAACATATCCTGAAACGGCAGAGCATTGCCGGAACCCGCCGCCTGGCTTGTCTTATTCAGATCCGTAATCGAATTAATTGCCTGAATCGGTGTAATCAGCATTTTATATTACCTCCCCATTTCCAAAGCTTTAGCGGCCATACCCTTTATGGCGTTAAAGGCCGTCAGATTAGCATCGTATGCTCTGGTTGCGGACATCATATCCAGTGTCTCTTTAATCGGGTCCACATTCGGCATCATAACGTAGCCCTGTGCATTGGCATCCGGATTGGAAGGGTCGTACACGGGGGTGAAATCACTGGGGTCTTCCGCAATCTCCGTAACTTTAACGCCGCCCTGCACCTTGTCCCCTGAATTTAGTTTTTCCTGAAACATATGGCGGAATGTGGTTTGTTCCTGCCCTGCAGGTTCCAAAACAACAACTTTTCTGCGGTACGGCCCCCCTTTTTCCGTTCTTGTGGTGGAGGCATTCGCAATATTCTCGGAAACAACATCCATTCTGAGCTTTTCAGCGGTAAGAGCAGATCCGCTGATGTTCAGCGAACTTAAAAAAGCCATACTCATTCTTCTTTCGTCGAATAATTTTTAATATTATGATTTTCCATCCGTAATTGCATATTTTAAACGGGAAAAGTAGTCGGAGAGCTCGCGCAGCGAATACATATAGTTCAACTGGGTACGCGCCATCTCCACATTCTGCTGTTCCACGTCCACATTATTTCCATCCAGTCTGGACGACTCATCCTCAGATACCGTGGTAAGCGGCCGGGTGTTTTTAATACGGTTGATTAAATCGCTTTTGCTTCCCGTATCCTCGGAAAGCTCTTTCTGCAGTTGATCCTCAAAGCTGACATATTTGCTTTTGTATCCCGGAGTTTCCACATTCGCAATATTATCAGAAATTGCCTGCTGCCTGTTCCAAAGTCCGTCCAAATCTTTGTTTAACAAATTAATGGGCACACTATCAAGCCAATTCAACAAAACACCCCCACTAAAATTAGGCAAAAATACCTATATTTTCTGCTTTTACGTCATAATTTTGCTGCCTGATCATAAATAGTCTATTTTATACTGATTATTGTGACTCTTAATTATTTAATTATATATAAAATATGGCAAAAGTCAACCAAATTCGACATAAAGGTTATAGAGATTGTCTATATTTAATATTTGATTAACATAATGTTTACAATTTATTAATATATATTTTTACGGCTTTCAAGCCCCGATACTGCTAAACTTTTTACGGATTCTGCCGATAAAAGTTACGAGGTGAAAAATGATGATGATTAAAAATTCGGGTTATGTACCGAATACGGTTCCCAACCCTTATTCCGGGAAGAGGCTGGAACAAACAACCGGCGTTCAGAACAAATCAAACGCTGTAAAACTGAACCAGGTGTCTGTTCCTCCAAAAGTGGACACTATTGAGATTTCACAGCGCCCGGCCCCCAATCGCACCAGTTTGTCTCAAACCAGAGATCAAATCATATCGGATTTGAATCAGGATAAAGATATTTCTTTTCTCGAGACTTTAAAATCCAAAATCAGTTCAAATCAATATCAGGTTGATTCCGCAGAAATGGCCAAAATTATGCTGTCCGGCAATAAGGAATGACGGAAATTTAAAACTTCGCTGCATTTGATGCGACCGGCGGGATGGAGAAAAAAATGATAAATCAATCCTTAGCGGATGAAATATTCCGTTTCTTCCAGCGGTACCTTACGTTTTACAAGGAATTTTTACAACTGGAAACAGAAAAATACAATGATATCGCTGTGAACCGCGTCAGCGCCCTGGACGGGCACGTAAAGGCGGAAGAAGCCCTTATGCTGAAATCAAGGGGGCTGGAACTGGAACGCGACAGGCTGGTCGCGAAAACGGAAAAACCGGAAGCAACCTTTCGGGAATTGATTCCCCTGTTTGAACATCCCCTGCAGGAACAGGTAAAACAAATATATGACGAGCTGTCAAAGGTTCTGCTGGATTTAAAAGAGATCAACCTTCGCTGCAACTATCTGACGGAACTGAGACTTCATCGGATTCAAATAGACTTGAAAAAGCTGGAGAACCATCCGGAGTTGCAAAAGCTCTATAATGCGCAGGCGCGTGCGGGCGGTGCGTCCATGAACTTTATTTCCAAAAAAATATGAAGGAGTGAATCACATGGCATCTACTTTTTCAGCATTTTATGTTGCAAAAAGCGGGATTCAAGCTGCCAATTACAACTTAAAGGTCACCGGTCAAAACATAGCGAATGTAAATACCGAGGGCTATACCAGGCAGCGTGTGGACGCCTATGCCGTGGGCTCCAGCGGCAATAATATGCGTTATTCCAATAAGACGGATTTAGGAATTGGAGAAGGTACGGAATGCACCGGAGTCAGCCAGATGCGTGACCCCTTCCTCGATGTGCGGTATCGTATGGAACACGCGAAAACGGGTGAAACCGACACGGAACTGACAACGCTGAATGACCTGGAATCAGTTTTCGATGAAACGGACACCGACGGAATTAACGCTCAGTTTTCGGATTTGGTCAAGCAACTGAGTACCCTTGCCGGAACTCCTTCCGACACAAGTCTGGAAAACATTGTAAAGAACTCCTCCCTGCTTCTGACCAAAGCGTTCAACAATGCCGCCGAGCAGCTGTCAAAAATCAGAACACAGCAGACTGATTCCTTTCAGACGGATGCTGTTGACAAGGTCAACACAATATTGCAGAATATTGCTCATATCAATCAGGAAATCAAAAGCTCGGATGTTTCCCAGACACCCGCTTTGGAACTGATTGATCAGCGCAACGCAATGCTCGATGATCTTTCCCAATACGTGGACATTCAAACTTCCACAAAAAGCGTGCCGGTCGGTGCGGGCAGAATGGTGGACGAGCTCAGCGTGAATCTGGTTTCACCTGACGGGTCCAAGATCAATCTTGTTGATAATGATAAATATAATCAGTTTGATTTAACGATAAAACAGGAAGGCGACCCGGAGGATCAGGCTCAGGTGACTATTTCACTGAACAATGCCAACGGGGTGGAACTTGCAGACAACAGCGGAAACCCACTGCTGACCAACTCCGATGTAACCAGCGGCGCATTTGGCGGGTACCTGTCCATGCTGAATGACAACGGCGAGTTTGACGCGAAAGCTGCGGTTCCTGCCGACCCGTCTATTCCGACGGACGGAAGTCCCGCCGTGGCACCCACAGCACGCGGAATTGGCTATTACGCGAAGACTCTGGACAAGCTGGCCGGCGAGTTTGCGCAAATGATGAACTCGGCAAACAGCACCAACACGGAACACAACAACAAGCCGCTTTTCACGACCGATGATGGAACAACCACCGACCTCAGTAAAATCACGGCTGCTAATATCTCCATCTCCAACGCGTGGAATAAATCCACCGGTTCCTATATCACCGCTACAAAAGAGGAAACCCTTTCCGGCGTTGACAACTCGGCGGCGGGTAAAAATATTCTTTATATGGTCTATCAGTTTTCGAAAGATACAACTTTCACCACGGCGGCCGACAATTCATCCGCCGGCACAACGCTGTTTAAAAGCTCCATCGGCTCGTTTGTTTCCGATATTTCCACCACTCTCGGCCTGCAGATTGACACGCTCGGCCGTCAGAACGACACCTACACTTCAACATTAAACGATATTGATACACAAAGAGCTGCGATTTCCTCCGTGGATGTGAACGAGGAAGGCATTAATCTGATTATGTACAATCAGGCGCTAACCGCCTCTTCCCGTTTTATGACCACAATGGATGAAGCAGTCGACACCATTATTAACAAAATGGGTCGTGTCGGCAATTAATTCTGCGTAGTTAGGAGAGAACTTTATCATGAGAATTACGATGCGTATGATTTCACAGCAGTACAGTAAGAATCTAAACAATTCCCTGAGCCAGCTCAATTCGGCCAGCAACAAGGCGACCACCTACCGGAAATTTGACAAGGCGTCCGAAGACCCGTTTTCGGCTGCGAAGGCATACCGGCTGCGCAATGAATCCGTACAGAACGACACGTATCAGAGCAATCTGGCTGATGCGGCGGATCAGTTAACCACTGCGCAGAGCGCCATGATGTCCATTCATGATATTGTGAGCCAGGCGAGCACCGGCGACACCATTCAGGCAATCAACGGAACCATGTCGCAGTCTGACCGCGAAACAATTGCCGCTAAACTGCGCACGCTTCAACAGGCGATTCTTGCCCCCGCGAATACCAAATTCGGGGATAAATATATATTCGGCGGCTCCGATATGACCGATCCCCCGTTTTCCGTGGGAAAGGACGGAACATTATACTACCGCGGAGTTGACGTGGACACCGGGAAGCTGGAAAACGGCACCACCACAACCATCAACGGAGCATTGATCCAGTTTGGCCAGAGTGCGGGCGATACTTTCAACGGCTACACAATCACGGCAGTATCCGGTTCCGGCAATACAGGCACCGTGGACGTGGATGATTCGGCTCATACGATCACGGTTAAGCTGGACAGCAATGCAACCAATCAGGACTTAATCAACGCGCTCAAGAACGCATCCGGTACTGCCAGCCCCAACGGAACAGCGTACAATTTTTCAGGGATGACAATGACCGGCGATTTGAACCGGCCGGTTGCAACCGACACTACAGAGCCGGGATACGCTTCCGAACCTGCATACGGCACCCTCAGCGAAGAGCAGATGGCGAGCCTGGCCACAGAACAGTCCCTTGTTGATTTGGGCATGGGATTAAAGCTAAACACAAACGGCAGCGTCAATACACAAAGTGTTTTTGATGCGGCAATCCCCGGAATTTCCTTTATGGGACACGGAACCACGACCGTGAACGGGACCGAGGTTTCGAACAACCTTTACAATATGCTTGGGCAGATTGCCGACCAGTTGGAGAGTGACAACTTCTCCATTGATAAAATTCAGCCCTACCTCGACAATTTTTCAGATCAGGTGGAAAATCTGATGGGAAAAATTACGGAATCCGGCACAAAGTCAAACTTTCTCTCCACTACGAAATCAAATCTGGAAACAATGGGCGACGCTATTCTTGACAAGGATCAGAATACTGAATTTCTGGACCCGGCAGACGCAATCATGGATTACTACATGCAGCAATATTCGTATAACGCCGCCCTTCAGATGGGTACCAAAATTATGTCTAAAACCTTTTTGGATTTTATGACCTGAATCGTATCAATCCTCCCTGTGAGCTAAATCACCTTTGCGTTTGAAGCCGGCTGCCATGGGGAATAAGGAGGCGATTTTAACTGAATGATGCAGAAAATAATGCGGCGCTGCCAGACAGCATTGCCCTGCAGCGCATACAGTCAAGTTTCAATCTTACGCTGACCGCGCTTCAGTGCGACCCGGAACAGCTTTTCAACCAGTATGAAACCGATAAGCTAAGCTTTGACTGGCGGCAACAGGGAATGGAACCTGCGCCCGGTCAGTCCAACGCCCAGTTTTTAATTAAAGAATATGTCCGTGCTGAAAACGTGGTCACAGAAAAGCCGCCCGCGGACAGCGAAGAAAAAGGACATGTGCTCTTTAATGTTACAGCTTAATGAAATAATACCCTGCTTCTATTAAAATGAAATCTCATAAAAGTAAATAAGAGGAATATTTTATCAATATATGGAATAATTTATTCTATTATTATACTATATGGCACTAAAACAGCAAAATATGGCGTAAAAGTTTTTCAGCCTCTCCCGCAGAGTCTGTTTTTGCAATAAATTTATAAAATTGAGGAGGCCCGCAATGGACACAAATCAGGCGGAGGCACAAATTCCCCAGGAAAACGGGCAGAACATCATTCATTTTCAGGAAGGCATTTTGGGTTTTGAGGATATTCACGAATACCTGCTGTACCATGAGGATGAAAACAACATTATCTGGAGCCTGGAGGCCGCCGGGTCCGACATCCCGTCCTTTATTGTCGTGGACCCGTACACCATTCTGGCCAGCTACAATCCCGTCCTTTCTAAACGGGATTTGGAATACTTCGAAGAAACGGATGCGACCGACCTTTGCTTTTTGGCTATTGCGGTAATCAGGCCGGAGCTCACCGAATCCGTCGTAAATCTGAAAGCCCCGATTGTCATCGACATCAATACAAAAAAGGCCAAGCAGGTTATTCTGGAGGATTCGGATTATCCCATTCGTTACAGACTGTTCGAAAATAAGGAATAGAGGAGGCATTTTTGTGCTAGTCATCAGCCGAAAAGTCTCCGAATCCATTCTGATCGGGGACAATATTGAAATCATTATCTCGGAAATCAGCGGCGACCGGGCGAAAGTCTGCATTAACGCCCCGAAGGAAATTCCCATCGTGCGCAAAGAATTGCTGGAGACCCAAAGCCTGAACCGGGAAGCCAGCGTTCTTCCACAAAAGCAAACTTTGGATAAGCTCAAAAAACTTCTGAAATAGAATCAAAAGAGTAAGAAACGCTTCCGGCGGAAACTCTTCAATCGGCAGACCAAATTCTGATTATAAAAGTATAAATATTTTATAATGTCCCTAAATTTTTCCGATTTTACGCCGAAATATCAAATGTAAGAGAAAACAGTAAAGCAATTGCAACCCCAATCGGTTTCGGTATTATTTCCCGCTCTAGCAGGGCCCGCCGGGGCGGGAATTTGATACATTATCTCATCAGCAAAAGAACATGGAAGTTCTTTTCAAAAAAGGCGCGACGGCATTCAGCCGCGCGCACTAAACAAAATTCAGGAGGAAAAAATTATGCGTATTCAACACAATATTGCCGCTTTAAATGCAAACAGGCAATTGGGCATCAACAACGATGCTGTCAGCAAGAACCTTGAAAAACTGTCTTCCGGCTACAGAATCAACCGTGCGGGCGACGACGCTGCCGGCCTTGCAATTTCCGAAAAAATGCGTGGCCAGATCCGCGGACTCGACCAGGCAACCAACAACGCAAACGACGGTATTTCGCTGGTTCAAACCGCTGAAGGCGCGCTGAATGAGACCGCTTCCATTCTGCAGAGAATGAAAGAGCTTGCTACCCAGTCTTCCAATGGCACCTATCAGGATGATGTTGACCGTGATAACATTCAGAAGGAAGTCGACTCCCTGAAAAGTGAAATCGACAGAATTTCCACATCCACTAACTTCAATAAAACGAATCTGTTGGATGGCACTCAGGCAAAGGCCGCCGCTGCCACACCGGTTGTCGGCGATGTAAAAACAACAGAGAAAGTTGACAATTCGACCGCAGGTTCAACCGCCGCAACAATTACAGTTGACCTTTCTGCAGCTACGTGGACTACCGGTGCCTCTGATTTGACTCTGACAATCGGTTCCGACAGTGCTCTTACATTAACAGCAGGCGGACATGCTGATGGTGGCCCGCTAACAGATGCTGACGCTACTGCTTTAGCTACCGCTATCAATGGGGCTAACAGTAATGCGGGCTCTAAGATTGGCGACGTATATTACAAGGCTGTTGCCACTGGCACAACACTGACCTTAACTGCACAATCAGCCGGAACATTGGCTACCGCTGATTTCGATAAAACTGCTTTGGTATTTGGAAACAGTGCCGGCGCGACATCAGTAGCGGCAAACGGCGTAACCGGAACCAGTACTACCGACACAACGTCCCAGTTAAGCTTCAAAGTTTCTACCCCGTTCAAAAACGGTGACACGCTGACAGTCGGCGGCAAAACATTCGTGTTTGCAGACGGTACCGATACTACCGCTCCAACCGACGCTGACTACAAGATTAACCTGGGCCTTGCTTCCACTGCAGCAGATCAGGCAGCCGCAATTGCCGCAGCCTTGACCGATGGCTCATCCAATGCCGCTGTTGTCACTGCAGGTGGGGGCTCAGTAGGAGCTTTGGCAGGTTATGAAGACGCAGTCGTAGGTACGGATGGCGTTACAGTTACCCTTACCGCATCTGCTGCAGGCTCGGGTACCACTGCTCTGGATGATCCGTCCGTTACCGGAACCGGAAGACTGTCGGATGTAACAAATGTACAGGGTACAACCAGCACAGCTGCCGCCGCAAAGAACGCAACCGCTACTTTAAAAATTGACTGGTCTCAGGTAAAGACAGGCGATTCACTTACCATTGGCAGCGGTGCAAGCAGCGTTAAATTGACGGTTGTAACCGCACTGGATACCGACCCTGCTGTGGCAAAGAATCAGATTCTGATCCCAACAGAAGGCGCCGATGGTAATACGGCTTTAGTTGACGCATTAAACAGAAATACCAGCACTTTTGCTTTTAACTCACCTACTATTACCGATGGTGCATTGAGCTTCGAGGCGAAGGATCCCACCACAACTGCTGCTGCTTTGAAAGCAGACGTAGCAATTACTTATACCCCTAAAGCAACAGACGATAGTGTTAAAATCCCCACAAAGGGCATTACCTTCCAGATCGGTGCAAACAGCTCCCAAGACCAGATCGTTACTCTGAACATTGACAATATGAGTACAGAAGGCTTGGGCCTTAAGAATGTTGATGTCTCAACACAAATTGGCGCAAATGCTGCTATTGCTACGATTGACGACGCAATCAATCAGGTTTCCGGCACAAGAGCTGACCTTGGCGCACTGCAGAACAGACTTGAGCACACCGTGAACAACTTGGGTACCACCAGTGAGAACTTAACTTCCGCTGAAAGCCGTATCCGTGACGTTGACATGGCGAAGGAAATGATGGAAATGACCAAGAACAACGTTCTTGCTCAGGCCGCACAGTCCATGCTCGCACAGGCAAACACCCAGCCGCAGAGCATCCTCAAGCTCTTACAGTAATTCTTATCTTTTTAACTCAATTATATATCCTCCGGGGGCGGCAGGCGAAAGCTTGCCGCCCTCTTGCTTTTTCAACAGATATATTAAGCTTACATGTGAAATTCCAAGACAGCGGCGCTCGCACTGCCTGTCTGCTGAAACCGGCACCCCATCCCCTTTTTAACATGGAATTAAACGATATCAAATCCCTTGCAAGGAATACCAAGACGGTCATTCGCCCGGTCCACGCTGTCGCCCGTCACGGTTGCTTATACCATCCGCTGTATGCATGCGATTTGGCGGTTGCAGGAACCGAATAGTACACATACGCATACGCAAATAAAGGCCGCTCTCGCTGAGCGGCCTTTGTTGCTTCATTGCAGAATGTTATGTATTAGGTCTTTTTCTATCCAGCACAGTTCCCGCTTAATCCAGTCCGGCAGCACCGCTTGGATAGGTGTAATTGTATTTATTATTCCGCACCGCGCTGTAGTCACCGTAATTGTAAACGTTGACTTCACCCAGACGGCGGTAGAACAAACCGGTATAGAATTTTCCGCCCGCCTGATTCCAGCGGATCAAATCCGTACCGAACGCATAAGCATTGGTGTAGTTCAGGTCATGCACCAGCGAATCGGAATCAGTAAGATGGACATAACCGGAGTTCACCCAGCCCGAGCTGCCGTCGGCAAGGGTCACTTTGTACCATCCGTTGTGGGTATCGCTGAAATTCCAATCGGTTACCGTGACCGAAGCACCGTTGGCAATGCTGCAAACCTGCGTACCGGTAAAATCAGGCTGCTCCATAACTAAAGTATCTTTTGTGACCGTGGCCGGAAGCGTACCGCTGACAAGATTCGGCGGTACAACCGCATTTTTCATAATTGTTCTGAAATCCATTTCAGAAGTGCTGTTGAAGTAACCCGCGCCCACATTATAAGCGAAACTGATTAAACAGTCGGCCTGATTCTGGCTCATCAGGAAGTGGTTTGCCTGTATCATCTTATTTAATTCCGTGGTATAAGAAGAATTGTTGATTTTATTGACAAGCATCGACCATGCTTCCGTTTCGGTCATATTGTTGTAAAAGACCGCGTTGGCGCCGAAGGTGCAGCCATAACCAATAGTCGGTACCTGATTGGCAGTAAGCTGGTCGGCGTAAACCGCAGCGCGGTAACCTTCCCAATTCGCAATCAGCGTAATCATCTGGTCGCTGACCCTGCGTTGCTCACTTGTTGTTGTAGTAAAATTCTGCTGTGCGGAAACATAAGCATTCGTGGTGTAACCAGTTGTGCTCATACTGCCGTTTAAGGAAGAATACGCGGTAAACGAATATGTTCCGGCGGTATCGAAAACAGTCGTGGCAGTCCATTTTTTCACGGTTGTGTCCAGCATGGTTTCAGCCGTGAAGGAACCGGCAGTCACCGTGCGTGTGCTGCCGTTGGGCAAAGTGATGACAAAGTTTACGCCGTCACGGGTGGAATCCGTTACAGCGGTTAATGTAACCGTCGCCCCTGTGCTTGCAATATTCGGCGAGGCAAACGCCGTCTTGACCGGTTCGGCATCCGTCACGGTAACATTGCATGCTGCATGATAAGTTCCGGAAGACGCCGTAATTACAGCGGTTCCTTTGGACACCGCATAAACATAGCCGTTTGAAACAGTCGCAACGGCTGAATTGCTGCTTGTCCAGTTAATGTAAGTTCCGCTTGGGGAAATTGTCGCCTGTATGTAAAGCGTCTTACCTGCGGGAATACTTTGAGATGAAGTGGAGAGAGAAAGCAAACTCGTATCGGTGGATTCATCTGAGTAATGAATTTTGACAAATTCGGCACTGACATAGCCGGTCAACCCACCGGAAGTCTGTACCTTAATCCATGCGGAATCCGAAGCATCAAGTACTGTAAGACTGGAGCCGCTCGGCAGATTGGCCAGAACCTGGCTGGTGGCGTTTGGCTGCTCCCGCAGCCTGAGCATGTCCGCCGTGACACTGGCGCCAGTAATGGTATGATCTGTACCGGTATCCCCTGTGTCCGTACCGGTATTTGTATCCGTACCAGTCCCTGTATTTGTGTCCGTCCCGGTGTTTGTATCCGTCCCTGTCCCCGTATTCGTGTCTGTTCCGGTGTTTGTATCCGTACCCGTATTTGTTCCGGCGCCTGTACCCGTTTGGCTTACGGTAAGGAATTCCTTCGAGCAATACCCTTCCTTGCCGGCCGAAGTCCTGACTTTTGCCCACGCGGCATTCGAGTTATCCAGCACTGTGACCGTGGTACCCTTGGAAAGCGTGACCACAACGCCATAATTTGTACCGGCGCCGCTGCGTACATTGAGCGATGACGTTGTTATTCCCGTCATTGCGGTAGTATTCGGAGTCGTCGTAGTTGGGGTTGTTGTAGCGGGAGTCGTCGTGGCCGGAGTTGTGGAGGAACCTGAAATTTTAAGATATTGCTTGCTGCAATAGCCCTGTTTTCCATCGGAAGTTTGCACTTTCGTCCATTGCGCATTGGTATTGTCCAAAACAGTAAGAGTAATCCCCTTGCTAAGAGTAACTACCACCTTATAGTTTGTACCCGCACCCTGCCGCAGATTCAGATAATCCGTCGTGACTGCCGTGGATGAACCAGAAGAACCGGAACCGGGTGTGGCAGTTGAACCTGTTGACGAAAACTGCAGATATTGTTTGCTGCAATAGCCCTGTTTTCCATCGGCGGTCTGCACTTTCGTCCACTGTGCGTTGGAAGCATCAATTACCTTGACGGACGCCCCTTTGCTCAGTGTAACAACAATTGAATAGGTTGTACCCGCACCGCTGCGCATATTCAAAGCCGAAGTCGTCACCGCGGTGTTCCCGGTTAAAGGCGTTCCGGAGCCCGTCGTTGTTCCGAGGGAATTGGGCAATGATCCCGAAAAATTCAAATACTGCTTACTGCAATAGCCCTGTTTTCCGCTTGCTGTCTGCACCTTTGCCCACGCGGCGTTGGAACTGTCAAGAACAGTAACGGAAACACCTTTGCTAAGCGTCAGGATTACCTTTTTATCAGTTCCCGCACCCTCGCGCAGGTTTAAATAGTCCTTTGTGGTGGCGGTTACAGCGGCCGCAACAGAAACCGGAGGAAAAAAAGTTACTGTGACCGCGGCGGCACAGATAAGGGAAACCGCCCCCAAAACAATTCGCTTTAATCGATTCAAATTCATTCACTCCAATATTTTCTCCGATATTTTATATTCTTAGATAAAAATACTAATAGTTGAAATTATTATTTTAATTATACGCCAAAATATGACATTTATCAACCCAAAACAGTGATTGTTAACATTTTCCATGCAATTTCTATTCCTAAAAAAAGGTTAAATTGCCAATGACAGAAGAAGGCGCACAACTTAATTTTTTTGATTTTGGCACAGCATCCATTCCAGCTGAACTGCGATCCCCTTCCATTACAAAGGAGGTTATGACCGCTTAGGCAGAAAGATGGGTGATATATTAAATAACAAGGCATAGAACAGTCTTTTCGGGAAAAAATGTTTACAGATTTTGATTGACAAATTCTGTAAACCGTGTTACTCTTATATCGTAAGTTAGCAATAGCTTACCTGTTCAAACGAAACAATATAAATATTGATAAGAAGGTGTCATGTATGTCGGATTTCAGCATCAAACGTGTAATCGGCAGAGAAATATTAGATTCCAGGGGAAACCCGACCGTAGAGACGGAGGTAGTCCTTGAAAATGGTGTCATCGGACGAAGCGCTGCGCCTAGCGGGGCATCCACCGGCTCATTCGAGGCATTGGAGCTGCGTGACGGGGATGCTGCCCGGTACGGCGGAAAAGGAGTTACCAAAGCAGTTGAAAATATTAATACCGTTATCGCAGCGACGATAACAGGTCTTGACAGCACCAATACCGCGGAAATTGATCGCAAGCTGATTGAAACGGACGGTACCAAAGATAAATCTTCGCTCGGTGCAAACGCGATTCTGGCTGTTTCCCTGGCGGCGGCCCGGGCGGGAGCCAACGCGCTGCATCTTCCCCTTTACCGTTTTATCGGCGGCGTAAACGCTCAAACGCTTCCCGTCCCGATGATGAACATTCTGAACGGCGGCGCGCATGCGGCAAACAATGTGGATATTCAGGAATTCATGATCATGCCGGTTGGTGCTCCGTCTTTTAAGGAAGGCCTGCGCCGGTGCGCCGAAGTTTTTCATAAACTCGCCTCCATCCTGAAAGCCAAGGGGCTTTCCACTTCCGTCGGCGACGAGGGCGGATACGCACCGAATCTGGAAACGGACGAAGAAGCAATTGAACTGATTCTGGAAGCAATACGACAGACAGGCTACAAACCGGGTGAGGATTTTGTCCTTGCGCTTGACCCTGCTTCCAGTGAGTGGAAAACCGAAAGCGGCTATCTGCTGCCGAAGCATAAGAAGACGTACACTACAGACGAGCTGATCGCATTTTGGAAAGGGCTGGTTGAAAAATACCCTATCCGCTCCATTGAAGACGCGCTTGGCGAGGAAGACTGGCAGGGCTGGGAAAAGCTTACCACGGAATTGGGCGATAAGGTTCAGCTTGTCGGCGACGACTTGTTCGTAACCAACACGGAGCGGCTCCAAAAAGGGATTGGACTGCACTGCGGCAACTCCATTTTGATCAAACTGAATCAAATCGGTTCCTTAACAGAAACGCTAAATGCGATTAATATGGCTCACAATGCAGGTTACACAACAATAATCTCGCACCGCTCCGGTGAGACGGAGGACACTACGATTGCGGATCTGGCTGTCGCTTTAAATGCCGGGCAGATCAAAACCGGGGCGCCAAGCAGAAGCGAACGCGTTGCAAAATACAACCAGCTTCTGCGTATTGAGGAAGATCTTGGCGAAGCCGCCTGTTTCCCCGGCGCCAAATGCTTTCACTGAAATGCTTACAACACACACATTTCCATATAATTCCTAAGTTTCTCCAAGCAAAAGACAGCCGGCCTTGAAATCACTTCAAGGCCGGCTGTCTTTTATTAAAAAGGAGGAATTCTTACTTCTTCCGGCTGCAGTGCCAGTGCATCAAAGCTGTTGGAACTGAGTACCAGTACATCCCCGCTTTTGATGCAGGTAGAGCCCTTTGGAACGAGCACCTCCCCGCCGCGTTTCAGGAACACCACCAAAATTTCTTCCGGAATATTGGCTTCCATAATCGATTTATCCCGCCATGGACTTTTTTCATCCACCGTGATTTCCAAAAGCTTTGTCAGCGTTTCATCCTGATAATCGTTAAACGTCTTAAAGACAGAGGCCCCGGTTTCCACCAAATCCAGCTTTTTTGCAATGTACGGAATCAATGTTCCCTGAAGGCCTACTGAAATGAGGGCTACCAGAAAAACGATATGAAAAATATCATTTTCCACGGTACTGCTGGATGTTACCGCATAAATCGCAAATACAATGGACGCCGCACCCCTTAACCCGACCCACGACACCAAAAGCTGCTGCTTCACAGGAATTTTAAACCAGCTCAAAACAGAGAAGGTCGCCAGCGGACGGGCAACAACGATCATAAAAACAGCAATCAGCAGTCCCGGAACACCCACCTGGGGCAGACGGGACGGAAAAGACAGCAGCCCCAAGGTAAAAAACAGCATGATCTGCATCAGCCAGGAAATCCCGTCAAAAAAATGCACCAGACTCTTCTTATGCCTGATTTTACTGTTGCCCAAAATAATCCCGATCATATAAATACACAGATAACCGTTTCCATCAATCCATTGGCAAAACGCATATCCTAAAATGATAATTCCCAAAACGAATATCGGATAAATCCCGTCAATTTCCAAATCAATGCGCCTCAGCACAAAAACAGTGGACAGGGCAAGCGAAACACCAACCAGTAATCCGAATCCGACCTGCTGAAGCAATAACAGCAAGATCGGCTGATGTGCCTCTCCTGAAATCAGCATAAGAATCACGACCGTTATCATGTATGCAATCGGATCGTTGCTGCCGCTTTCCACCTCCAGAAGGGATGCAAGTCCGTATTTCAAATTCAGCTTGCGCGAACGGAGTACGGCGAACACGGCAGCGGCATCGGTCGAAGCAAGAACGGAACCGATCAGCATTCCTTCCAACCAGGACGTATGCAATAAATAGGTACAAAATACGCCGGTGGACAGCGCGGTGAAAGCCACTCCGACCGTGGCCATCAGTACCGCTTTCCCTGCGACAGGCTTTGCAACCTTCCAGTTAGTGCCAAATCCGCCGTAAAACATGATAAAGATTAAACCAACGGAACAAAGCTGATTTGCCGCTTCATAATTGCTGAATTCGAGGCCGACAATCCCATCGGAGCCGAACAGCATTCCCAGCAGCAGGAAAATTAAAAGTGTTGGAATTCCGAATCGGTATAGAACTCTGCTGAATACCACCGCGAGCAGAATCACAATTGAGCTCATCATCATAATTTGCAGCATAGAGCATCCTCCCTTCTTCAGCAAATGATGCAAACCGCATCCGAGTCAGCCGATTTGCCGGATGAAATCGACTTTTTCAATATACAAAATATGCTAATATTATTATTTTATCCTATCTGTATAATAATTTGATTCTATTTTACAATATTAATATTTCAATTTCTTATAGAACATTATTTTTGTAAAATCAGGTAAAACAAAAAGCCGCCCAATTTTGAGCGGCTTTTTATCATAACAAATGAATTCGCGCGGACTGTGGAATCTTAAATGATGATGCAACCCCCAGTCCGGAAAAAACACCATCGCCATTTATTCTTAAACCCCGGCAATGTCTTTTATTACTTCGCCCGCAAGGATAAGCCCCGCAACCGAGGGAACAAAGGAAATGCTTCCGGGAATCTGCCTGCGCACCGTGCACTTGCGTTTCGTACCGGGCGGGCAAATACAGTGCGCCCGGCAGCTGATGCTCATATCCTCAACCGGCGTAATGGGCGGCTCCCTGGAATACACTACCTTCAGTTTTTGAATACCTCTTACCTTCAGTTCCCTGCGCATCACTCTTGCCAAAGGGCAAACGCTGGTGCTGTAGATATCCGCCACCTCAAACCGCGTGGGGTCAAGCTTATTGCCTGCGCCCATACAGCTGATGATCGGCACATTCGCCCGCTCCGCCCGCACAATCAGTTCAAGCTTGGAGGAGACCGTGTCAATGGCATCCACTATATAGGAGTATTTGGAAAGATCAAATTCATCCGCATTTTCAGCGGTGTAAAAGCATGAATGCGTCACAACGGAAGCGTTCGGATTAATTTCGAGTATCCTGTCGCGCATGACGTCGATTTTTTGCATACCGACTGTCTTGCGGGTCGCGATAAGCTGCCTGTTAATATTAGTAAGGCATACCTTGTCGTCATCGAACAGCTCCAGTGTGCCAATCCCGCTGCGCGCAAGCGCTTCCGCCGTATAAGAGCCGACTCCGCCGATGCCGAAAACAGCCACCGCCGAATTTTTCAGCTTTACCATTGCCTCTTCACCCAGCAGCAGCTGGGTTCTTGAAAATTCATTGAGCATATTATTTTGCCACCAATTCAATGTCATTCAAACGATTTCTTGTCGGCCCCCGGAACAGAAACGGGCCTTTCACAGCTTTTTATAGTATCCCATTTTCGTTTGTCTGTCAATCGGTAATCTTGCATTCGCTCACTCAGGCTGAAAATTATTCCGCAAAAAGCGGTGTGGAAAGGTACCGTTCCCCTGTATCCGGCAAAAGCGCCACAATAATCTTGCCTTCATTTTCCGGGCGCCTGGCGAGCTCCGCCGCTGCCCAAACCGCCGCGCCGGAAGAAATCCCGACAAGCAGCCCCTCCAGTTTGGAAAGTTCTTTTCCCGTTTGGAACGCATCCTCATTCTTTACCCTGACGATTTCATCATAAACATCTTTATTCAGCGTATCCGGAACAAAGCCGGCGCCGATTCCCTGAATTTTGTGCGGGCCTGCCTTTCCCTCGGAAAGAACCGGCGAATCAAACGGCTCAACCGCAACAATTCTTACATTCGGATTTCTGGACTTCAAGTATTCACCCACGCCGGTAATTGTTCCGCCCGTGCCGACACCCGCGACGAAAATGTCAACCTTTCCCTCTGTGTCGCTCCAGATTTCCGGCCCGGTTGTTTCTTTATGAGCCGCCGGGTTCGCAGGGTTGACAAACTGGCCCGGAATAAATGAATGCGGGGTGCTTTCCGCAAGCTCTTTTGCTTTTTCAATCGCGCCCTTCATACCCTTTGCGCCTTCGGTCAGCACCAGTTCCGCACCATAGGCTTTCAAAAGATTTCTTCTCTCAACGCTCATGGTTTCCGGCATGGTAAGAATGATTCGGTAACCCCTTGCCGCCGCAACGGAAGCAAGACCGATTCCCGTATTGCCGCTGGTGGGCTCAATAATGACGGAACCCTCTTTAAGCAGTCCCTTCTTCTCGGCATCGTCAATCATTGCTTTCGCAATTCTGTCCTTGACGCTTCCCGCCGGATTAAAATATTCCAGTTTACCCACCACCTTTGCTTTCAGCGCGTGTTTCTCAATGTAATTTGACAGCTCCAGAAGCGGTGTATTGCCAATCAGTTCGGTTAGGCTTTTATAAATTTTCGGCATAAAATTTCCTCCATATTATTGTTTTAATAATAAATATATAATTACTATGTTTTTATATTATATGCAAATCTGTACGTTTGTCAACCGGATTAGAAGAAAATTCACAATTTCATACATGATTACTATGTTAAACCGCCGCAAAGCTCTTGACGAAATCCTTCTTTCCATATATTATTAACATATCGGCAAAAAATATTTCGTTATAATGGAAATATCGGCCAAGTATGAGAAATGCCTCCATACCACAGGCAATATGGCTGAACCGGCCGGCCGCGCGGTTCACATGGCTGGGATTGCCCCAGCAAGCGGTTACGTATCAAAAGATGATTGAAGCCATCGGAGTTTAAGGAAGGAGAAATTTATGAGAATTTCCTCAAAAGGAAGATATGGATTGGCCGCCATGATTACCATGGCACAAAATTACGCCAGCAACGAGTGCATCACGATCGTGAGTATTTCAGAAAAACTCGGGATTTCAAAAATTTATTTGGAACAAGTGTTTTCTCTTTTAAAAAGAGCAGATTTGGTTTTAGCCGCAAAAGGTGCCCAGGGCGGGTATAAACTGGCAAGGGATCCGCAGACAATCAGCGCAGGTGAAATTTTAAGGTCATTGGAGCAATCCCTTTTTGAAAAGACGGAGGAGTCAGTCGCGAAACAGGCAAAGGATGTTGAACAGGCGATGCAGAAAACCGTTTTCTCCGCAGTGGACGATGCTGTAGCCGGCACGCTGAATAAAATTACGCTGGACGATCTTGTAAATGAAGTGGAAAGGCAAACGCAAACCGACGGATTCATGTTTTACATTTAAACAAATAAGGAGCGGGCTAAATGCCCGCTCCTTATTTGTTCTGTTTAGGCCAACAGGTTGTTCAAAGCTACCGGACAATCAGCCCCAGATAGCGTGATAAATCACAGGCCTGTACAGCAGTGACAATCGCACCCTGAAGCTCCGCGCCGGAGAGCAGGATTCCGTCGATGTTCGTGCTGGTAAAGTCAATGCCCTTGAGCGGCGTGTGGAGAAACTCCGCCTGAATCAGGCGGCAATTCGGAAACTGCACGGATTTCAGGCCGCACTGCTGAAAATCTCCATTCGAAAAATCAACCCGGTCAAATAAAACATATTTCAGCCTGGCTGAGGAAAGATTGGCGAATGTGCAGTTGCAGTCCTGCATGACAACATGCTCAAATAACGCTTCCGCAAAATTGGTTCCCAGCGCTTTGCAGCTTTCAAAACGCACCCTGCGAAAAAAGCACTGTGAAAAGTCCACATTGGAAAGATCACATTTACGAAACACAACGTCAGCAAAGTAAATCGCATGGAACGTGCATCGGGTAAATTTACAGCTTTCGAAAATACAATCATGAAATTCAATCACATGCGCTTCCACATTATCCGGAGTTGCATTGATAAAACGGTACCCGCTGATATCCTGCTCGTCGGTGACAGCCTCACGAATCATGTTTTCCGGTTCCCCGGATTCAATCAGGTCGTTTGTAAGTTTTGGCGTTTCTATTGCGGACAAGGCGTTTCCTCCTGTTTCATAAAATCGGACGGTAAAAGCGGAGCTGTAAATTTACAGCTCCGCTTGACTTTTATCAGTTTTCACCCGTCCCCGCCACGGACTCCAGAAAATTCAGAATTTCATCATAAACTTCGTCTTTATTGGTTTCGGTAAGAATCGCGTGACGCGCCTGGGGGTATAAAACAACGCGAACATTATGCCCGGTCTTTCGCAGTTTTTCCGCAACCTGTTTCACGCCTTTTCCAAAGCCGCCAACCGGGTCCTGATCCCCCGAAAGAATTAAAATCGGAATGTCGGGCACTTTCTTATACCAGGCACCGGAACTGACTTCCGCCTGCAAGCATACGATATCCCGATAACCGGAAGCTGTTAAATCGAACCCGCAAAGCGGGTCTTTCGTATAAATATCCACCTGGGCCACATCGCGTGAAATCCAATCGTTCGGCGTTCTGGCTGACGGAAATGCCTTGTTGTACTTTTGGGTGGAAAGTTTTGCAAAAAGCGGATCATGGCCTTTTGGTCCCTTTTTTTTGACAATTGCATCTCCAAGCAGCTTTTCTGCGGCGTAAACCGCCGCGCCCGCGCTGCCGCAAGTGCCGATATAAACAGCCCCGTCCAACTCGCCGCTAAACTGGGCGGTGTAACTCCGCGCAAGAAACGAACCCATGCTGTGCCCCAGCAAAATATACGGAACATCCGGATAATCCTGCCGGATAATCCCCTGAAGCTTGTGCATGTCTTTAATCAGGTTCTGACAGCCGCCTTCACCGAAATAGCCGTACGAACCACCGGAAGCGACGGACTTTCCATGCCCTAAATGGTCGTTAACCACAACCGCGTAGCCATGGGAGGCAATATACTTTGCAAAATCAACATATAAAAGGCTATGCTCCGCCATGCCATGGGCGATTTGCAGAACAGCCTTCACCTGACTGGGATCGGCCGGTTCCGAGATCCTGACAAAAATTCTTTCCTCCCCAAAACACGAGTCAAATGACATTTCCCTTTGCAGGATATCCAACCGCAGCACTTCCCTTCGTTTTATTTGTTATATATGGCATTATAACGCAAAACGATTGAAAAATATTGCACGATTTGTAAACAATTTAAGCCACGATGCGATAGATTACAAAATAGTGAAAGATGGTTCCCCCCAGCACAAAAAAGTGCCATACGGAGTGCATATACTTCACTTTTTTCCCTCTGTTGTAAATGACGGCCCCCACAGTGTAAAACACACCGCCAACGATAAGATAAATGATTGAGGTAGGGTCGAGATGTTCAATCAGCGGCTTAAAGAAAAAGATAACCAGCCAGCCAAGCCCGATATAGCAGACCATGGAAAACTTCTTATACCGCTGCAAATTCACCGCATTCAGCACAATCCCAAGCACTGCCACACCCCAGACAATACCGAAGATTACCCAGCCCGTGGCGCCGCCGAAACAAACAAGAGAAATTGGCGTGTATGTGCCGGCAATCAATAAAAAAATGGTGCAGTGATCGAGAACCTGAAATACCTTTTTTCCCTTGTTCACCCCCAGCGCATGATACAGAGTGGAAACCAGATACAGCAGGATCATGGTGGCGCCGAAAACTGAAACGCTTACCATGCTTAAGGGAGTATGGTGCCCCTGCACCAGAAGCACAACCATGCCCGCAATCGCAAGCCCCACGCCGACACCATGCGTAATCGCGCTCATAAGTTCTTCGGACAGCGAATATCGGGGTAAAAAAAGTTCTTCACGGCGCTTTGTACGCCACTCGACCTTATTTTCAATATGTTTTTCCATACTATCACCATTTCTTTAATAATTTAATATGTAATATTAAAAACTAGATAACAGTGTATACCCATATGGGCTATTTGTCAAGAAAAGAGTTGCCGGAGACACCTTCCAAATTAAATGGAGGGATAAAGCTTTGGCTGGCAGAGTTTCTTTCCTGTACAAACCCATCCAGGTTCAACGCAAAAAGATGCTCCTGCACTTTTTCATATTCCCTTTTTGTAACCCGGCGGTTAATCTCGGGAAATTCCGGCGCCCGGCCGCAGGGGGTATACTGCGCCATCAGGCTGACCATAACCCCTTCGGGAAGATTGGCTGCGAGCCAGTCAAGCGCCGCGATGGAATTTCGTGTGTTGCCCGGCAGGATTAAATGGCGCACAATGGTGCCGCGGGTCATCATACCGTCCGCATCGAACCGGGCAGGGCCGGTTTGGCGGACCATTTCAAGAATGGCAGCCGTGGCGCTTTCCACATAATCCGGCGCACCGGAATATTTTGCGGCGAGCGCGTCATCCATGTATTTTAAATCAGGCAGATAAATATCGACAAGTCCGTCCAGCATTTGAAGTGTTTTCAGGCTTTCGTAGCCGCCCGAATTATAAACGACCGGAACCTGCGGTTTGCACAAATGCAGTGCTTCGGCGATGGGCAGGGCAAAATGTGTGGGGTTGACCAGATTGATATTGTGCGCTCCCTGCGCGGCGAGGCGGTCAAAAATATCCGAAAGCTCCTGTACACTTACGGATTTGCCCACTTCCCTTTTGGTACTGATCTGATAGTTTTGACAAAACACGCACTTCAGGGAACAGCCGGTAAAAAAAACCGTGCCGGAGCCCCGCTTTCCGCTGATGCAGGGCTCCTCCCAAAAATGGAGCGCAGCACGGGCGACAACCGGGTCGGCGCCCATGCCGCAAAAACCGGAACCGCTTGCTTCCTCCCGGGCTGCTCCGCAGGAACGCGGGCAAAGGGTACAATGCGCTATCCTCATCTTTGTTCCTCCGTAATACACATCATTGCGGCAAGCCCGCCGCGTTTGCCGCCGCTCGCCCGATGGGAATAAAGCCAGTCCGCGTTGCATTTGGTGCAAAGCTGCGCTACGGTAATATTCTGCGCAGGAATCCCGGCATTTAATAAGATGCGGCGGTTTGCCTCCCACAGGTCGATCATGAACTTTCCGCCGTCCTTTTCGGTAATAAATTCCTTCGGGCAAAGTTCGGTCAGCGCCGCAAACTCCCCATAAACAGGCGTATCCACTTCAAAGCAGCAGGGACCGA
Organism: Bacillota bacterium; assembly: GCA_023391275.1. Taxonomy (GTDB): domain Bacteria; phylum Bacillota; class Clostridia; order Oscillospirales; family Acutalibacteraceae; genus Caproiciproducens. Next base: position 41,551 of record JAEWBE010000009.1, on the reverse strand, counting down.
TGGACGGCCCCACCCCCGCAATCAGATTCTTCGCGTCGCTGCCGAATTCGCGCTTCATGGAATCCACCATTTTTTCTCCGATTTTTGCGACAGTGCCCCGCCAGCCCGCGTGCGCAAGGCCGACGGCACGCTTTTCGGGGTCCAGAAAGAACAGCGGCACACAGTCCGCATAATAAGTAACAAGCGTAACATCCGGCTCGTTGGTGATCAGGCCGTCCACGCTCTGAATATCCCTCGGCTTCCAGATCCCCACACCGCGATTTTCAGCGGTCACACGGCGGATAAAAGTATGATGATCCTGCGCGGAGGCTACCAGAGTACCGCTGTCAAATCCGGCCGCACCGCAGAAGCGCCGGAAGTTCTCCCGAACATTTTCATCCGGATCACCGCGCCCGAAGTTCAGATTCATGGAAGCATATTCATTTTGGCTCACACCGCCGATCCGTGTGGAAAACGCATGTTTTACAAAACCGTACCGTTCAAAAGACGGAAAAGTCAGATAAGCAACGCCTGCGTTTTGATGCAGACTCATATTTTTACTGTTGTAATTCATAATTCCTCCGTAATGACGAGAGCCGATTTTCTTATGATTTTATCATATGCAAAAACGGAAAGCAAATAAACGGTATAAAAAAGGAGAGCTTTCAGCTCTCCTTTTGAGGCGTCTTGGCCTCTTCTTTATCCTTCTCGGCATTGAACGGAAGGATTGCTTTTTTTACAGCCATTCCTTCATATTTCAGCTTAAACTGAACACGGCCGTAAAACTTATGGTGACACTGATGACAGACAAAAAGTGCGCGGTAACTTTTATTTTTTAACTGCCATTCGCTTGTTCGGTGGGCATGGCAGCCGCAAAGGTCGCAGTCAAAACTCATGTCCCCGCGCTTAATCAGGGGATTGTTCAAATCACAGATAATTGCAGTTTTAAACTGAATCCGATCATAAAATTCCGCGGCTTCCGCATCCTGTATAAACGGAATGATCGTCTCCGGTGAGTAAAGCTTCTGAAGGCACCGCAGGGACAGCAGGCTGTCCCCCAAAGCGCGGTGATGGTCAAAATCCTCCTCGTCAATTTCAAGCAGCTGTGCCGAGGTGCTCAGCCCCATTTGCTTGGTGGCGTCATAATCGAGCATTTTCTCACAGTAAGCCTGCAAATTCACATAGCGGCTGAGGAACGGGATGTGCGCGTTCCCGCAAAAGTATCGGCAGTTTTCAATCAGGGCAAGAATGTCCGAGGTGCCCCATGTCATGAGCACAGCATCCCCCACCCATTTTTTAAAGCGGCTGGTTACCTGCATGAATTGCAGGCCACCCTCAAGATCCTCATTTGTGATGCTGGTGAGCGTTTTAATTTTGCCGCTTATTTTTTTACCGACCTGCGGGCGCACAAGCGCCTCAAAGGTATCGATAATATTCAGATTCCGGTCAACCTTGACCGCGCCGAATTCAATAATTTCATTAATAAAACCTTTGATTCGGCGGCTGTAGGTTCCATTCCACTCTAAATCGAGTATCACAAAATTCATATTATTTATTCTTGCTGGCCTGCTTCATGCGCAGTTCCTTGCTTAAAACCCGCTTGCGCATGCGGATACTTTTCGGCGTTACCTCGACCAGCTCGTCATCCTTAATGAATTCAAGGCACTGCTCCAAACTGAGCACAGTATGCGGAGTAAGCTTCAGCGCGTCATCGGAGCCGGAGGCACGCGTGTTGGTAACATGTTTCTTTTTACAGACATTGACGACAATATCATCCGATTTGGGGCTGACGCCGACAATCATACCCTCGTAAACTTCCACGCCGGGCCCGATGAACATGCGGCCGCGGTCCTGTGCGTAAAAGAGGCCGTAACCGGTGGATTCCCCCGGTTCGTGCGCAATCAGCGAACCCTGCGGACGCATCACAAGGTCGCCCTTGTACGGCTCGTAGGAATCAAACACATTATTCATAATGCCGTTGCCGTTTGTGTCCGTCAGGAACTCCTGACGATAACCCATCAGGCCGCGGGAAGGAATTTTGAATTCAAGATGAGCCATGCCCGTATTGCGGGTACCCATATTGACAATTTCCGCTTTGCGGGAACCGAGCTTCTCCATGACCGCGCCAACGTAGTTGTCGGGTACTTCAATCATCAGAAGTTCAATCGGTTCGCACCTTTTACCGTTAATTTCCTTGTAAATCACATGCGGCGCGGAAACCTGAAACTCATAATCCTGACGGCGCATCTGCTCAATCAGGATGGAAAGATGGAGCTCACCGCGGCCGGAAACCTTAAAGGTATCCGCTGAGTCGGTTTCTTCCACGCGCATTGCTACATTGGTTTCCACTTCTTTAAACAGGCGGTCGCGCAGATTGCGGGAGGTAACATATTTGCCTTCGCGGCCCGCACACGGACTGTTATTGACCATAAACATCATGGAAACGGTCGGTTCATCTATCTTTACGAAAGGAAGTGCCTCCACACAGTCGGGCGAGCAGGCTGTTTCACCAATATTCAGCCCGGCAATGCCGGACACAGCGACGATGTCGCCCAATTTGGCTTCCTGAACCTCAACCCGTTTTAACCCCTCGAACTGGTAAAGCTTGGCAACCTTCACGTTGCGGGTGGAACCGTCACGGCAGCAAAGAACCACATTTTCCCCATCGTGGACTTCCCCGCGCTCAACACGGCCAATTCCGATTCTTCCCACATAATCATCGTAATCAATGTTGGAGAACAGCACCTGGGTTGGGCCGTTGAGTTCGCCCCTCGGCGCCGGGATATTTTCGATAATCGCATCGAAAAGCGGTTTCATATCCGTACCCGGAACATCGGGGTCGGTTGTGGAGTAACCGTCACGGCCGGACGCGTAAACCACCGGGAATTCAAGCTGGTCTTCATTCGCGCCGAGTTCAATAAACAGGTCGAGCACCTCGTCCACCACTTCGGCCGGTCTTGCGCCCGGGCGGTCGATTTTATTTACAACGACAAGCGGTTTTTTCCCAAGTCCAAGCGCTTTTTTTAAAACAAAGCGGGTTTGGGGCATGCAGCCTTCGAAGGCATCCACAAGCAGCAATACGCCATCCACCATCATCAGGATACGCTCCACCTCACCGCCGAAATCGGCGTGGCCGGGGGTATCGACAATATTAATTTTAACTCCGTCATACATGCCGGCCGTATTCTTGGAAAGTATGGTAATGCCGCGTTCACGCTCCAGGTCATTGGAGTCCATTACACGCTCCGTAACCGCCTCGTTAACACGAAAAATACCGCTCTGCCTTAAAAGCTGATCAACCAGAGTCGTCTTACCGTGGTCAACGTGGGCAATAATCGCAACATTTCTGACATCATTTCTTATATCCATCAAACTTACCTCTTTTTCATATTCACAAAACTTTAATATTATATCATATTTCAACAAATTTGTGAATCAAATTTTTATGGAAATCCAAAACCCTCTTTAGATTCAGCTATTCTCTCCCAATCCGCCGGACAATAAACGGAAGAAGAATCACATTTCGGCTTCCGGCCGACAGCGTAAAAAGCGAACTGAGAAAAAGCAATACCATTCTTTACAGGCAACAAATGTTTCTCCCTGATATAAAAGCGCCGGCAAAGGCAATACAGATAGAAAAATTTGATTGCGTGCAAAAAAGCGCCGGCAAAAGCCGACGCTTTCCTAAATATTGGAGCGAACGACGAGGCTCGAACTCGCTACCTCCACCTTGGCAAGGTGGCGCTCTACCAGATGAGCTACATTCGCGCATTTGGAACGTTAGTTATTATACGACACAACCATGGAATTTGTCAACCCCATTTTCCAAGAAATTTATCCTTGATTTTGTAATTCACTATTGCGCGGGCTTATGTTATAATATTGAATAAGCCGATTGCTTTTACAGAGCAAGGCCGGAAAGGTGACCTTTATGAATTATACAATGAATCTTGGGGCGTGGAACTCGGTTTTCGCCGTTCCCTGTTCCGTAGTGGATAAACATATGAAAATGACAACCGAAAAGCCGCTGAAGGTACTGCTGTGGATGCTGCGCCATGCAGGGGAAAGCTTTACAACACAGGACATTGCAAAGGCAATCGAAATAAGCGAGGATGACGCCGGCGATTATGTACGGTATTGGCAGCAGGCAGGACTTGTCGCCGTGCAGGGCGGGAAAATCACGCCTGCGCAGGCCGCACCGGCTGTGCAGGAACCGGATATTCTCCCGGCTTTGCAGGTGCAGCCTCAGGCTGCCGAGGTGCCTCAGACCGAAATCAAACAGCATAAAATTCTTTCCCGCCCGCAAAAAGCGGATAATGCTTTTGTGGTGAAGCGAATGAACGAATCGACCGAAATCACCTGCCTGATGCAGGAAGCGGAGCAAATTCTGGGTCGGCTGATTTCAAACGGAGATTCCGCGACACTGCTGATGATTCATGATGACTTCGGGCTGCCGGCCGACGTGATTATCATGCTGCTGCAATATGTGGTCAGCATCGGCAAGGCAAACACCCGTTACATAGAAAAGGTAGCCATGAACTGGGCGGACGAAGAAATTTTCACCCATGAAAAAGCAGAGGAAAAGCTGCGCCGGCTGGCCGAAAACAGCAAGGCGTGGCACGCGGTTGAGCAGGCGATCGGAATGCCGCACCGCGCCCCGTCGGCGAAAGAAGAGGCTTTTGCGGCCACATGGGTTGCCGTTTGGCATTTTAACTCCGCATTAATCCATGAAGCTTACGAGCGCAATGTAGACGCAACCGGAAAGTTCAGCCCGGGGTACATCAATAAAATTCTGGAGCGCTGGCACCGGGACGGCGTCTCCACACTGGAGCAGGCACAGAAAGAGAAGGACGAACGGGCTTCCGCGCGCAAAAACGACAAACCTGCAAAAACAACGTATGATATTGCCGAGTTTGAGCGTTCCGGCGTTTTCGATAATTTTGACAGGAAGTGATTTGAGTGGGATACGGCAAAGAAATTTATGACGCTGTCGCACGCATTCTGGCGGAGCAGCGAAAAAAAGCGGAAAATGAAGCTGCGGAACGCAAAGCGGTATTCTACCGGGACTGCCCGGAGGCAGAGAAAATTGAAGTTCTGCTTTCAACAACCGCAATTTCCGCGGCCAAGGCGGTTTTGGGCGGCTCAAACGCAAGGGAACAGCTCATACGCTTAAAACAGAATAACGAGATGCTTCAGAACAGACAGAAAGAATTGCTGAAAGCTCAGGGGCACGCGGAGAATTACCTTGAGCCCCGCTATTCATGTGCACTGTGCGGAGATACCGGTTACATTGACGGGAAAATGTGCGACTGTATGAAAAAACTGCTTCGGGCGGAATCCTACCGCCGTTTAAATGCGCTTACCCCCCTTTCGCTTTCCTCCTTTGACAGTTTTTCCCTCGCTTATTACCCGGACAAGGCGGAAGAAGGAGGCCGAAAGTCACCAAGGGCGGTGATGGAAGGATTATACAATAACTGCCGGAAATATGCAGCCGGATTTTCTCTTGCTTCCCCAAGCCTGATTATGCAGGGCGGAACAGGGCTTGGCAAAACCCATATGTCGCTCGCCATTGCCAGCGCGGTAATTCAAAAAGGTTTTGGCGTTGTCTATTGTTCTGTCAATAACATTATCACTAAACTGGAACGGGAGCATTTTGGCCGTGACGACGGCGATACCGACCGGTCACTGCTGGAATGCGACCTGTTGATTCTTGACGACCTGGGAACAGAATTTAAAAGTTCATTCTCCGGCGCGGAAATTTACAATATCGTGAATACGCGGCTTATGATGCAAAAACCAACTATCATCAGCACAAACCTTTCCATGCAGGAACTGCAGGAACGTTATACCGAGCGCTTCGCATCAAGAATCCTGGGGAACTACGTCCGCCTTGCATTTTGCGGCAGGGACAACCGTCTCCAAAAGCTTTTAATAAACTCACAAACCACATAAATCAGGGGCTGTTTCAAATGCAAAAGCATTGGAAACAGCCCCTGTTACAGTTCTTATTCAGATTTTTACAGCAGTCCGGGATTTTGGTTTTGCAGCCTGCCCGGTTTTTGGAAATGGAATTATCATGCGCGTCATGTACCATTTTAAATGCGGCAGGATCATGGAAACATACAGATTCAACTGATTATCTTTCACAAACAGGGTACTCCGGTAAAAAGAAACTCCCTTCCAAAGCGCCATGTCTTTGCCGGGATAAAGCTGCTGCGCTCCGCCGAAATGAATTCCATCCTCTGAATTCAGCAGAAACAGGTCAAAGGTATAATTTGACTTTTTTTCGGCGGTCTGCAAAAGGTAATATTCCGAGCCGTAATGAATCATATCCTGATGATACGGCTCATAGCCTTTCGGCAGCGGCACCGCACAGTTAACCGGTGCAGACCAATCGGAGGTATCTTTGCTCTGGGAGTAATGCAGTTCCCCGCCATAAGTGGCATACCATGTTTTATAAAGTCCGTTTTCATAGTTTACGCAAAGGCTCAGATGACCATCGCTGCTCTCCAGCAATTTTTGCGCTCCCGACCAATGGACTCCATCTTTTGAAGTTTTCCGATAATAAATATTGATGGCATTATCCGGAAGGCGCATGTTTTTCTTATTAGGCAGCGCAGGATTATAACGGTACCAAAGCTCCATGGTATTTCCGCACAGCACAAGGTGTGGGTCAGAATAATGGCCGCCGGTTTTTATATCCGGCGGGAAACCGGAAACCGGATTTTGCAGCCCGGGAGGAGCCGCCCATGTCTTGCCGTCATGCGAAACAACAATGGAGGGATTTTCATACTGATCATGCTCATTGGGATAAGGAGTCATGGACATCCAATATTGATAACCGTTCCAGCCCTTTGGAAAGTAAAGCACCTTCGGATGGGTCAGCTGGTAGGAACCGTCATACGTGGGAATGGCAACCAGATTATATTTGCCCTGCAGTTTAACAAAGCCGGCGGGAGGTTTTGAATTGGAAGGAACCGCCGCCTCCCCTGCAGGCACCATCAGCCTGTTGCCTAAAACAGACGCTCGGGAAGAGCCCCCCGCTCCGCCCTGCTGCAGCCGTTTTGGGGCATAGATAGTAGGAATAACAACAGCGGCACATAGGACAATACAAACAAAACAAATCAGTAATTTACGGCAACGTAACATCGAGATGCACGACCTTCCCGCTCCGCCAAATATGACAAATTGAAGTTTTTTAGATTGCTCCCATTATATGCCCGCCGCTTTTAAAAATAAAGTACAGTTTTGGAAATAATTTATTCCAAAGTTGTAATTTATGAAATTTTTATGGGTTTTTCTGACCGAGCGAATCAAGGCTCTGCGCCTTGAGGTAAGCATTGATAAAACCGTCAATATCGCCGTCCATAACAGCGTTGATATTGCCGGATTCAAATCCTGTCCGGTGATCCTTGGCCATCGTGTAAGGCATGAACACATAGGAGCGAATCTGCGAACCCCAGCCGATTTCCTTCTGATCTCCCTTAATATCTTCAATCCGTTCCAAATTTTCCCGTTCTTTAATTTCAACCAGTTTGGATTTCAGCATTTTCATCGCCACGTCGCGGTTCTGATACTGGCTGCGCTCCACCTGGCAGGCAACCACAATCCCGGTGGGAATATGTGTCAGGCGGACGGCCGAAGAGGTTTTGTTGACCTTCTGCCCGCCCGCGCCGCTGGCGCGGTAAACATCCATCTTGATGTCTTCGGGATTAATCTCCACCTCAACGTCATCGTCGATTTCAGGCATTACCTCAAGAGAAGCAAAAGAAGTGTGGCGTCTGCCGGAAGCATCAAACGGGGACACACGCACCAAACGGTGCACCCCGGCTTCACTTCTCAAAAAGCCGTAGGCGTTCTCCCCTTCAATCAGTATACTGGCGCTTTTCAGGCCGGCTTCTTCGCCGTCCAGATAATCCAGCGTTTTCACCTGATAGCCGTGGCGCTCACCCCACCGGCAATACATGCGGTAGAGCATTTCCGCCCAGTCCTGCGCCTCGGTGCCGCCCGCGCCCGCGTGGAACGTTAAAATGGCGTTCTTGCTGTCGTACTCCCCTGAAAGCAGCGTAGCAAGGCGCTGTGACTCCAGCCCGGACTGAAATTTCTGCATTTCCTCCTGCGCTTCCGGCAAAAGGGAAAGATCGCCTTCCTCGTCAGCCAGTTCAATCAGCGCAAGCGTATCGTCATATCCATTTTTCAGGCGTTCGTATGCCGCAATTTTATTTTTTAGCATGCTGGAGCGCTGCAGAGTTGCCTGGGAAACGCTCATATCATCCCAAAAACCGGGCTGAGAAGCCTTTTCGTCGAGTTTTGCAATCTCCTCGCGCATGCTGTCAAGCCCAAGCGCTTCGGCCAAATCTTTCAGACTGGGTTCAAGTTCCCCCAGTGAAAGCTTTAATTCTTCAAATTGCAGCATAGTATCATCCTTTAAAGTAATCATTTTTTAGAACTTATTTCAAAACCGTCCTGTGCTTTACGCCTCAGCAAATACTGAGACCGCCTGATAAAAAGAAAACTTCCGTATTTCGAACATTTTTGATGCGGCTAAACACGGTTTGAGCCTAAACAGGCAAAAACTCCGGTTTTTCAGGCAATATCTAGTCTTAACGAATTGATTATAAATTATTTTCAGGATATTGTAAAGGATAAATTGCCGCCCGCTGGTACCCTGCCCATCCTTTAACCACAGCTTTTCCAAAGCGGTGAATTGTGAATATGGTGAAAACTTATTGAATAAAACATTGAAGTTTTTTTAGAAATTAGATACAATAGAGTATCATAAGTGTAAAGATTTCTTACAGGAGGATAAGCTATGACTGAATATACCGGATTAAAATGCCCGGTTTGCGGAAAGACTTTTACCGATAAAGACGATATTGTGGTTTGCCCGGATTGCGGCGCCCCATACCATCGTGAATGCTACGCGCAGGTTGGTAAATGTGTTTTCGCGGATAAACACGGCACGCCCGGCGCATGGGCTCCCCCTAAAGCGGAGCAGGGCCCCGAAGGGCATGCGGAAGGACGTTCCAAGTACTGCCCCCGCTGCGGCAGTCCGAATTCGGAAAACGCCTTGTTTTGTGAACACTGCGGACAGTCGCTTACGGTAAACCAGCAGGATTTCCATGGCTTTCCGCAAAACGGAGGCTTCCCTCAAAATGGAGGTTATCCCCCGGCAGGAGGCTTCCCGCAGAATCAGGGCTTCCCGCAGAACGGTTCGCCTTACAACCCGAATCAACAGGGCGGCTTCCCGCAGGGTGGATACCCGAATCAGCCCATTCCGTTTCTTTTTGACCCGATGGGCGGAGTCAACCCGAATGAACCGATTGATGATATTCCGGCGGGTGATATTGCAAAGCTGGTGCAGGGCAACACCCAATACTATTTGCCTGCGTTTATGAACCTGAAAAAATTCGGACGCAACCGTTTCAACTTCAGTGCATTTCTGTTTTCCGGCGGATGGATGCTGTACCGCAAACAATATAAAACCGGTGCAATTCTAACCTCCGTCATGGCTGCGCTGTATTTGATTTCAACTTACGTATCCGTTTTTTGGGTCATGCCGTTTATGGAGCCGCTGATGCAGCAGGCAGGAATCACCGCCGACACCATTTCCCCCTCTTATGAACAGATTATGCAGATTTACAATCTGCTTGTGCAGCAGCCGGTGGAGCAGATCATACTTCTGAGCGTACCATCGGTTATTCTGATTATTCAGTTTATTATCATGCTTGTAGTCGGTTTCAACGGCAACAAATGGTATTTGAAGCACTGCGTGAAGAAGGTTTCCCGCATCCGCGAGCAAACACAGCATCCGGCTGAAGCAGCCATCCAGTTCCAGGAGCAGGGTGGCGTAAACACCGCTCTGGCCGTCTGCCTTTTGATCTGTTACATGATTATCATGTACTTACCGTTAAAATAATGTATATTAGGAGTTGTGTAAATTGAAAGTTACGAAAGCCGTTATTCCGGCAGCAGGACTGGGCACGAGGGTGCTGCCCGCCACAAAATCGATGCCAAAGGAAATGCTGCCGATTGTGGACAAGCCGGCGATTCAATATATTGTGGAAGAAGCGGTGCAATCCGGCATTACCGATATTCTGATCATTACCAACCGCGGAAAGGGCCTGATTGAGGATCACTTTGACCGCGTGCCCGAGCTGGAGGCAAGGCTGACCAGCAGCGGCCCGGAAAAAGACCAGATTCTCAAAGAAATTGTGGATATCGCACACAAGGCCAACATTTACTTTGTACGCCAGAAGGAAACCCGCGGCTTGGGCCATGCGGTCAACTGCGCACGCTCCTTTGTAGGGAACGAACCGTTTGCCGTGCTTTACGGCGACGACGTGATTATCGGCGAAGACCCAGCCTGCGGGCAGCTTATCAGGGCCTACGAAGAATTCGGCAAGGGCGTTCTGGGCGTAAAAAAAGTGACTGCCGAGGCGATTACCAAATACAGTTCGCTTAAGGTGGAGCATATCCATGACAATTATTTCAATTGTACCGATATGATTGAAAAGCCGGCCCCGGACAAAATCATGTCGCTTTACTCCATTCTGGGCCGCTGCATCCTGACACCGGATATTTTTGATATTTTAGACGAAACGCAGCCGGGTGCAGGCGGCGAAATTCAGCTTACCGACGCAATGTGCGCGCTGGCACGCAGCGCGGGAATGATCGCGGTGGACTACAGCGGCACGCGCTACGACATGGGCAATAAGTTCGGCATCATGCAGGCGCAGGTGGAAGTGGCGCTCAATCATCCTGAAATCGGCGGGGAATTCCGCGCGTACCTGAAGGAACTCAGTCAAACGCTGTAAATTCATTCTTGACTTCAACTGCCGGTACTGATATAATTAATCCGTTAAGCTGATATTTCGGCTTTTTATCCTTGCTCCGGATTTATTTCGGGGCCTAACGTCCAAAAGGAGGTGCAAACAATGTCAGATGTAAAGAATTCCTATGAGACCGTATTCATCCTTTCCACAACGCTGGGTGACGACGGAATCACCGCAATGGTTCAGAAATTCAAGGATTTGATTGAGGCAAACGGTACAATCGACAATGTGGATGAGTGGGGCAAGCGCAGACTTGCATACCCAATCAAGAAGCAGGACGACGGTTACTATACCCTGATCAATTTCACAAGCGCCCCAGAGTTCACTGCGGAACTCGACAGAATTTACAAAATTACCGATGGTGTCCTTCGTTCTCTCATCATAAAAAAAGAGCCTAAGAAAGAAGTCAAAAAGGAAGTTAAGAAGGAAGCTAAGAAGGAAGAGTGATTTGAATGCTCAATGTCGCTGTTTTAATGGGCAGGCTTGTTGCCGACCCTGAGCTTAGACACACCACAAACGACATCTCCGTAACAAGTTTCACAATTGCGGTTGACCGTTCCTACGTGAAATCCGGCGCAGATCGTCAGGCAGACTTTATTGATATTGTCGCATGGCGTAATACAGCCGATTTTGTGTGCAAATATTTCCGCAAGGGCCAATTGGTCGCTGTGCAGGGTTCCATTCAGACGCGTTCCTACACAGACAAGGACGGGAACAAGCGCAAAGCGTTCGAAATTGTTGCAGATAATGTTCATTTTGCTGAGTCAAAGCGCGACGGTACCGCGGCGCCGGGCAACTATCACTCAAGAACAGACGCTACCCCTGAGCAGCCTGTTCCCGCTTACGCAAGCGGCGACACAGGTGATTTTGAGGAAATCCCTTCGGACGACGATCTGCCGTTCTAAGATTTTTTTAAAATGAATTATTGATGAGAAAAGGAGGCTTTTTGTCATGGCCGATAGAAATGATAGAAATGACAGACAAGACAGGGACCGCCGTCCGGGCGGACGTAAAACCCGTAAAAAAGTCTGCAGCTTTTGTGTTGACAGAGTTGACACAATTGATTATAAGGATGTTGCAAAGCTTCGCCGTTTTATTTCTGAAAGGGCTAAAATTCTGCCCCGCAGAGTAACAGGCACCTGCGCACATCATCAGCGTGAGCTGACGATCGCGATTAAGCGTTCCCGTCACCTTGCACTGCTTCCCTTCAGCAGCGATTGATTATTTGCTGCTTGCAACTGAACAATCAGAGCGGGCGCATTAACACTGCGCCTGCTTTTTTTATTTTGGAGGTTCGGTATGTTGATTGATATGCATGTGCACATGTTCCCCGATCCTATTGCCAAAAGGGCACTGGAGAGGCTTTCCCATATCTGCCGGTGCCAGTATTACACTGACGGAACAGTGGACGGAACGAGCAGGAAGCTGCGCGACTGGGGCGTCACCGCCTGTGCCGCCCTGAGTATTGCCACAAAGCCGGCACAGCAGGCCTCGATCAACAATTGGGCAGCTTCGATTCAGAGTGAACACATTCACAGCTTCGGCTCCGTGCATCCGGACGCACCGGATGCGGTGGACGAGCTTCAGCGAATCAAGTCACTGGGGCTGTGCGGAGTAAAAATGCATCCGGATTATCAGGATTTCTTTATTGACGAAGCAAGGATGTTCCCAATTTACGAGGCAATTTCTGAGCTTGAGCTGCCCGTTGTATTTCATACCGGGCACGATCCGTCTTCCCCAAAATTTCTGCATGCCTCACCCGCCGCCGTCGCGAAAGTGGCCGCACTGTTTCCTCGGATGAAAATCATCGCCGCGCATCTGGGCGGCATGGCGATGTTTAAAGAATCGGAGGAGCTGCTTGCCGGAAAAAATATTTTCTTTGACACCGCGATGGCCGCGCCTATGTGCCCGCCGGAACAATTTGAGCGTATTGTAAACCGTCATGGCTCCGAGCGTATTCTGTTTGCAAGCGACTGCCCATGGAGCCGTTCCTGCGATGAATTCGAGTATATTGAAAGAACGGGTCTGAGCAGCGCTGAAAAAGAAAACATCTATTGGCGCAACGCGGCGGAGTTGCTGAGGAAGTGCTGATTCACTCAAAGTGCGCCGTGCCAAGTCAATTTTTTATCGTTTTCACCCGGAACAGGATTATTGTAATCGGATTTTTATTATCGCCCATAAAAGGCGATTTTACAATGAGCATTGGCAACAACAGCGGAAATGAATACGCACAGTCAGATGATTTTGACAAATAAGAACCGTATCGACTCAGAAAACAAAAACACCCTTTTAGTTAGCCAGCATAGTATGCCGACACGACTAAAAGGGTTATTTACATGTTTCTGCCGCCAATTTTTATATTTGATAAAACTTAATCAGATGTTGACAGGTTTCTCAAATCGTCCTGAATCTTAATGTCACCCATCTGCCCGTTAAAAATCTGCATCTTACCCTGCAGCTTTGCCCCGTCGCTCACCGTCACGGTGGCTCCCATCAGATCGCCGATGACAATTGCATTGCCCTGGCAGCTAATACTGTTTTTCGCCTGGATATTGCCTTGAAGCTTACCGTTAATAATCAGGTTTTTGGTTTTTATATCACCGATAATAACAGAATCGCTGTCTATATTAACATCCTCGGTCGCAGTAATATTGCCGCGCACAGTACAGGACACGAGAGTGATATTCGCACCCGCAACATCACCTGACTGCTTTCCCCCTATTTTGATATTACCGGTCGTGCTGACGCCGCCCTTCACAGTACCGTAAATTTCGAGATCGCCATCAGATTTTAAATCGCCCACAATGGTCGTGCCTTTGGAAATTAGCGTGATTTGCTTGGCCAGTCCATGATCCTGCTCAGAGGAAAACTCATGTGGCTTTTGCGGTTGAAAATCAGGTCTGATCGGATAGATATCAGGCTTGCTCTGCTCCGTGAACTCAGGTGTGACAGCCTCGGGCTGTTCGGGTTCTTCGGTCTTTACCTCAATTTTAAAAGCTGAAACATTGGTGCTGCGAACAGGCTCCTGTTCAATGTTGGGGCCATTCCAGATCCTATTTAAAATATTGATAAATCTGCTGGTGTCATTTTTTTCAACCGCTTCCATCGTGATACCTCCACAAAAATATTTATTCTTAATAAAATTTATTATTTCAATTTATCATAGTTCACCACTATTATAATCTATATTTCTTTTTTTTTCTAGTATTTTTTGTAATATTTTATATAAATTAAATAGAAAAGGTAGAAACTTGTAAAATTAACGGTTCTCGCCTTGTTTCCTGTCGGTTTGGCAAGCTGAAAAACGGCTCAGAACAGATTTGTTCTGAGCCGTTTTTGATTTATGATAACATCACTGGCTTGTGACCGCAGATTTCGAAGACGCAGTATTCGATGAGGCGGAATCGGAGGAACTTGCCTGTTCAGGTCCTTTGCTGATTATGATAACCACCTGAGACCCATAGGCCATCTGACTGCCTGCTTTTACCTTCTCGTAACCAATTGCCGTCCCCTCAGCAACCGTGCTGCTGTATTGTTCGGTTTTGGTCGGAATGAATCCGGCAGAAGTAACCGCTTCGGAAGCTTCCGCAAGGGTCTTTCCCTCAATCGGCGGAAGTGTGCGTACGGCGGCGCCTTCACTCACGACAACAACAATTTCCGTTCCTTTGGCCATTTTGGTACCGGGCACCGGAGACTGTGAAATGATACAGCCTTCCGCAATGGTATCGCTGAACTGTTTGGTGGAAAGCAGCACTTGATAATCCTGATTTTCAGACGCGGTTGAGGAAACCGCGCTTCTTAAATCTTCAAAATTCTGGCCAATCAGATTCGGTGCGTCAATCATATTGGGGTCGGAAGATTCGGCAGACTCCAGCATACTGTCCGCCCCGCAGCTGACGGCGGAATCAATCTGCGACGCTTCCGACGCAAGTGTCGCCGCCCCAAGATTGTCTGTATTTGAAATCCAGATAATTCCAACCACGGTAAATACAATCAAAGCAAGCACACAGGAAAGGATAACCCAAACAAAATTCGGCACTCCTTTTTTTTGTGCGCGTTCTTTCGGCTCAGGCGCATATTTAGGTGAAATCTGCTCCAGCCGCTGCGTTTGTTCAAGAGTTGCCGTTACAGTAGGCGCAGCGGAAAGCTCGGCGCGCAGCCGTTCAAACGTGGGAGTTCGCCGGTCCGGCGAAACCTGAAGCGAATTGGCCATTGCCGACACGACATGGGGCGGCAGGCTGCGCATGATGCTTGTCGGAATTAAAAGCCGCGAATCAGTGCGGCGCTTTAATGCTTCCTGCGGCATCGTACCCGTTAGTGTAAAAAACAGCGAGGCGGAAAAGCCATAAACATCCGTAGCCTCATTGAGCGTATAATCCATTACATATTGCTCAATAGCGGCACAGCCCGCCACCAGATCCGGCGGCAGGTCGGTATCCATCCGGCGTACGGCGCCGATGCAGAACCCGCCAAGCTTCATTCTGCCGTCCTTCATAATATGCAGGGTATCCGGTGAAATGCCGAGGTGCCGGATTCCGGCTGCATGAATCGCGCTTAAAGCGGAGAGAACGGGCATAAAAAGCTGCCGCGCGGCATTCCAGCTGAGGCTCCCGCCGCTGCGCTCCACAAAGTAACGCAAGGTGATGCTCTCGTTCCATTCGGAAACCGTATATGCCGTGTGGTTTTCTTCAAAGATATCATAGATTTGAACAATCGCGGAAAGTTCCCGCATATGGGCGATTTCCCTGGAATAATTCAAAAAGTTTGCCAGGCATTCGTCAAAAATAAGTTCGCTGCCGCCGATAACGCGAATATCCGCGCCGGTTCCGATTCTTTCGCACAGGGTCTGCGGAAAGAATTCGCGCAGCTCAATCGGGATATTCAGAACCGTATCATAGCCGATATAAGTAATGCCTTCCCCATTGCTCTGCTTTGCGCGCCCGACAAGATACCGCTGCTGCAGTTTCGTCCTGTATGAAAGCGCATGGCTCATCTGAGGCTCGGCAGAATGAAACCCGCAGTTCGGGCATTCGGCTTTGCCAGCTGTATCGGACATACAGTTCATACATAAATTGTCAGAGCCTGTCATGTTGTTTCCTCCATGTTTTGTACAATATGGAAAAACCTGCTATTATTCTTCGTCATCCGAATCCGGATTATCCCAATTGTTCCAAACATTTTGCACGTCGTCATTATCATCGAGGGCGTCAAGCAGGCGCTGCATCTTGGTAACGGCTTCCGGGGCGGTCAGGGCAGTGTAGGTATTCGGCACCATTTCGACTTCTGCCGAAACGAATTCATAACCCTTCTTTTCCAGATCCTCCAGCACGCCGCTGAAATCATCCGGTTCAGTAGAAATTTCAAACACGTCTTCGTCGGCCTGAAAGTCCGAAGCGCCCGCTTCAAGGCAGTCCTCCATTACTTTATCCTCTTCATACCCTTCCTTTTCAATCACGATAACGCCCTTTTGAGCGAAAAGAAAGGACACACAGCCGCTGGTGCCAAGATTCCCGCCGAATTTGTCAAAATAATGGCGGATATCACCTGCGGTGCGGTTGCGGTTGTCCGTCAGGGTCTCGACAATTACTGCAACACCGTTGGGACCGTAGCCTTCGTAAGTAATGTTTTCATATTTTGTATCGTCGCCGTCACCGGCTGCCTTCTTAATAATACGCTCTATATTATCGTTTGGTACATTTGCCGCCTTCGCTTTGGCGATACAATCTTTTAATTTTGAGTTCGTGTTCGGGTCCGGACCGCCGCCTTCTTTTACCGCCACGGCAAGTTCACGGCCGATTTTCGTAAAAACTTTCGCTTTTGCTCCGTCTGTTTTTTCTTTCTTCCGTTTAATATTATTCCATTTTGAATGGCCTGACATATTTTAATCCTCCCAAATAATAATGCTACACTTTATCATATCACAATTCACATTTGATGGCAAGCGCAAGGTTGCGGGCCTGATCACGCGCCTTTTCAAAGGTTGCTTCCCCATTGTTAAAATCAGTGCCGTGCCAGACAACCTCGTGATCAAGCGAGGTATTCATAACGGAAAAAATCATTTTAAGCTGACGCGAAATAATGTGTGCGCCATCCGGATTCTGGGAGCCGCTGGTTGCCAGAAGAACCGCGGTTTTATGTTTGGCAATCGGCGGGTTTACGCCGATGGAAAACCGCGCGGAAAAATACCGCTGGGTTCGGTCGACAATCGCTTTAAGCGGCGCGGGAAAGCTGAGGGTATAAACGGGAGTGGCCACAACAAGCACCGCCGCGCGCCGGATCAGTTTGTCAAGCTCATCGAAATCGTCCTGAGAACAGCCTTCCTTTCGGGTGCAGAGGTTGCAGGCCGTGCAGGGGGCAATGCCGTATTCATAGGAATCAATGATCCGGATTTCGGCCATATCCTCCAGCGGTGCCAGAAATTCACCCAGCAGTCTGGCGGTGAACCCATTTTTTCGCGGGGAACCAAACAGCACCAGAATCAGTTTTTTGTCATCATATAAGCGTTCTTCCGCTGTAATATTCGTATTCAAGCATATCGCCAGCCTCTGCAAAAAATTCGGGAAACAGCACCCGGGTTACTGTTTTAATATTCTTATCTTATCATTTTCCAAAGGCAATAACAATATATAACAGCCGCATTTTAATAGTAGAATACTTGACAATTATGGATAAACTGGGCTATAATGTTTCATTACCATGACGAAATATTTTTTAGAGAGACGGCGGTATGATTGATGAAAATCGGCTTGGATGTGGGTTCCACAACAATAAAATGCGTGGTGCTTAACGATAGCAATCAGATTATATATAAATCCTATGAAAGACATTTTTCGCAGATTACCCAAAAAATGTCTGAACTGCTGACTAAAGTGAAAGAGGAAGTCATTCACGGGGAAAGTGCTCGGCTTACTGTTTCGGGTTCAGCGGGCATGGGAATTTCACAGACCTGCAATCTGCCGTTTGTTCAGGAAGATTACGCCACACGAATCGCAACCGGGAAACTGATTCCGGACGCCGACGTGATCATTGAACTTGGCGGCGAGGATGCAAAAATCCTGTTCCTTTCCGGCGGCACCGAAGTGCGCATGAACGGTTCGTGCGCGGGCGGCACCGGCGCCTTTATCGACCAGATGGCGACCCTGCTGAATATTTCTCTGGATGAAATGAACGAATTAGCGAAAGAATATGAAAAAATCTATACCATCGCCTCCCGCTGCGGGGTATTTGCGAAATCGGATATCCAGCCGCTGTTAAACCAGGGAGCGCGTAAAAGCGATATTTCTGCCAGTATTTTCGCCGCTGTTGCCAACCAGACCATTGCCGGACTGGCGCAGGGCCGTAAAATCGGCGGAAAAGTGATTTATCTTGGCGGGCCGCTTACCTTTCTGTCCCAGCTGCGTTACAGCTTTGATCAGGCACTGCATGAGGAAGGTATCTGCCCGGAAAATTCGCTGTATTATGTTGCCATGGGCGCCGCGTTCAACAGCGACACTGAAATTGATCTTGAAACCGCTTTGAAGAGCATCGAAGCATACGGCACCACTTCAAACTTTCTTTCAATCCCTCCGCTGTTCAAAAATGGAGCGGAATATGAAGAATTCAGCAAACGCCACGCCGCGTGCAGGGTGCCCAAAGGCGACGCAGAAAATTACACAGGCGACGCGTATGTTGGCATCGACGCCGGTTCGACTACGGTAAAAGCTGTGCTGATTGGCAAAGGCGGCGAGGTTTTAAACTCAATTTATCAAAGCAATTCCGGCAACCCGGTTCCGATTATCCGGGAATATTTGCTGGATCTGTATAACCGGTATCCAAACATACATATTGCAGGGGGCGCGGTGACCGGCTACGGTGAAGAACTGTTAAAGAACGCGTTCAGCATTGATTTTGGAATCGTGGAGACCGTCGCGCATTTCACCGCGGCAAAATATTTCCGCCCCGACGTGGATTTTGTAATCGACATCGGCGGTCAGGACATGAAATGCTTTAAAATCCGCAATGGCGCGATCGATAATATCTTTCTTAATGAAGCGTGCTCCTCCGGCTGCGGTTCGTTCCTGCAAACATTTGCCAACACGCTCGGTTACGAGATTGCAGATTTTGCAAAACTGGGGCTGTTCGCCAGGCATCCTGTCGACCTTGGTTCCCGTTGTACGGTCTTCATGAACTCACAGGTAAAACAGGCGCAGAAAGACGGCGCGACGGTTGAGGACATTTCCGCCGGACTTTCCGTCAGCGTGGTAAAAAATGCGATTTACAAAGTAATCCGCGCCGCTTCTGCGGAAGAACTCGGGCGGAACATTGTGGTACAGGGCGGCACTTTTCTGAACGACGCCGTGCTGCGTGTGTTTGAAAACGAACTGGGCGTTCCGGTTGTGCGCCCCGACATTTCCGGCCTGATGGGCGCTTACGGCGCGGCAATTTACGCCATGGGCAAATCCACAGGGGAAAGTACGATTGTAAAAAAGGAAGAACTTGAAAACTTCAAGCATGAAGTAAAAGTAACCTCATGCGGCCTGTGCAGCAACAACTGCCGCCTGACCATAAATATTTTCGGCGGCAGCCGCCGGTTTATTGGCGGCAACCGCTGTGAAAAGCCGGTTACCCGGCGTTCCTCCAGCGACGAGCTGAATCTTTATGCCTATAAGCTGCAAATGCTTCGTGCCTATCAGCCGGTCAGCGGAAAAAGGGGCAAAATCGGTCTCCCGATGGGGCTGAACCTGTATGAGCTTCTGCCTTTCTGGCACACCTTTTTTACCAGTCTGGGCTTTGAAGTTGTGCCGTCCCCCCTGTCGGACCGTGAACTTTACCTAAACGGGCAGAGCACCATTCCTTCCGACACCGTCTGCTTCCCGGCTAAATTGATGCACGGGCATGTTCTGGCGCTGGTGGAGGAAGGGATAAAGAATATTTTCTACCCCTGCATGTCATACAATTTTGATGAAGGACTTGGGGACAACCATTATAACTGCCCTGTGGTCGCCTACTACCCGGAAGTCATTTCCGCCAACATGAGCGCGCTGAAGGATTGCAATTTTATCCATGACTATGTTGGAATTCACAGAAAATATGATTTCCCGATTAAGATGCACGGCATTCTCGGAAAGTATTTTGACGGCATCTCGCTGTCTGAAGTAAAAAAGGCCGCCAAAGCCGCGTATTCCGAACACGACAGCTACTTCGCAAAAATCCGTGCAAAGGGTGATGAAATCATTGCCGCAGCGGAAAAACAGAAGAAGCAGATCATTATTCTGAGCGGCAGGCCGTACCACCTTGACCCGGAAATTAACCACGGAATCGACAAACTGGTGACCAGTCTTGGCGCCGCGGTAATTTCGGAGGATATTGTCAGCAGCAAGGTGAAGCACTTCCCCACCGCCGTCCTAAATCAATGGACTTACCATTCCAGGCTTTACGCGGCGGCGGAATATATTGGCGATAAGCCAAATATGAACCTGGTGCAGTTGGTTTCGTTCGGCTGCGGCGTTGACGCCATCACCACCGACGAGGTGCGCCGCATTCTGGAGGAAAAAGATAAAATTTATACGCAGATCAAGATAGATGAAATTACAAATCTCGGCGCGGTCAAAATACGGCTTCGCAGCCTGTTCGCCGCACTGGAAGAATGAGGTGAGTCATATGGCGGAATTAAAATTCAGCAAAAACGGGCGTCTGCTGTTTACAAAAGAAATGAAGAAGGAGTATACCATTCTTTGTCCTTCCATGGCTCCCATCCATTTCCAGCTCATCGTCAACGTGCTGAATAACTGCGGGTACCACGTGGAGCTTTTAACAAACGAGGGGCCCGGTGTGGTGCAGGAAGGCCTTAAATATGTGCATAACGACACCTGCTACCCCGCCCTTCTTGTAATCGGCCAGTTTATCGACGCGCTTCATTCCGGCAAATACGACCTTGACCGTACCGCACTGATTATTACCCAGACAGGCGGCGGCTGTCGCGCCTCAAATTATATTCATCTGCTGAGGAAAGCGCTGAAAAAGGCCGGGCTGGAAAAGATTCCGGTGGTATCGCTGAATATGTCGGGACTGGAGAGCAATCCCGGCTTCAGCATTACCCTGCCGATGCTGAGAAAGTTTATTGCCGCGCTGGTTTACGGCGATGCGCTGATGCTCCTGTACAATCAGACGGAAGCTTATGAAACACGAAAAGGAGAAAGCACCCAACTGGTAGATCGATGGGTTAACGACCTCACCGAACGATTTAATCACGGCAAGGGACTCTCTCTGAAAGAATTAAAACAGATTCTCAACCTGATTGTAAAGGATTTTGCAGCAATACCGTTGAACAAGGTTCCAAAAATCAAGGTTGGCGTGGTCGGAGAAATCTACGTTAAATACGCTTCCCTTGGCAACAACCACCTGGAAGACTTCCTTCGCGAACAGGATTGTGAGGTGAATGTACCGGGTATTTTGAATTTTGCGCTGTTTAAAGTGGACAACCGTCTGGAGGACATTAAGCTTTATGGCGGAAATCCCGCTAAATTTGCCGTGGTGCATGCATTGATGGACTATCTTCTTAAAATGCAGAACATTCTGATTGAAGCGGTGAAAACCGAACCGAAATTCCTGGCCCCCACCACTTACGCCCACACAAAAGGTCTGGTAAAAAACGTGATCGGCTATGGCAATAAAATGGGTGAGGGCTGGCTTTTAACAGCGGAGATGCTGGAATTGGTGGAACAGGGGTATGAAAATGTTGTTTGTACACAGCCTTTCGGATGCCTGCCGAATCATATCTGCGGGAAAGGTATGATTCACCGCATTAAAGCGGTTGATCCCCGTTCCAATATCGTGCCGATTGATTATGACCCAAGCGCCACGCGTGTGAATCAGGAAAACAGAATCAAGCTGATGCTGGCTGTGGCGCGTGAAAAGTTTGCGGACGAAAAAAATGTTTAGCCGAAAATCGATACATTGATAAAAAACAAAGACGGGAGTGATAAATATGAAAAATCTTTTGAAGGAATTCAAGGAATTTGCCATGCGGGGCAATGTAATTGATTTGGCCGTCGGCGTTGTAATCGGGGGTGCGTTCGGTAAAATTGTATCTTCGCTGGTAGCGGATATTATCATGCCGGTGCTTTCCCTCGTAACGGGCAGAATCAATCTGACCGCATTGAAAGCAATCATACCTGCCGCGCGGGAGGGCAGTACCCCCATTGTAATTACCTACGGTGTGTTCCTGCAAACCGTTTTGGATTTCGCCGCGATTGCATTTTCAATTTTCCTGGTGGTCAAAATTATGAACAAGCTTCAAAAGAAGAAGGAAGAGGTCCCTCCCCCGCCCGCCGCGCCGGATAAGGAAGAGATCCTGCTGACTGAAATTCGCGATTTGCTGAAAGAACGCGCAAATAAAGAAACATGATGAAAATACCGCAGAGAATGGGATTTGCTCCTTTTCTCCGCGGTATTTTTCAATTGATATCAAAATTTTCGGGTCAATGGGAGCCGGAAATACTATCGGCTCCACTTGTCGCAAAGGGCGCTGATCTGATCTGCAAATTTTGCAAGATCCTTGTTCGCCATGCCTTCGCTGCTTTGTATGACCTGCAAAAGCCGTTTCCCGGCTTCCACCAGTCGGGCAAACGGTGCGGAAAATTTCTTCTTTTTCCCGTTTCCCTGTTCATGGCGTACCTCGGGTTCCACGCCTTCTTCCAGCATTGCGCCTGTCTGAAGGTCGTAAACGGCTTCAAAGTTTGGCGCAGTCGCGTTGTAGCCAAGCTGCTTCAGATTTTGCGTAAACATTTCGCAGATATTCTGTTCCCCGTGAACAACAAACACGCGGCTCGGTTTTGTTTCAAACGCATGAATCCAGCGAAGCAGGCCGCTTCTGTCAGCATGGGCGGAAAGCGCCCTGAAATTGTAAATATGCGCCTGAACCGCGATTTCTTCTCCGAACAGCTTTACCTGTTTAACGCCTTCCAGTATGATTCTGCCCAGAGTTCCGTTCGCCTGGTAGCCGACAAAAACAATTGCGCATTCGGGCCGCCACAAATTGTGCTTAAGGTGGTGACGAATCCGGCCGGCTTCGCACATCCCGCTGGAGGATATAATAATTTTGGGGACGCGGTCCTCGTTCAGCGCTCTGGATTCCTCCACACTGGAGCTGACATTCAAATTGGAAAAGGAAATGGGCCGAAAGCCGGAGTTGATCAGCCGGACGGTTTCCTCGTCAGCGTAGCCGGTCAGGTCGCCGCTGTAAATTTTGGTGGCCTCCGCGGCAAGGGGGCTGTCCACATACACCGGAAAATCCGGATTGCTTTTCACAAGTCCGCGCTTCTTGATTTCGCGAATAAAATAGAGCAGTTCCTGCGTGCGCCCGACTGCAAAACTCGGGATAACGACATTGCCGCCGCCCGAAAGCGTCTTGTCGAAAATATCGGCAAGCACAGGAATATAGTCCTCCACCTTTTCGTGGTCACGGTCCCCATAAGTGGACTCCATCACCACATAATCCGCCTGCTTAATGTATTGAGGGTCCCGGATAATCGGCTGATTTGTATTCCCGATATCGCCGGAAAAGACAACCTTCTTCGTTTCGCCGTTTTCCGTCAGCCACATCTCAATGGAGGCGGAACCGAGAAGATGACCGGCGTCGGTAAACCGAAAGCGCACGCCCTCACAAAGCTCCACCATATTGCTGTAGCTGCACGGGACAAGACGAGACATGGTTTCCTGTGCGTCCTCAACGGTATAAATCGGTTCTTCAGGCTCCCTGCCCGCTCGTCTGCCCTTTCGGTTCTCATTGATGGCATCCATTTCCTGAATGTGCGCGCTGTCGCGCAGCATAATGGACAGCAGGTCACAGGTGGCGCGTGTGGCGTACATTTTGCCCTGATAACCGTTCTTTACCAACAGGGGAAGCCGCCCGCTGTGGTCGGTATGGGCATGCGTAACAATTACATAATCAATTTGGGTTGCGTAGAACGGAAGTTTATGGTTGTCATCCTCGTCCGCGCCCTGCTGGAGGCCGCAGTCGATTAAAATTTTCCTGCCGTTGACCATAACGCAATGGCAGCTTCCGGTGACTTCCTTATCCGCGCCGTAAAAAATTAACTGCATGATTCTTTCTCCGTTCGTTTATTAATTCGCCAGAATCAGTTCGACCGGGCAATGGTCGCTGCCCATCACTTCGGGATGAATGCTGCTTTCCATGATTTGATCCCGCAGCCTGTCCGAAACCAAAAAATAGTCAATACGCCAGCCGGCGTTCTTTTCGCGCGCTTTAAACATGTAGGACCACCAGGTGTAGGCCCCCGTTTCATCCGGATGCAGATAACGGAAGCTGTCGGTAAAACCGGAAGCAAGCAGCTCGGTCATCTTTTCACGTTCTTCATCGGAGAACCCCGCATTGCCAACGTTGCTTTTGGGATTTTTCAGGTCGATTTCGTGATGGGCAACATTCATATCGCCGCAGACGACAACCGGTTTTTTCGCATCCAGCTGTTTCAGGTATTCCCGAAACGCAATTTCCCAGCTCATACGGTAATCAAGACGCGCAAGTTCATGCTGTGAATTTGGCGTGTATACTGTAACCAGATAAAAATCCTCAAATTCCAGCGTGATGGAACGACCCTCACCGGTGTGTTCCTCGGCGCCAATATCATAGCTGACATGCAGCGGCTCCCGGCGTGTAAAGATCGCTGTTCCCGAGTATCCCTTTTTAACTGCGGAGTTCCAGTACTGTTTATAGCCCGGCAAAATGATTTCCGCCTGATCAGGCTGCATCTTTGTTTCCTGAATACAAACGGCGTCGGCATCGGCCTGCTGGAAAAACTCCATAAAGCCCTTGCCCATACAGGCCCGCAGCCCGTTCACATTCCATGAAATCAGTTTCACCTTAAAGCCCTCCTATATTTTTGTCCTTATTATATCATAGATTATTCCATAACCAGAAGAAATTTTTTTGGGCCGTCTATTTTAATTATACTGATAAAAACAAGGGCGCCGGAAAGCGCCCCTGCGGAATTTCAAAGAATAAATTTTAAAGTCTGAGAAAGGGATGTGATTCTGCATCCCTTTTCCCCGGGCGGTTCCGGCAAGGTAAATTAAGCCACACTATTCAGCAGATTTTCACCCGTTACACCCGAACCGATAATCTGTGCCTGCGACTTGTACATATCAATTGCATGCTGATACTGACCGGATGCCTGCGTCCCCGGTGCCGCCGTATCGCTCTGTTCCTGCTGCGCGGAAGCGGAGCGTCTTGCCAGCTCAGCCTGTTCCTGCGCTTTGGTGATTGTTCCTTCGGAGACTAGCTTGTCCAGTTCCGCCTGTGTTAATGCAGAAAGATCCGTTTGCTGTGAAGTATCCGAGCTGGAAACAGCCACTGATGCACTCACTTCAGCAGCAGCAGGCGGCGGCGCTCCGGCACCTGTTGTCTGTTCAGAACTGTTTTGCGCGGAAGTTTTTCCGCCCGCCGACACCACCGAATTCGCTTTTTGCATAGCTGCCCTTGCCTGCGGACTGATTTCAACGGTATCCGTTCGGGTATTTTGACTTCCCTGCGCGACCTTCTCATCCGTCGAGTCCGAGGTTTGGGAAACGGCGGTTCCGGCAACCGCAGTCACATTATAATAAGTATCATAATCGCTGTTTATGCCTTGAATCATCTTTTCACCTCCTTTCTTACCTGTTTGATTTCATAATGATTATTCAGATTCAATTTTAACTATAAGACCGCTATGTGACAGTTACGTGAAAATTTTTCCAATTTTTGTATCGGCAAAATCTTTTTCCCTTGAAGGAAACTGCAGAACTGGGTATAATAGGGATATCGCTGAAATCGAGCGATTGCGGTGCCGGCTGAATTCATTCAATCGCACCAAAGCAATTCTTTTTCCTGTGTTCAGGAACACAGGAAGGACAAATCGCCGCCGGATTTTTCCGTGCGAAACCGCGGTGGCTGCCGATTGAATTTTTATAGTACGGAGAATGGTGGTTAATGTGAAAAATCCAATTGTTACAATCGAATCAAATGAGGGCACAATCAAAATTGAACTTTACCCGCAGGTCGCCCCAAACACCGTAAATAATTTTATTTCACTCGTAAAAAAAGGCTTTTATGACGGGACAATATTTCATCGGGTTATTCCCGGTTTTATGATTCAGGGCGGCGACCCTGAGGGTACTGGCATGGGCGGCCCGGGGTACAGCATTAAAGGCGAGTTCAGCGCCAACCGCTTTTCGAACGATCTGAAGCATACCAGAGGAGTACTCTCCATGGCGCGCTCCATGAGCCCGAATAGCGCCGGCTCCCAATTTTTCCTCATGGTGGAAGACGCCCCTCACCTCGACGACCAGTATGCCGCTTTCGGCAAAGTAATTGAGGGGATGGAGGAAGCGGACCGCATTGTTTCGGTGCGCCGCGACCACAATGACAGACCGTTAAAAGACGAAACCATGAAATCCGTCACCGTAGAAACTTTTGATGGGAAGTATGACGAGCCGGAAAAAATATAACGAATACACAGGAGTAAAGCATGTCTATTTTCAAGAAATTCATTCGGTATTATAAACCATATCGCGGATTGTTTTATTTTGATATGTTCTGCGCGCTGGTGGTTTCCGCCATTGACGTCGCATTCCCGCAGATTCTGAACTGGCTGACAAAGGGCCTGTACAGCGAAGGAACGCAGATCATCCTGCGCAGCCTGCCCTGGATTGCGGCGGGACTGCTGGTGATGGAACTGGTACGTCTCGGCTGTCAGTATTACATCACCAGTTGGGGACACGTAATGGGTGCGAGAATGGAAAGCGATATGCGTCAGGACTTATTTGATCATCTGCAGCGCCTTTCCTTTTCCTACTACGACAAAAACAATACCGGTGAAATGATGAGCAAGCTGGTTTCAGATTTATTCGATATCAGCGAGCTGGCGCACCACGGCCCCGAGAATATTTTAATTTCTCTGCTGAAAATTGTCGGAAGCTTTGTGCTGATGACGATGATCAACCTTCCGATGACCCTGATTTTACTGTGTGTCACTCTGGTTATGATTGTATTCAGCATTGATAAAAACAAGAAAATGCGCGCCGTATTCATGGACAACCGCAGAAAAATCGCCGGCGTCAACGCCCGCGTGCAGGACAGCCTTTCGGGAATCCGTGTGGTGAAAAGCTTTGGAAACGAAGAACTGGAACACGAAAAATTCTGCGAGAGCAATCTACGTTTTCTGGATTCCAAGGTCAGCAGCTACCGGATTATGGGCAGCTTCCGTGCGGGAACCTCTTTTTTTGAGGGCCTTCTCTTTATTACCGTTTTAATCAGCGGGGGACTTTTTATTGCGCAGGGCACGCTTCATTTATCCGATTTAGCGGTCTATGCCCTGTACATAAACATTATTATTAATCCGATTGACGTTCTGATTGAATTCACGGAGCAGTTCCAAAAGGGTTACTCCGGGTTTCGCCGTTTCATTGAAGTGGTCGAAACCAAGCCGGATATCGTGGATGAGCCCGGCGCAATTGAATTGGAAAACGTAAGGGGAGAGATTGAGTACCGCGATGTTACATTCAGCTATGATTCGGCCAGTGACGTTCTGAACAACATCGACATTCATATTGACGCAGGGAAAACCGTGGCGCTGGTCGGCCCTTCCGGTGGCGGAAAAACGACGCTTTGCTCCCTGCTCCCCCGCTTCTACGATGTGACCGCCGGGAGCGTGCGGATTGACGGGAAAGATGTGCGAAGCATAAAATTAAAATCGCTCCGCGATGCAATCGGGATTGTACAGCAGGATGTTTACATGTTCGCAGGCAGCATCCGGGAAAACATTGCATACGGAAAACCGAACGCCACGGACGAAGAAATTGTCGAAGCCGCAAAGCGGGCAAACATCCATGATTTTATCATTGGTCTGGAAGACGGCTACGACACTTATGTAGGGGAACGCGGCACCCGCCTGAGCGGTGGGCAGAAGCAGCGCCTTGCAATTGCGCGTGTTTTTCTGAAAAATCCCAAAATTTTAATTCTGGATGAGGCAACCAGCGCGCTTGACAATGAAAGCGAGCGGCATATCCAGAATTCTCTTGAGGAATTGGCAAGGGACAGAACCACCATTGTAATTGCACACCGGCTCAGCACCATCCGCAACGCTGACGAAATCATCGTGATTGGCGACGAAGGAATTATGGAACGAGGGAACCATCAGTCGCTGCTCGCCAAAAATGGCCTCTATGCAAACTACTATAATATGCAGTTTGAGGGCCTGGACACATAAGACACACGAAACAAACACCGCCGGGACAAAACATCCCGGCGGTGTTTTTTGCTGAATGATCTACAGGGAATACTTTTCCACACCGTCCCGTGTAACGCGCGCATGGATGAGCGGCACAGCCTGCGGGGCTTCCCCGCGTATCGTGACTGCGCTTTCAAAAAGCTTTTCAGCCTCCAGACAGCGTTGCATGGAAGAAGAGTAAAATACGGCGATGGGTTCACCCTTCTTCACATAATCCCCAACTTTTTTGCGCAGCAGAATCCCGGCGCTGAAATCGATGGAATCCTCTTTTTTCTCCCTGCCCGCGCCAAGTTCTACGGAAGCAATTCCGCATTGTTCCGTATTCATTGCATAAAGATAACCCTCGCTTTGCGCCAAAACCTCATGCTGCACCCCGGATTGCTCGAATTTCGCGTTGTCGTCCAGCACACCGATGTCGCCGCCCTGCGCGGCAACCATTTCCTTCAGCTTCGCAAAAGCGGCGCCATTTTCAATCTGGTTCCATGCCAGCTTTTTGCAGTCTTCCATTTTCCCTTTACCGGCCAGATAAAGCATATTGGCGGCTAAATCAACACAGATTTCCGTCAGGTCGGCCGGACCGTGACCCTTCAGTGTCTGACAGACTTCACAGATTTCGAGGGAATTTCCGATAGCATTCCCCAGCGGACGATCCATATCGGTAATCAAAGCAATGGTTCTGCGGCCGACATGCTCGCCGATAGATACCATAGCCTGTGCCAGCCGGATGGAATCCGCCGCCGTTTTCATAAAAGCGCCGCTTCCTGTTTTTACATCCAGCAGGATACAGTCGGAGCCCGCGGCTATCTTTTTGCTCATAATGCTGGATGCAATGAGCGGAATGCTTTCGACGGTGGCGGTCACGTCGCGCAGCGCGTAAAGCTTTTTATCCGCCGGCACCAGATTGCCGGACTGGCCGATGACGCTGACGCCGACTTTACGGACAATGTCAAAGAATTTTTCACGGTCAATTGAAGTCTGCATACCCGGAATCGACTCCATTTTGTCCACTGTGCCGCCGGTGTGGCCCAAGCCGCGGCCGCTCATCTTTGCAACACGCACCCCAAGGGAGGCCACAATCGGCGATATGATCAGCGTGGTTTTATCGCCGACGCCGCCGGTGCTGTGCTTATCGACCTTAATGCCGTCAATTGAGGACAAGTCGACCGTCTCGCCTGAATTAGCCATGCACATGGTAAGCGAGGCGGTTTCCTGCGCCGTCATTCCTTTAAAATAAATCGCCATTAACAGTGCGGAAACCTGATAATCGGGGATTTGACCTTTCACATAACCACTGATAAAGAATTGAATCTCCTCCTGTGCCAGTTCCCCGCCGTCGCGTTTCTTTGCAATAATATCATACATTCTCATACTGATTCACCTTCTTCAAGATTGGTACTGCTGAATCCCAGCGGAAGCAGCTCCCCCAGCGTATAGATCTTCCATTCATCCGGACTCCTGGCCAAAAGAATCCGGAAACTCTCCGGATCGCAAAATTCCATCATCACCTGTCGGCACACCCCGCAGGGCGGGCAGTATTCCCGGATTGGTTCGCCCTGTTTTCCGCCGACAACCGCAATCGCCTCAAATTCACGTTCCCCCTCGCTGACCGCCTTAAAAAAAGCGGTGCGCTCCGCGCAATTCGTAGGCGTAAAGGTCGCGTTCTCAATATTGCAGCCCATGAAAATCTTGCCGCTTCTGGTCAGAAGGGCGGCCCCGACCTGAAAACCGGAGTATGGTGTGTAAGCTAACTCGCGCGCCGAAATGGCGGCATCCACTAATTTCTTTTGATCCATAAAAGCACCTTCTTTACGGTTGAGAAAGGGCGGATAAAAATCCGCCCTCCCAGTACGCTGATTTACAGGATTTAATAACCGTGCGTTTCCTCGTTTTTAATGATTTTAATAATTCTGCTGGTGCCAAGGCGGGCAGCACCCAGAGCAATGAATTTTTCCGCATCATCCAGTGTTTTGATCCCGCCGGCTGCTTTGATTTTCACCTGCGGACCAATATGCTTTGCAAAGAGGGCAACGTCGTCAAAAGTCGCGCCCGCTGTAGAAAATCCGGTTGAAGTTTTGATAAAGTCCGCGCCGGAGTTGGTTACGACTTCGCACAGATTAATCTTTTCCGCTTCAGTTAAAAGACAGGTCTCAATAATCACCTTTAAAATGAGGCTCCCGCAGGCCGCTTTGACCTGCCTGATTTCATCCAGCTGAAGATCATACAGGCCGTCTTTGACGTAACCAAGATTGATTACCATATCAATTTCATCCGCCCCGTTCTGAATCGCGTCCTTCGCCTCAAAAACCTTTGTCGCGGTAGTGGAATAGCCGTTCGGAAAACCGATTACCGTACAAACGGCCATTTTATCGCCGACGTAGTCCTTGGCACGCTTCACATACGAAGCAGGAATACAGATCGAAGCGGCGCCGTATTCTACGGCATCGTCGCAAATCTGCTTAATTTCCGCCCATGTGGCAGTCTGTGTTAAAAGAGTATGATCCACTTTCGCTAAAATCTCTTTATTATCCATTTTATCCTCCTGTTTATCCGTTTTGCAAACTCTATCTTACACCTTTTTCATATGGCACGCCGTCTTCCTTCGGAGCAACCGAGCGGCCGACAAACAAAATGAGCACGACGATAGTGAGCACATACGGCAGCATTGCAAGAATTTGGCTTGGCACGGCAACACCGCTGTCATTCCCGCCAAGCACCACTGTAAGCGCCTGTGCAAAACCAAACAGCATACAGGCCCCGTACGCACCGAACGGAGTCCATTTGCCGAAAATAACCGCCGCCATTGCGATAAAGCCCTGCCCGCTGATCGCGGTCGGCGTAAACTGGGAGATAATCGCGAGTGTCATGGAAGCCCCGCCGAAACCGGCTAAAATGCCGGAAGCAATGACGCAGAAGTAACGGGTACGGGAAACATTGATTCCAAGCGTGTCCGCCGCCGCCGGATGCTCGCCGACCGAACGCACATGAAGGCCCCACTTTGTTCTGTAAAGAAAAAACCAGAGTGCGACAGCGCAAACCAGAGCAAGTACAACCGTGATATCCACATTCAGATTTTTCACGGGGCTGTCTCCAAATGCATCTTCACCAAAAAGTTTGGGAAGTGTTTTTGCAGGCAGCGTCATGGTTGCGTCCGAAAACAGCAGCCGGCAGAAAAACAATGCAAATCCGGGCCCGATTAAGTTAATTGCAATGCCGGAAATTGTTTGGTCGGCCTTGAATGTAACCGAAGCAATCGCATGTAAAAGGGAAATCAACCCACCCGCGGCGCCTGCGGCCAGCAAGCCGAGCCATGGATTCCCGCTGTAGTAGCTGACGGAAGCGGCTGTGAACGCTCCCACAGTCATCATACCCTCAATACCGATATTAATAACGCCGGAACGTTCCGAAATAACCCCGCCAAGCGCACCGAACACCAGCGGGGTGGAGTACATCAGCGTAATGCCGATCAGCAGTAAAATATTAAAATTACCTAGCACGGCCAGCACCTCTCTTTTCCAGTTTATCCGCAAGCTGGGGCACAACCCTGGTAAGTGCCACAAAGAATACAATCGTACCGATCATTATATTAATAATTTCGGTTGGAGCACCGACCTCCTGCTGAACGCTTTGGCCGCCATAAAGCAGCCCGCCGAAGAGCAGACCGGCGAAAATACAGCCAACCGGGGAAGAACCGGCGATCAGTGCGACGGAAAGGCCGTTGAATCCGTTGTTTTCAAATGCAGCCATAGTGGAGATTTTATGCGGCGAAGTTCCTGTAATCGCCAGCGCACCGGCAAGGCCGGCCAACGCACCGGCGATAATCATTGCCTGCGTAATATTGCGGCTTACGTTGATTCCGGCAAACTCCGCGGCGTCGCGGTTAAATCCGACAGCGCGCAGCTCATACCCCTTTGTTGAACGGTAAAGGAGAATTGAAATTACAACCGCCATAATTACAGCGATCAGGATCCCAAAGTTTACATCCGTCTTCAGCATCATTTCATAAAGCCACGGGTGGGGCTTTAACGCCGCCATGCCCTCTTTCGAAGCTTTCCAGTTAGGAAGCAGCATGGTAAAGCCGGATTCTTTTATCGCGTAGGAACTGGTTGAGTTTGGCTGATGATAAGCGGGTGTGTTCACTACAAAGTTGGAAAGGTAAAGCGCAATCCAGTTCAGCATAATGCTTGTAATTACTTCGTGAATACCAAATTTTGCTTTTAAAAAGCCGATAATACCACCGAAAATTGCCCCGGCAAGCATACCGGACAGAACGACCAGCGGAATTTGAATCAGCGGTGCCAAGTCCAGCTTTACGCCAACACAGACCGCGGCGATGGTTCCCGCTATGTACTGGCCCTCCGCCCCAATATTGAACAAGCCGGTTTTAAAGGCAAAGGCAACGCTCAAACCTGTCAGGATAATCGGCGTCGCTTTAATCACTACATTCGATATATACTTCGGCTTTGCAAAAATACCCTGAAACAGCGCGCCGAATGCCTGCCATGGGTTGTATCCCGCAATCGCAAGCACAATGGCGGCGACTAAAAAGCCGAACAGGATGGCAATTAAAGTTGAAGTAATCGGCTTTTTAAGGATTTTAACCATTATTTTCATTCAACTTTCCTCCTGCCATTAAAAGTCCGACTGTTTGCTCGTCTACTTCGCCCTGCTTAAAACTGTCCACAATGCTGCCGGCGTAAATCACATCAATGGTATCCGCAACATTCATGACTTCATCCAGTTCCAGCGAAATCAAAAGAATCGCCTTGCCCGCGTCGCGCTCACGAATCAACGTTTTATGTACGTATTCAATGGCGCCCACATCGAGCCCGCGGGTAGGCTGAACGGCAATCAGCAGCTCAGGCTCATTGGATATTTCCCGTGCGATAATCACCTTTTGCTGATTCCCGCCCGAAAGGCCGCGCGCCGGCTGATTCTCGCAGTCATCCGGACGAATGTCATAATCACGGATAAGCCCTTTGGTAAAGGAAAGAATTTCGCTCCGGTTCAGCATGCCGTTTTTGCAAAAAGGCTGTGTACGATATTTTTCGGTTATCATATTCTCCGCTACCGTAAACGGAAGAATTAATCCGCGTTTCTGCCTGTCTTCGTGGATAGTGGAAATCTTATGATCGATTACATTGCGCGGAGTGGTATTTTGAATCTCGGCGCCATTTATTCTGATAGTACCGCTCGCCGCTTTGGTCAGGCAGGTAATTGCTTCAACCAGTTCCTTCTGCCCGTTTCCGTCAATTCCGGCGATCCCCACGATTTCACCCTTGCGAACTTTTAAAGAAAGATTCTTTACGGCCTCCAGTTTACGCTCGTCTTTTACCGTAAGGTTGTCAATTTCAAATACAACGTCCCCGGGAACAGCCGGGGTTTTGTCCACGACCAGCTTCACCGCGTGCCCGACCATCTTGGTTGCAAGCTCTTCCTGATCAACTTCGGCAACGTTGACGGTATCGATGTACTTGCCCCGGCGAATGATGGTGCAGACGCCCGACGAAGCCTTAATTTCTTTTAATTTATGGGTGATGATAATAATGGTTTTGCCGTCGGAGATCAGATTGCGCATAATTTTGATGAGTTCTTCAATCTCCTGCGGAGTCAGCACGGCGGTCGGCTCATCCAAAATAAGCAGATCAACACCGCGGTAAAGTGCTTTTAATATTTCAACACGTTGCTGCATTCCTACGGAAATATCCTCGATTTTTGAATCCGGGTCAACTTCGAGCCCATATTTTCTGACAATTTCGAGAATTCCCTCGCGTGCTTTTTTCATATCGATAACGCCAAACGAATTGGCAACCTCGTTGCCGAGAATAATATTCTGAGTTACAGTAAAATTATCGACCAGCATAAAGTGCTGGTGTACCATTCCGATTCCATGTTCAATTGCAACATTTGGATTCCTGATATTAACCTTTTCCCCATTTAGAAAAATTTCGCCTGCGTCGGCCTGATAAAGGCCGTAGAGTACATTCATCAGTGTGCTTTTCCCGGCGCCGTTCTCACCCAAAATGGCGTGAATGGAACCTTTTTTGACATCCAGATCCACATCGTCAAGAGCACAAAAGGAGCCGAACATCTTGGTAATACCGTGCATCTGCACCGCATATTCCTTGCTGACCTCCATTACAATAAACCCCCTTGCCGTTATTCCGTCCCTTTAACACAGCGGGGCGCCATAAAAATGCACGCCCCGCCTGTGATAAGGAATTTATAATGGGTTCTTAAATTACTTTAAGCTGGCTTCAAACTTTGCAAACTCATCCTTGTTGGCAGGAGGAGTAATGGTCTTGTCTTTGATTTTGGCTTCCAGAGCCATCGCCGCGTTGTAGGTTGCGTCACCCATCAGCTTGTGCTCCGTCGGAATTCCGACAGCATCTTCCGTAAGTCCATAGTTGTAGGTTTTTCCGCCGATTTCCTTGCCGTCAAGCGCATCCTTTGAAACAAGCTCAACCGCCTGATTAACAAGCTTCATAGCAGAAGTAAGAACATTGTTCGGAGCAAGATAAGCCTGGTCACGGTCAACGCCGATTGCAAATTTGTTGGCTTCTTTGGCAGCTTCAATAACGCCTACGCCAACACCGCCTGCTGCGTGAAACACGATGTCGCAGCCGTTGGAGAACATTTTTTGTGCAATTGCCTTGCCCTTGGACGCATCCGAAAAGCTTTCCGCGTACTGGGCGTCCACTGTAATTGTTTTGCCCAGTTCTTTGGCGGCGTAAGCAACACCGGCCTTATAGCCGTATTCGAACTGGTCGATAACCGCGCTGGTCATGCCGCCGACAAAACCGACCTTGCCGGTCTTTGTGGTTTTCGCCGCAATATAGCCAACCAGGAAAGAAGGCTCCTGCGCACGGAACACAACGCCCGTTACATTGGACGGGGTGTTTTCGTAAGCATTGTCGATGATGGCATAGCTGATATCCGGATTTGCTTTTGCCGCGTTGGTAATGGCATCCGCCATTGCAAAACCAATGCCCCAAATAAGCTTGTTATTGCCGTCCGCAGCCTTATCAAGGTTGGTGGCATAGTCGGATTCCTGTTTGGATTCAGTGTAGCTGACATCCGCGCCGGTATCGGCCTTAAGCTTCTGTAAACCTTCCCATGAGGACTGGTTGAAGGACTGATCATTTACACCGCCGGTATCCGTAACCATCGCGATCTTAAAGTCCGTTTTGGCTGCTGTGGAAGAGGCCTCGGCTGCACTTGCGGGCGCCGTGCTTGCCGCCGGAGCCTGACTTGACGCTGCCGGTGTCGAGCTGGAAGCACACGCGGTTGCGGAAGCAGCCATTACAACTGCAAGCAATAGTGCTACAATTTTCTTCATGAGATTTTCCTCCTAAATTATGTTTGGATATATTAATATCACAATAAGTGATATTACTCCCTTCGGGCAATTTTTTCAACACCATACTGAATTCTGCAAAATATTTCTTATTTTTTAAATATGAACCCCGGGATTAAGCCAGTGAAAGTGCAATCTCCATCATCTGAGTAAAGCCGGTCTGACGCTCTTCAGCGGGAAGGGATTCCCCGGTAAACGGGCAGTCCGAAATTGTCAGAAGACAAAGCGCGTTTTTACCTGCCCTCGCCGCGTTCATATAGAGCGCCGCGGCCTCCATTTCAACCGCCAGAACGCCCATCCTTTTCCAGGATTGCAGCCCGCCTTCATCGTCGTCGTAGAAGGTATCGCTGGAAAGAACATTGCCGACCAGCGAATGAATCTTGAGCTTTTCGGCGGCCTTTACCGCGCGGTCCAAAAGGTCATAACTTGCAATCGGCGCAAACGTTCCGGGAAGGCGATACTGCGCGGCATAATTGGAATTTGTGCATGCGCCCATTCCGATGACCACATCGCGCACATGAACATGATCGGCAATGCCGCCGGCCGAGCCAATGCGAATGATATTTTCCACACCGTAGAAATTAAAAAGTTCATACGTGTAAATACCCACCGACGGAATTCCCATTCCTCCGCCCATGACGGATACGGGTTTCCCCTTATAATTTCCGGTATATCCCAGCATGTTCCTTACGGTATTGAAGCAGACGACATCGGTAAGATAGGTATCCGCAATAAATTTAGCGCGAAGCGGGTCGCCCGGCATCAGAACGGTTTTTGCAATATCCCCCAGTTTAGCCCCGTTATGGGGTGTTGGTACACTAGCCATATAATTCCTCCAAATTTCTATTTTATTATTTTTTGTAAAAGGGATGTGCCGGTCGTTTTTGGCTCAATTCCAAAATAATCCAGTACAGTGGCGGCAATATCGGCGAAAGTCGGCCGTGTGCCCAGATTTGCACCGGCTTTCACGGGGCTTCCGTAAATTACCCACGGCGTATATTCACGGGAATGGTCGGTGGAAGGCGTAAGCGGGTCGCAGCCATGGTCGGCGGTGACCATCAGAAGATCATCCTCCCTGAGTCCGGCAAGAATTTCCGGCAGTTTTTGATCAAACTGCGTAAGCGCCTTTGCATACCCGTCCACATCGTTTCGGTGGCCGTAAAGCATATCGAAATCAACCAGATTGATAAAGCACAGACCGTTAAAGTCCTGCCCGGTATATTCCACCGTGCGCTCAATCCCCTCCGCGTTGCTTTTTGTCCTGACAAACTGGCTGATGCCCTTTCCCGCAAAAATATCGTTGATTTTACCGACGGCAATCACATCAAAATGATTCTCCGAAAGCTGGTCGAGCATCGTCGTTTCAGGCGGCCGGAGCGAAAAATCATGGCGGTTGGCAGTGCGCGTAAAATTGGGGTAAGTGCCGGTAAACGGCCTTGCGATAACCCGGCCGACGCCATGCTCCCCAACCAGCATGTCCCTTGCAATCTGGCAGCAGCGATAAAGCTCTTCAATCGGCACGGTTTCCTCATTCGCGGCAATTTGAAAAACGCTGTCCGCGGAAGTATAAACAATGAGCGCGCCCGTTTCTACCTGTTCTTTCCCGTAATCGCGGATCACATCGGTGCCGGAGTACGGCTTGTTGCAAAGCACTTTCCGGCCCGTCTTTTCCTCAAATCCACGAATCACATCGGCAGGGAACCCGTCGGGATAAGTCGGCAGCGGTTTTTTGGAATTAATCCCTGCAATTTCCCAGTGACCGATGGTCGTATCCTTCCCCTTTGAAACCTCGCGCATACGCGCATACGCGCCCTGCGGA
Organism: Bacillota bacterium; assembly: GCA_023391275.1. Classification (GTDB taxonomy): domain Bacteria; phylum Bacillota; class Clostridia; order Oscillospirales; family Acutalibacteraceae; genus Caproiciproducens. Next base: position 4,300 of record JAEWBE010000009.1, on the reverse strand, counting down.
GCTTCCGCCTTTGGGCGGCACGTTACGCCGTCGATGTTGAACAGACCCAATTTCTGCATATTGGGCATTGAAAAATATTTGCTGGTTGCGGCCGCGGCAAGGGTGTTGCTGCCCTCATCGTCATATTCCGCAGCGTCCGGTTCTTCACCGATTCCAACGCTGTCAAGCACAATTAGAAAAATTCGTTTACCCATAATTCGGCCATCCTTATTTATTTTTGTTTCGTCGTTTGACGAATTTTAAGCGAGACAGGCAGGATATTCTCCCTTTGCTCAATTTTATTCTTTACAACCTGATCGATAATTAATCTGACGGCGAGCCTGCCGATCTCTTCGATTGGCTGTGCGACGGTGGTGAGCGAGGGGGTCATCAGCGCACTCAGTTCCACATCGTCATATCCCACAATCATTATGTCATCAGGAACGCGTCTGCCCTGTTCACAGAGCACCTTGTAAAGGGAAAGGGCAACCATGTCGCTGGAAGCCAGAATACCGTCCGCGCGCGGAAACCGTTCCAACAGTTCGCGGGAGCACTGAATTCCGTGGCTGAAGCCGTATTCGCTGCTTACAAACCGCGGCTGAATGCCATGCTCGTTACAGGCATCCACATACCCCAGAAAACGCTGCTGACTGCTGGAATATTTTTGCGGCCCGCGCATCAGGACAATATCTCTGCACCCGCATTCAATCAGATGTTCAGCAGAAATCTGCCCGCCGGAGTAATTATCAGCCTGAACGGAGGCAGTGTAGCGGGCGCCGTCATTTTTATCCAGCACAACAATCGGAAGCATACAGCTGCGTATCTCCTCATCCAGATGTTCATTGTTTGCGGTAATGATAATCCCGTCGGCATTCATGGACGAAAGCATATTGATATATGCAATTTCCTTTTTGGAATTCTCCTCGGAATTGCACAGAATCATTTTATAGCCGTTTTCAAACGCCTCATCTTCTATTGCACGGCCAATTTCATTTAAAAAGATATTAAGGATGCTGGGTATGATATAACCGATAATTCTGGAGGACTTTTTATAAAGAGAGCGCGCGATTTCATTGGGCTTAAAACCCGTTGCATCAATTGCCTCAAGCACTCGTTTGGCCTTTTCTTCGCTTACCCTGGCCGTACCGTTGATTACCCGGGACACGGTCGCACAGGAAACCCCGGCCAGTCTGGCAACATCGCTGATACGCGCCAAATTAATCACCAGAACTTTCTGTAAAAGAACCGAAATCGTCTCCGTAGCAGATATTTTGAAAGCGGTTTCATTACAGCCCCATTGTACAGCGCGTTTACTAATATGTCAATATTTTGTAATTGAGTCCAATAAATTTTATTTAATTTTGAATAATTATGGAGGCAAATCTCCGTGTATATCTGCCGCCTTAATAAAAAATCGTTTTATGATTTATTAATATTATAATACCTTTTGTAAAATAGTTCCAGTAATTTCATAAATTTAAAACGATGGGCCGCGGCTTGAATAAAGTATAAGATTCCATCAAATCCGCCTCACATTTGTTGTTAGCACTCTAGTGATTTGAGTGCTAAAATTCATATTTAATTAAAAAATAATATAAATATTTTTAATAAATCAAACCTATACTAAAATTGTAAACAGGGAGCGAAAAGCTCCTGAAAAACAAAAATCAAATAAAAATGGAGGTTTTGATTATGTTTGATTTGATTCCTTTTGAGCAAAGAAGCAGAAATTTATTTGACTACTTCAACAGGATGAGTCAGGATTTTTTCGGCGATTTCGATAAGGACATTTCCCCCTGCCGCACGGATATCCTCGACAAGGGCGATAAATTCGTTCTCAAAGCCGATTTGCCGGGCTTTAACAAAGAGGATATCCACATTAACATAGCAGGCGATACACTGACGCTGACTGCGGAGCACAGTGAGGACACCAACGAAGACGGAAAAGATTTTATCCGCCGGGAAAGAAGGTACGGCTCCTTAAGCAGAAGCTTCGATATTTCGAATATTGACACCGACGGAATTGCCGCAAGCTACGAAAAGGGTGTTCTGGAACTTGAGCTGCCGAAACGGGAGGCCGCCTTGCCGCCGGCCCGGCAGATCGAAATTAAATAACACATTTTGGCACACATCGGGCCGCATATGCGCAGTTGCATATGCGGCCCGATTTTATTTTGTTCTGTCTTTCCTCAATTACACTATGCGTAAAATTTACAATATTTTTTTCTTTTTAAAATAGATGACGGAGGCGACAACAAAAACCAAAGAAACGCCGATTGCCATGAAATAGCCGTATGGCCACTGGAGTTCGGGCATATTTTTAAAGTTCATCCCATACCAGCCGACCAGCAGAGTCAAAGGAAGGAAAATCGCGGTGATCACGGTAAACAGCTTCATAATCGAATTTAAGCCGATATCCACCTGGGACTGGTAAGCCTCCCGCACCTGCGTGATATAATCGCGCAGGTTGAGGGTGTTGCGGTTCAGGCGCTCAATTCGGGCGGTGAACATCTTGAAATAGCGCAAAGCACCGGGGGTAAGCATTCCGTTTGCGTTTTCCTCAATACTTTCCGCAACGTCGAGAAGCTGCTCGTAATATTTTTTATAGAACATCAGCTTTTTTCGCATCGCGACAATGTCGCGAATATAATCGCCGCTTTTGTCTTCAATGACACTTTCCTCTATCGCTGAAATCTCTTCTTCCAAATCTTCCAGTTCTTCAGAATCATTGCTGGTCAGGCGGTTGAAAAAAGCATACAGCACCCTGGTAAGATTCAGGTTCACCGTCTTTGTACAGGAAAACGCTTCCAGCACTCCCTGCACTACGCCACTGGGGCGGTTGCACACAAAAACGACCTGATCAGGGGTAACGTAGATACCGATGCGATGTGTTAAATATCGGTTTTCATCATTAATCACATTCAGCAGGATAAAATCATAACCGTCATAGGATTCCAGCTTGGCGGGACCGGAACGGCAGCACTCCTCAATGGTGTACGCCGCAAATTTCCTGTTTTGCTGCCGCAGCTCGTCTGCCGTACAAACACACACGGGGCTGCTTTCCAGCTGTGCTTCGGTTTCAGCCAACTGTTCATCCTCAATTTTATAGCACTTCATTCCCATGCTCCTAATCATTTTATAGAATGCCTTTATTGTAGCAAAGTGCACACTGAATTTCAACGAAAAAAGTGCATTCCCGGGAAAAGGAACGCACTTTTGAATTCCGGCTTTCCTCAGTCGCTACATCTCAGCGAGCATCTGGATACAGTGCCTTGGGCAGACGCCGGCGCAGTCGCCGCAGCCAACGCATTTTGCGGTGTCAACCACAGCGTGGCTGTCAATGACATGAATTGCGTCGTGCTGGCAGGTCTTTTCACATTTCATGCAGCCGATGCAGCCGATTTTGCAGACTTTGCCGGTTGCCGCTCCTTTGTCGCAGTTGCTGCACAGAACCACAGCCTGCTGCCAGTAGGGCACAAAATGGATCAGATGTTTCGGGCAGGCTTTCACGCACATGGAACAGCCTTTGCAGAGTTTCGGATCAATGGTGGCGAGCCCGTTGCTGACGCTGACCGCGCCGTACCGGCACGCCCTTACGCAGTCCCCAAGGCCCATGCAGCCGTACTGGCAGCTTGCAACTCCGCCCGCCACCAGCGCGGCGCCCGCACAGGTCTGAATGCCTTCATATTCCACCTTGTCGCTTGTGTTGTCATAACTGCCCAGACAGTGAACCACAGCCACCTTGGTTTCAACCTCACCCGCGTCACAGCCCAAATACTCCGAAATGGTTTTTGCGACAGCCGCTCCGCCCACCGTGCACTGGCCCGGCTGTGCCTCCCCGGCGGACAGTGCCTTTGCGTAGCCGTCGCATCCTGAAAAGCCGCAGGCTCCGCAGTTCGCCCCGGGCAGCATTTCACGGATTGCCTCCGCCTTTTCATCCTTCGGCACAGCCATTACAATGGAAGCAACCGCAAGAACAAGCCCCGACAAAAGGCCAATGCCGGCTACCACAAGCACGGGAATCAGTATTTCGTTCATATCCGCATCTCCTAACCCAGCATTCCTTCAACAAGGCCCTGAAAACCGAGAAACGATACGGCCGTCAGCGAAGCCGCAACCAGTGTAATCGGCAGCCCCTGAAGAGATTTTGGAATGTCGTTATTTTCAATTCTTTCCCGTATCCCCGCAAACAGTACCATTGCCACGAGGAAGCCAATCCCCGACCCAAAGGCGTTTACAAGCGACTGGACAAACCCGAACGTCGGATCCGACTGGCCCTTTTCAATGACCAGCATGGTAACACCCAGCACCGCGCAGTTTG